>DBBK01000253.1 GCA_002292165.1 Brevundimonas sp. UBA986
TCAATGCAAACGGAGCGTCCGGGTCAGCCCCCTCCACCACCCGCCAAGCGGCGGGCGGTCCCCCTCCCCCGTTGGGGGAGGATCAGTACAGAACCCCTAGCGCCTGGCGTTCGAAGTTCTGGAGTTCGTCGGTGCGGCCGTCGCGGATCTTGTCGACCCAGTGGGGGTCGGCCAGGAGGGCGCGGCCGACGGCGACGAGGTCGAACTCGTCGCGTTCCAGCCGTTCGATCAGGCCGTCCAGCGAGGCGGGCTTCGAACCCTCGCCGCCGAAGGCCGCGATGAACTCGCCGTCCAGGCCGACGGAGCCGACGGTGATGGTGGGCTTGCCCATCAGCTTCTTCGTCCAGCCGGCGAAGTTGAGGTCGGAGCCCTCGAACTCGGGCTCCCAGAAGCGACGCTGCGAGCAGTGGAAGACGTCGACGCCGGCGTCCGACAGGGGCGTCAGCCACTCGGTCAGGCCCTCGGGCGTCTCGGCGATGCGGGCGGTGTAGTCCTGCTGCTTCCACTGCGACAGGCGCAGGATCAGGGCCATGTCCTCGCCGATGCCCTCGCGCACGGCCTTGACCACCTCGGCGCCGAAGCGGGCGCGGTCGGCGATGGTGGAGCCACCCCAGCGGTCCTCGCGGCCGTTCAGACCGCCCCAGAAGAACTGGTCGATCAGATAGCCGTGGGCGCCGTGGATCTCGACGGCGTCGAAGCCGATCTCCTTCGCCGCGCGAGCCGAGGCGCCGAAGGCGGCGATGACATCGGCGACGTCTTCATCGGTCATCGGCTCGTACTTCTGCTTGCCGGGGGCGACGAGACCCGAGGGGCTGTCGACCTTGCCCAGCGGCTCCCATTCGGCGCCCTGGCCGCGGGCCGAGCCGACGTGCCAGATCTGGGGCGCGATCAGGCCGCCGGCGGCGTGAACGTCGTCGACGACCTTCTTCCACTCGGGCAGGGCCTCGCCGTGGAAGACCGGGACGCGGGCGTCGTTGCGGGCGGCCGGACGCTCGACGACCGTGCCCTCGGTGACGATCAGGCCGACGCCGCCCTCGGCGCGGCGGCGATAATAGGCGGCGACGTCGGAGGTCGGGATGCCGTTCGGCGAGAACGACCGGGTCATGGGCGCCATGACGATGCGGTTCGGCAGTTTCAGGGACTTGACCTGGAAAGGCCGGAACAGGGCGTCGACGCTCATGGAGATCCTCATCGGTTTGGAACCGGCAAGGTGGCGGTTAGCGTTGCGTTTGAAAACCCTTCTCGCGCAAAAAACTCAAGGCGCGGAGTCTTCGCCGGTCAACGACAGGCCTGAAGCCGGATCGTCCATCATGGCCAGGGTAACGACGGTGAAAACGCACATCATCTGATCCTGACCTTTCATGTCCGAAGGCAAGCCCCGACCGACGAGAGACAGGCCCCGCGTCTTGTCATCCGCCGCCAGCATCGACCCGGGCGGCACACCGCAATGGGCCTCAACCTTGGCAGTGTAGGTGGAAAGCGGCTGTCCGGGGTCGGGAAGAGGCCTCGTATCCAGCAGCCCCCGATCCTTCAGCCATGTTCGCTGGCGCTCGGCCATTTCGACATAGGCCGCCCTGATGTTCGGCCTCGCCAGAAAGGCGCGGGAATGAATTTCCGTCAGATGCGGGTCCGCGAAAGTCAGCGTCAGGCTGTCGAGTAAAGGCGTATTGGCCAGACACCGGGCGACGGTCTCATCCACTTCGGGGCCGTCAAGCGAGACGGCATACTCCTGGAGCTCATCGTCATATTCGAGACGTCCCGGTTCGCTGATCACGCCGCAGGCGCGTAAGGCGCCACGAACCTGCTCAACATAGGCCGTTTCGTCGGCGCTCTGCCCGAGCAGGGCCAGTGTCAGCGCCAGAGCGATCATGGGTTCAGCCCTCTCATGTCCAAAAGCATGGCATTGCGCGGGTTAGGTGTCACCCGCCTGCTTCCTCTCGTCGTGGTCGTCTGAAGATCAGGAGCGCATCCGCATCCTCACATGGATACCGTTCGCCGAGCCCAGCGTCATCTTGGCGTAGGGCACGGGCGCCCGCTCCGGGACGGGTTCAAGGTCGAACCGCCTCACAGCCATGGCCAGCATCAACACGCCTTCCTGCACGGCGAAGGCGGCGCCGGGGCAGACGCGGGCGCCCATGCTGAAGGGCAGGAAGGCGGATTTGGCGGAGGCGCGGCCTTCCTCGGTGGCGAAGCGGCAGGGGCGGAATTCGTCGGGCGCCGTCCACAGGGCGGCATTGCGGTGGAGCAGCCAGGGGGCGATGAAGACCACGCTCTCGGGCTGGACCTCGCGCTTGCCGAGGCATTCGGGCCGGGTGGTGTCGCGGGCGACGAAGGCCACGGGCGGATAGAGACGCATGGCCTCGCGGAAGACATCGCGGGTGAAGTCGAGGCGGCGCAGATGGGCGAACTCCAGCGGGCCGTCACCGGCGGCGTCCAGCACCTCGCGCCGGACCCGTTCCTGATCCTCGGGGCTGTTGGCCAGCAGATACAGGGCCCAGGCCATGGCGGCGGCCGAGGTCTCGTGCCCGGCCAGGAAGATCATGCAGATCTGGTCCAGCAGCTCGCGCGGGCAGAAGCAGCCGCCCTTCTGGCCCGCGCCGCCGGACAGCAGCGTGCCGAGGATGTCGTTCACCGGCGGGGCGCCGGCGCAATGAGCGGCCAGACGGCGATCGAGCGGTTCCTTCATGACCTGACGGATGCGCCAGGCGGCGAACATGGCGGGAAGCGTGCCCGGGAAGACCAGGGTCGGCAGGCCGCTGAGCCGGACCATGCCGTGGGCGTAGGCCAGGGTCTGGAAGGTCTTGAAGGCGGCGAAGGCGCGGCGGCCTGACCGGGGCTCGATCGGCTCGGAGAAGATGGTGCGGAAGATCACATCGGCCGCGAAATGGGTCATGGCGTCACAGACGGGCACGACCGGGTCGCGGGCCCGGCGGGCCTCGAGGTCGATCAGGGCGGCGTCGGCCGCCTGACGCATGCGCTCGAAGCTTTCCTTGATGCGCGCCTGCTCCAGGGCCGGGTCGATCAGGTCGCGCTGGCGGCGCCAGACCGCGCCGTTGGTGGTGAAGATGCTGTCGCCGGTCAGGCTGCGCAGCATCCGGCCCATCATGACGCTCTTGGGGAAGTCGTTGGGGCGGGCGACCAGCATCTCGCGCACCTGGGCCGGATCGCGGACGGTGTAGAGCCAGCGGCGTTTCAGGCTTGGGAAGGTCGGGATGGAGAAGCGGCTGACGGCGAGGCCGTCGTAGCTGCCGGCCTGGAACAGGGCGAGGCTGGAGCGAACGCTGGCGCGGATACGGGCGATCAGGCCGGGCTTCTCGGACAGGGCGGCGGGCTTGGGCGGGATGAAATGGCTCATCGGGCGCCCGCTCTGGAGAAGGCGTCGGGACCGAAGGCCAGCCGGGTCCAGTCATAGACGGCGGGGTCGTCGCAGGCCCGCATATACTGGAAATGGTAGGCCATGGGGTCGGCCTTGAGGGCGCGGAAGGCCTCGGGCGACAGGGCCTTGTGGAAACGGGGCGAGCGGCGTTCGACCCGGGCCTCGTCGTACGGCGAATGCCTGAGCGGCGACCAGGCGCCGCCCGCTCCGGGATCGGCGGCGGCGGTGATGTCGAGCCAGCGGATCTGGCGAGCCTCGGCCAGGGCGGCGAGCGCGGCGGCGTAGACGGGGGTCGGGCCGACCATGGAATAGCCGGGCATGCAGTGGCCCAGGGTGATCAGGGCGACACCCGGACCGACCCGGCCGAGCGTGGGATCGCGTTGCAAGGCGCGGCCGGTCAGGTCGGCGGCGTGGATGGAGCCTGAGCTGTGACCGATTATCAGGATTTCGTCCCAATCGCCTGATTTCGCTTCATGAAGCAGGCGATCGGCGAAGGCGTCGATACGGGCGTCGAGGCTGGGGATCGCGCCTTGCGACAGCTCCACCATGTGCAGATGACCGCGGCCGAGCCAGCAGAGGTTCACCTTCGCATCCAGCCGCCGCCAGAGGTCCGGCAGGAGGAGGAGGAGGCCCGGAGCCGCCAGACCGAGCCAGGGCGGCAGGCCGAAGGCGGCGGCGACGGCGGCCAGACCGAAGCCGACGGCGACGGTGACGATCAGCCCGGCCAGCAGGAAGGCTGCGACCACGACCGGCAGGGCCAGGGCGCCGATGGCCATGGTGCGCGAGGCGCCGACCAGCGCCTCCATCGCGCCGGTGCGGAGATAGGCGGAGACCCAGCGCATGAGGCCCCTCGCCTGCCCGGTCAGGGTCCGGTCCCAGCGCGAGCGGACCAGATCGTCCCAGCGCAGGGCGACGAAGGTGTTGGCGACCTGCCCCTCGGGCCAGACGGCCTCGACGGACCAGGCGCTGGCGTTGGACTGGCGCCGTCGCGGACCGACGGTCAGGGTGCGGTCGGGGCGAGCGCTTTCACGGACGGCGTCCTCGCGCTGGAGAGCATGGACGATGCCCGGGCCGCGC
>DBBK01000111.1 GCA_002292165.1 Brevundimonas sp. UBA986
CACCGGGTCGATCCAGCGCAGCCACCCCTTGGGCGTGAACAGCAGCCAGTCCAGCACCACCGCCGCGGGCATGATGTAGTGGACGACCCAGTTGCCCAGCGCCGCCAGCCCCTCCGGCTGCCACGTCGCGCTGAGGATGAAGTGGAACACCAGACCGACCACAGCGATATACATCGCCACCGCCGCCCGGACGCCTTCACTCGCCGTCCACCGCCCGATGCGCGTGTTGGGCGCCAGCGCGGGGGCGATGAAGATCAGGTTGGCCAGCACATTGGTCTGGGTGGTGAAGAAGCTGAAATAGACGACCGTGCTGCCCAGCGGCGAGCTGCTCATCCCGCCGAACACCGCGGCCCACCACTGATAGGCGATGGCCGTGCAGCCGATGGCCGAAAAGGCGATGCGCCAGATCCGCGCGGCATTCTGCATCAGTAGGCGGGAACGTCAGACACCAGCGCCCAGAGCGGCAGGTGCAGGGCCCGGGTGGCCGCCTCCAGCTGGGCGCTGTCCAGACGGCTGCGTCCGGCCTCGCACCGGCGGATGACGTCGGGGCTGGCGTGGATGGCCTCGGCCAGGGCCTCGATCCCGACGCCGCGCTCCTCGCGCCAACGCTTCAATCGCCGCCCCGCCGACTGATAGCGGGGGTCGGCCTCGGGAAACTCCAGCACGACGCCCATCCGGACCTCCTTGAAGCGACGTCCTCGACGCGCCTTCTTCAGAGACGCTTCAGTCAGTCTGATCCCATTTGAAGTCGGGGTCCAGCCAGTCGCCGAGGCGGCCGTCGGGCCGGGCGAGGGCGTGAATCTGCGCCATTTCGTCGTCGGTCAGCTGGAAGTCGAAGATGTCGAAGCTCTCTTCGGCGCGGCTCACCTTGGTCGTGCGCGGAATGGCGATGACCTCCTGCTGGATCAGCCAGCGCAGGGTCACCTGACCGGCCGACTTGCCGTGGGCGCGACCGATGGCGTTGATCACCGGGTCGTCGGCGATCTTGCCCTGGGCCAGCGGCGACCATGCGGTGATCGACGAGCCCAGCTCGTCCGCGGTCGCCAGCAGGGGGGCGAGGTTCAGGTAGGGGTGGTACTCGACCTGGTTGGTCACCAGCTTGGCCTTGGACACGCCCTGCGCCTGCCGGAACTCGGCCGAGGGGAAGTTGGACAGGCCGATCGACCGCGTCAGCCCCTGATCCTTCGCCTCGTTCAGCGCGCCCAGGGTCTCGGCGAAGGTCGGCGTCTTCTTGGGCCAGTGCAACAGCAGCAGGTCGGGGGTGAAGCCCAGGCTCGTCGCCGATTCCTTCGCCTGGGCGATCAGGGCGTCGTGATGGAAGTGGGCGACCCAGATCTTGGTCGTCAGCCAGACCTCGTCGCGGGTCACATGGCCGGCCTCGATGGCGTCGCGGATGCCGTCGCCGACCGCCGCCTCGTTCTTGTAAATCCACGCCGTGTCGATGTGGCGATAGCCGATGCGCAGGGCCTCGGCGACCATCCGCCGCGCGTCCTCGGGCTCCAGCATCCAGGTGCCGAAGCCCAGCAGGGGAATGGACAGGCCGTCGACTTCGATGCGGGGTTGATCGGCCATGGCGCGCGCCTGTGTTGCGGTGGGGGAAGGCGTCTACCTAGGCCCTCAGGCGGCGGGCGCAACCAGATCGTCGAAAATCTCGTCCCACAGCGGCTCCATTCCAGCCCGGAAGGCGCCCTCGTGCCCGATGCGCCGGACGCCCTGATCCGCCGGGGTCCGCACCAGGATCGTCTTGGGCGCATTGGGATAGACCCTCAGCAGCCGCTCGGCCGTCACCGGCGTCGCGATCGGATCGTCGGTGAAGATCCACGAGGTGATCGGCGCGGTCACGGCGTCAAAGGCGTTGGGCCGCAGCCGATCGCCCAGCTCGTCCTCGAAATACTCGGGCTTCAGGCACCAGCGCTTCCAGGTCTCGAATACCCCGCGCGGCAGGTCGGTCCCGGCCCACAGGCCGCCGCCCTTCACATAGCCGTGCCGCCTCAGGCTGTGCGGGCCGAAGCCGTGCCAGAAGAACAGCTCCAGCGGATTGTAGCTGCGATGGTGCAGGCCCCAATAGCCGACGCCCACGCTGACGAAGGCGTGGCGGGCGATGCGGTTCGGCTCGGGCATGAAGCCGACGAAATGGCCGCCGACGCTGTGGCCCACATGCAGGATCGGCAGGTCCGGCGCGGCCGCTTCCAGCGCCTGAACCGCCGCCGGCATGTCCCACCGGCCCCAGTCGGGATAGTCCATGACCATGGCCTTGAGGTCCTCGGGCCGCGATCCGGCGATGCCCCGGAAGTCATAGGTCAGGACCGCCGCCCCCTTCGCCGCCAGGCGCCGCGCGAACCGTTCATAGAACCGCTTGGGAAAGCCGGTCCCCGACGACACCAGCACCGCGTGCTTCGGCTCGGAATGCGAGATCAGCCGCATCGACAGCGGATAGCCGTCCGCTGCCTCATGGACGAAGTCGCGCGTGGTCAGTTCGGGGGAATCGGTCACGGGGTCAGTCCTGTTTCAGGACGGACGATGACAGCTTGACCCCGCGTCAGGTCAAGCCTCTCCCGGTAGTGTCGGATGCGCCTTCGACAGGCTCCGCGGCGCCTGTTTCCGCCACCGCCGCGCCAGCATGACCCTCAGCCAGTCCGGATCGACGCTGGCGATGCGCGCCAGCACCAGCGGGTGGTCCTTGTAGTGGTCGGTGAAGTGGAACGTCGCCGGGTCCATCTCGATCAGCAGCTCGCGCTCGTCGAGGCTGTCGAGATGGACCACGATGCTGTCGTCCAGTTGCGGCCGGATCCAGGTCAGGAATTTGCCCGCCACCTTGAACGACGGCTCGCCATAGGAGACGCCGTCCTCCACGCCCGGCAGGGCGAACAGCAGGGCGCGGAGTTCGGCGTGGGTCACCCTATTCGATGTCCTCATGAAGGAACGCCACCTTGAACCCCGCGGCCTTCAACGCCTGCATCGTCGACAGGATATCGGCGTAGCGCGCCTCCGTATCGCCCCGGATGAAGATCGGACGCCGGTGGCATTCGCTCCCTCGCGCGTCGTATTGGGCGGCGCAGACGTCGCGGGCCAGGGTCTCTTGCGAAGCGGCCGCTCCGCCGATCATCAGCCCGCCGGTCGCCCCGACGGTGACGAAGACGGGGTCCCAGGCCGGGCCGTCTCCGTACATACCGTCCAGCGGCGACTGATCCATTTCCCAGGCCGTGTTCACCACCGGCGTGGTGATCATGACCATGGTGAGCAGGGCCAGCAGGACGCCGACGACCGGCGTCAGGTCGATCCGGGCCATGGCGTCGATCGTCAGCGTGCGGGCAGGGGGCATCCTATTCGATGTCCTCGTTCAGCAGTCCCACCTTCTCGAAGCCGTGGGCGTGCAGGTCGTTCATCACGGCCATGAAGCTGCGGTAGGAGGTTTCGGCCTCGCCGCGCACGAAGACCCGCTCGTTCTGGCAGGCCCCCCCGCCGAGTTCGGCGCAGACGTCGGCGGCCAGGGTCTGCATCGAGGTGGCCTTGTCGCCGATGAAGAGGGCGCCCGAGGCCTGGACGCTGACATAGACCGGGTCCTTCTGAGGCGGCAGCGGCGTGTTCGGGGCCGGCGGCATGTCCAGCTTCAGGGACACGGTCGCCAGCGGCGCCGAGACCATGAAGATGATCAGCAGCACCAGCATGATGTCCACGAACGGCGTGACGTTGATGTCCGAGTTCTGTTCGGCGGCCTTCGGAGCCTGAAAACGCATAGCCATGGCGATCTCCCTCTCAGTTGGTTGGCGGACCCTTGTTCCGCCGGGAGATGTGGAGCCGACATTTAGTCAAAGAAAAGGCCGCGTCCCGGAGGGCGCGGCCTGATCTTTTCGCGAATGGGGACGAACCCTATTCGATGTCTTCGTTCAGAAGGCCGACCTTGAAGAAGCCCTTCTTCTGCAGCTCGTTCATGACTTCCATGAACTGGTTGTACTTCACCTCGGCCTGGGCGCGGACGAAGACGCGCTCTTCCTGGCAGCCCTGACCGGTGGGGTTGCCCACGGCGGCGCAGACGTCGTTGGCCAGGGTTTCGATGGTGGTCTGCTTGTCGGCGATGAAGATCGAGCCCGATTCCTGGATCGAGATATAGGTCGGCTCTTTCTGCTGTTCCGGGTTCACCGGCGGGGTGGCCGGCGGCAGGTCCAGCTTGATCGACACGGTGGCCAGCGGGGCCGAGACCATGAAGATGATCAGCAGCACCAGCATGATGTCCACGAACGGCGTGACGTTGATGTCCGAGTTCTGTTGGATCGTCTTGCCGCCCGAGGCGCCGACGGGGCCCGAAACTTTGCCAGCCATACTTACTTGTCTCCGTCGAGGCCCGCCGCGCGGCGGACTGCGGTTGAATGTTCAGACCGGTGTCTTGGCGTCCCCGGCGTCGCTTGTAAAGCGGTCTCGACGCCCCGGCGGTTCCGTCGCGTCGCTTTTCGCCCGTCGGGCGAGAAGATCAGCCCCGGGCCAGTTTCAGGAAGCGCTCAACCAATGCCGGATCGGACTTGAACGCGCCGGTGAAGCGGGTCGTCACGGTTGAGACGTGGCGGTGATGCACGCCGCGCGTCGTCATGCACTGGTGCTCGGCGTCGACCAGGACGGCGACCCCCTTGGGCGACAGATGCGATTCGATGGCCTCGACGATGTCGTTGGTCAGGGTTTCCTGGTTCTGCAGACGCTTGGCGAAGATCTCGACCACGCGGGCCAGCTTGGAGATGCCGACCACCTTCTCGCCCGGCATATAGGCGACGAAGGCCTTGCCGATGAAGGGCGCCATATGGTGCTCGCAGTGGCTCTCGACCTCGATCTGACGCAGCACGACCATGTCGTCATAGCCGGTCACGTCCTCGAAGGTGCGCGACAGCTCCTTGGCCGGATCGGCGTCATAGCCTTCGAACCATTCGGAATAGGCGTCCACGACCCGCTTGGGCGTATCGACCAGACCGGGGCGGGTCGGATCGTCTCCGGCCCAGGCGATCAGGGTCCGCACGGCCTCCAGCGCCTGTTCGCGGCTCGGCTTCAGGGGCATGTCGTTCCCGGGAACGAGAACGGGTTTTGCGGGCGTCGAACTCATGAAATCGGTCTCAAACGAACGGGGAGGCGACGAAGACGGCTTCATTCGCCTTCGGACACTGTTTAACAGCTTCGCGGCTATATGGGACGTTCAGTCCGTACTGCAAGAAAACGATCAAGGCCGCCCTCCACCATGACGCTCTCCCTCTACGACACCCTGCACCGTGAAAAGCGGGTGTTCACGCCCCGGGATCCGAAGCGGGTGACCCTCTATGTCTGCGGTCCGACGGTCTATGACTACGCCCACATCGGCAACGCGCGGCCGCCGGTGGTGTTCGACGTCCTTACGCGGCTTCTGCGCCGGGAATACGGCGCCGACCACGTCATCTACGCCCGCAACGTCACCGACGTGGACGACAAGATCAATCAGAAGGCCCACCGCGAAGGCGTCGAGATCGGCGAGATCACGGCCCGCTACGAGGCCGCCTATCTGGCCGACATGGGGCTGCTGAACGTCAGCCCGCCGGACATCGCCCCGCACGTCACCGATCACATGGACGCCATCGTCGCCCAGATCGGCCAGATCATCGACGCCGGCTGCGCCTATGCCGCCGAGGGCCATGTGCTGTTCGACGTCTCGGCCTATCCGGCCTATGGCGCCCTGTCGGGCCGGAATCTGGACGACATGATCGCCGGCGCCCGCGTCGAGGTCGCCCCCTACAAGAAGAACGCCCACGACTTCGTCCTGTGGAAGCCGTCCAAGGAGAACGAGCCCAGCTGGCCGTCGCCCTGGGGCGCGGGCCGTCCCGGCTGGCACATCGAATGCTCGGCCATGATCGAGGAGACGCTCGGCCTGCCGATCGACATCCACGGTGGCGGCATAGACCTGGTCTTCCCCCACCATGAGAACGAGATCGCGCAAGGCGTCTGCGCCCACGGCCACGCCCACGCCGATCAGGCCCCGGCCGAATACAGCCGCTACTGGATGCACAACGGCTTCCTGACCGT
>DBBK01000254.1 GCA_002292165.1 Brevundimonas sp. UBA986
GCCGTTGAAGCGGCTGATCTCGCTGGCGGGCTCCCAAGGGCTGAAGACGGCGACGACGGCGTCGAGCTCCTGACGGATGGCGGCGTCCAGCGCTTCCTTTTCCACGCCGGGAGGCGCGACGACCCGGGCCGACCAGCCGGTGCCCATGGTCTCGCCGCCCAGAGTCCAGACGATGTCGCTGGGCGGTCGCGAGGGCGGAGCGCTCATCGGCGGGATCAGGACGCGGTTGTCCTCACCGTCCTCTTGAGACGGCGAACCGCCGCCGATCAGGATCGGCGGCGGCGCTCCCTTTGACCCCTTGAAGGTCAGGGCAGGACTTCCACGACGGCGGTGTAGGCTGCCGAGGGCGTCGGCGGGCCGGCCATGCCGCGGCCTTCGCCGCCGCCGGGACCACGACCTTCGCCACCGGCCGAACGTTGACCTTCCGGACGGGGGCCTTCGCCGCCCTCACGCTGGGGCGCGCCGCCCGGACGGTTGACGGTGTTGATCCAGTACATGCCGGCCTCGGGCCAGGTGACCGAGAACTTGCCGTCGGCGCCGGTCTTGACCGCGATCTCTTCCGGGGCGTCGCGATATTTGACGCCGCCGCGCACGATGGTGACGTCGGCGCCGGCCAGGGGGGCGCCGTCCTTGAGCAGTTGGAAGGTCGCGGCCTCGCCCACGGCCAGTTCGGACGGGTGGGTGGTCGGGACCATCTCGAGGCCCTGGCCGGTCGGCTGGAAGACGGTGCTGGTCGGCTCTCCCAGGGTGACGAAGGTCTCCAGGCGGTTGGAGTTGATCGCCGAGACCACGTCGGTCGCGCCCGCCGGGATGTTGGCGGTCAGTTCGGTCGCCGGGCCACGCCAGCGGCCGGGCGCGCCGTTTAGGGTCCAGGTGGCGTTGGCGGTCTGGGACACGCTGCCGACGCGATAGGTGCCGGGCTTGGTCAGGTGGACGTCGAAGGTCGAGCGCCACTGGCCCTGCATCGGGTGCTCGAGCGGCACATTGGAGCCGTCCGGCGCGGTGGCGCGCAGATTGTCCAGACGCATGGCGGCGTGGTCGGCGTCAAACACCCCGTTGGAGATGCCGGCGTCGAAGCCGACCCAGCCGTCCGTGCCCGACAGGCTGGTGGTCGAGGGCAGGATCCAGGCGCGGTGGGCCTGGGCCGACAGGGGCGCGGCGAAGGCGGCGATCAGGGCGAAGACGGCAGCGCCGGTTTTGAGGCGGTTCATGTCTGTGGCTTCCTTCTAGCGGCTGACGGCGACGGAGACGGCGCCCAGTTCGGTGGAGCCGGCGACGCGGCCGGTGTTCGCGGCGCCCCAGCGGAAGGGCACGCGCACGACCTCGCGGCCGCCCTGTTCCCGGGCCGCCTCGACGACGATGTTGTACTGGCCGGCGGCGACCCCGGCGAGGCGGGCGGCGGGGATGGTGATGGTCTGACGGCCCGGGGCGCGGGTGGCGCCGGAGACACCGTCGGCGGGCATGCGCATGGCGCGGCCGCCCTTGCGCCACCAGGTGCGCAGGTCCTTCAGCCAGTTCTGGCCCTCGTTGTCCGGCTTCACCTGCTCGTACCAGACGGCCAGGGTGCGCACCGTGCTCTGGTCGGCCGGATTCTCGATCCAGACGGCGACATAGGGGCGGTGATAGGCGGCGACCGGCAGGCGGGGGATCTCGATCGTCACGGTCAGGTCGGCGGCCATGGCCGGGGCGGCGACGGCGGAGGCCGCGGTGACGGCGAGGGCGGCGGCGGGGAGAAGGCGCATCGTGTTACTCGGTCAATGAGGGGAGGATCAGTGGACGAAAATCAGGGCGATGATGACGGGGATCAGCAGACCCAGACCCACCAGCGGCCAGGTCATGGGGCGGCTGCGCGAATGCAGCCACAGAAGGGTCAGGCCGGTCACCGCGAAGACGATGCAGGCGGCGGCGAAGACGTCGATGAACCAGTACCAGACCGATCCGGTGTTCCGGCCCTTGTGCAGATCGTTGATGTAGGCGACCCAGCCTTGCGAGGTGACTTCGTACTGGGCCTCACCCGTTGCACGGTCGATGGTCAGCCATCCGTCGCCGCCGGGCATGGCCAGGGCCACATAGACCTCTTCGGCGGTCGTCTCGGTCGGCTTGCCGCCGATATTGGCCTTGAAGGTCTGGGCCGCCCAGCGCGCCACGGCGGGCGGGACGGGGGCGGCGGTCTCCTCAGGCATCTCGGCCAGACGGGTCAGCAGCGGCGCGGGCAGGGTTCCGGTCTGGTCGGAGACGACGGGCGTCGCCTTGATCTGGGCCGCGTGGTTCAGGGTGATGCCGGTCACGGCGAACAGGATCATCCCGGCCAGGGCCAGGCCCGCCGAGATCCAGTGCCAGGTGTGCAACTGCTTCAGCCAGAAGGCGCGCGCCTTGTTGATCGCCGGCGGTTTCGCCTTGGCGGCCTCGGCGGTCTTCTCAGGCGTTTTGGAACGCGGGTTTGTGGTGGCTTCGGTCACGGCGTGGCTGTGCCATATCTTGCGAACGATTTGCAATAGATCGGGATACGAAACCGATCTCCTGCGACCCTTTTCCTTACCAGTTCAGACTGATCCCGGCGCGCAGGGTCCGGGGCGGGCCGTAGCCGGCGACGCCGTCGGCGGTCTGCGACACCTCGACATCCTCATCGAACAGATTGTCGGCGACGGCGTAGAGGGTGACGCCGTCCTTCAGGGCGTAGTCGGCGCGGGCGTCGAGCGTCAGGGCCGCGTTCAGCGTCCGGCTGTTCAGATCGTCGTCGAAGCGGGCGCTCTCGTAGCGGGCGCGGCCGGACAGGCTCAGGCGGTCGGTGGCGCGCCAGTCGATCCCGGCGGTCGCGCTCCATTCCGGCGCCTGGGCGGGGCGCAGGCCGGTCAGCCGGGGCGCGGAAGTCCCGCCGTCCATCTCCGCATCGGTCCAGCTGACGGCGGCGGTCAGGGTGACGCGGTCGAGGCGCTGTCGGGCGTTCAGCTCGATCCCGGTGGCCTCGATGGTCCCGGCGTTCTGGCGCTGACGCAGGACGCCGCCGGCCGGCACGAAGCCGCCGCGGGGCAGGGCGGCGACGACGCCAGGGCCGGTCCCGATGGTGACATTGACGATGGCGTCCTCGATCCGGTTCCGGAACAGGGTGGCGCCGAAGGTGGTCGTCTCGCGGTCCCACGACAGGCCGGTCTCGATCCCCTGCAGCCGCTCGGGCTCCAGATCGGGATTGGATTCGGTGATGTCGTTGCCGACCCGGAACGGGCGATGCAGCTCATTGATCGTCGCCGGCCGGAAGCCGGAATAGGCGGCGGCGCGGGCGGCCCATCCTGCGCCGAGGTCGCGGCGCACCGCGACCCTTGCAGAGGTGACTTCACCGGAGTGGTCGGCATAGGTTTCGTCCAGCAGGGCGGCGCCGGTCGCGCGGTCGAGCTCCAGCCGATGGCCGTCGGCGTTCTTCCACTGATCCAGACGCAGGCCCCCTGCGACCAGCCAGGGTCCGCCCGTCCATGAGCCCTCCGCATAGCCGCCGACGACGGAGGTCTCGCCGCCCGCATAGCGGTCGCGGGTGAAGCGGTTGAGCGGGGCGGACCAGCTGAACCGCTCCTGGGTCTCGCCCTCGGCATAGCGGGCGTCGGCGCCCAGCTCCCACTCCAGCCGGCCGCCGAACAGATCGAGGGCGCTCTGGCGCAGGGCGAGGTTGGCGCCCCAGCCGGTGGCGGGGGTGGCGTACTGATCGTTGGCCGGGGTGGTGGCCGACCGGTCCGCCGCGACGGAGGCGGAGGCGTTGGAAAAATCGCTCTCGCGCCGCCACACCTGCGCGCGCCAGCCGAGGGCGCCTTTCGACGGCGTGCGGCTCAGCGTCGCGGAATACCCTTGGCCACTGGCCGAAGAGCGGGTGTTCAGAAGCCCGGAGCCT
>DBBK01000251.1:0-432 GCA_002292165.1 Brevundimonas sp. UBA986
GTCGGCGGCATGTGCGAAACCGACTTCTCGGGCTATCCCGACTGCCGCCGTGCGACCATCGACGCCATGTCCAGCGCCCTGACTCTGGGTCTCGACAAGCCCGTGCCGATCGACACCCCCCTGATGGCCCTGACCAAGGCCCAGACCTGGGCTCTGGCGCAGCGGCTGGGCGGCCAGAGGCTGGTCGAGCTGATCGTCGAGGAGAGCCACACCTGCTATCTCGGCGACCGGTCGCACCGCCACGTCTGGGGCTTCGGTTGCGGGACCTGCCCGGCCTGCGAACTGCGCGCCGCCGGCTATGCCGAGTGGTCGAACGAGGCCGTAGCCGGATGACCTATGCGGTCAAGGAGGCCTTCCTGACGGTGCAGGGCGAGGGTGGACAGGCGGGACGGCCCGCCGTCTTCCTCCGCTTCGCCGGCTGCAATCTGTGGA
>DBBK01000251.1:481-1446 GCA_002292165.1 Brevundimonas sp. UBA986
GGCGTGGACGGCGACGGCGGCGGCAAGTTTGCGGATGCGGAGATGCTGGCTGATCACGTCGCCTCGTTCTGGCGCGGCCGCGAGGGCGATCCGCGTCTGGTCGTCTGCACCGGCGGCGAGCCCCTGCTTCAGCTGGACGCTCCGCTGATCGCGGCGCTCAAGTCGCGCGGCTTCGATATTGCCGTCGAGACCAACGGCACGGTCGCCGCGCCGGAGGGCATCGACTGGATCTGCGTCAGCNNCTGAAGCTGGTCTATCCGCAGGCCCTGGCCCAACCCGACCGGTTCGAGGGGCTCGATTTCGAGCGCTTCTGGCTGCAGCCGATGGACGGACCGGACCAGGCCGCCAACACCGAGGCGGCCATCGAATACTGCCTGACGCACCCGCAGTGGCGGCTCAGCGTCCAGACCCACAAATACATTGGCGTGCGTTGAATGACCGAGTTCGAGATCACCAAGGCCGCGACGTTCGACGCGGCGCACCACTTCCCCAACGAGCCCGAAGGCAGCATCTACCGTCGGATGCACGGCCATTCGTTCCAGGTCGAGGCGACCGTGAAGGGGACCACCCTGGACGGCCATGGTTGGGTCGCGGACCTCGGCGCCCTGGACCGCGCCCTGAAGGCGGCGGCGGAGGAGCTGGATCACGGCCTGCTCAACGAAAAGCCCGGTCTGGAGCTGCCGACGCTGGAGCATCTGTGCCTGTGGTTCGCTGACCGGCTGAAGCCCGACTGGCCGGGGCTGTCGCGGATCACCGTGGCGCGGCCGACGATCCACGAGCGGTGTACGCTGACGCTCTCATAAGCAAAGGCCGCCGGGCGAACCGGCGGCCTTCTTCGTTTCTGCGACCGTTAGTTCGGGGTCGTGGATTGCGGGCGCTGGCTGGAGCCGTTGGCGTTCGCGCTGGCTCCGAGGTTGACCGAGGCGCCGTCGCGGTTGGCCGAAGCGGAACCGTTGGCCGAGCCC
>DBBK01000251.1:1452-4790 GCA_002292165.1 Brevundimonas sp. UBA986
ATCTGACGGCCGCGCGGGGTGGTTGCCGAGCCGGCGCCGTTACCCGAGCCCGAACCCGAGGCGGAGACGCCCGAGCCGTTGGCGGCGCCGGCCGCGCCGTTCAGGGCGCCGGAGGCCGAGCCGCTGGCCGAGGAGCCGAGGCCCTGGGCGGTCGAGACGGCCGACCCGGCGGCGCCTTGAGCCGTGCTGACGCCGCTGGCGGCGGTCGACGTGGCGCGGTCGCGGGCCGCGCCGGCGGTGCGCTCGGCCCGGGCGCGGGCCTGGGCGGCGCGGGCTTCAGCGCGGGCAGCGGCGCGTTCGGCGCGGGTCATGGTCTGGTCCACGGCGCCGGTGACGCCCGAACCGTTGACCGTGCCGTTCAGCATGCCCGAGCCGGTCAGGTTGCCGCCGATCTGGCCGCCGCCGAGGCCACCGCCCAGACCGCTGCCGATCTGACCGCCGAGGCCGCCGCCGCCGCCCAGGATCTGGGCCTGTGCGCCGCCCGCCAGGGTCAGGGTGAAGGCGGCGGCGGTGATGAGCATCATGGACTTGCGCATTGGAAACTCCTTGCGATTTCGCGGGCGGTTGATCCGTCCTCACAAGGTCCAACGACGGGGCCTCCGGCTTTCATCCCGGCGGCTGAAAACTTTTTTCCAAGGCTCTCAGTTCGCCAGTCTCTGGCGGGCGCCGACGGCGTCCGGGGCGGTGCGCAGGGTCTCGCCGACGAGGCCCTGGCCATAGACGGGATCGGCGCCGCGCTGGCCCAGATCGCGGGCCGAGCGTTCCAGCGACGACAGGCTCTCGCCCGCCAGCAGACCGGCGACGAGGGGGGAGGCGAAGGAGGCGCCGCGCACCGTGACCCAGCTTCCGGCGACGCCCGCCGCCGCCATGTCGGCGCCCGGCGCCGACAGGTCGACCTGCGGCCCGCGCCCGGCCTCGGGCAGGATGCGGTCGCGGCGGTCGACGGGGGCCACGCCGACGACGCCGTCATAGGCGGCGGGATAGAGGGGCGGGGCGGCGGGACCGTCGTTGCCGACGGCGGCGACCAGGGTCAGGCCGCGCGCCTCGGCCTGTCGCACGGCCGCCTGGACGAGGGCGTTGCGCGGGCCGACGAGGCTGATGTTGACCACCTGCACCCGGCTCTCGACCATCCAGGACAGGGCCTCGGCCAGGGCGGTGGAGGAGCCTCCGGTCGGGCTGCCGCCATAGACGTCGGCGACCCAGAGGGGCGCTCCGGGGGCGGCGCCGCTGAAGTTCGCCGTGCGGCCAACCATCAGGGAGGCGACGGCGAGGCCATGGCCGCCCATGCGCGGCGGTCCGGCGAAGCCGCGTTGGGTCACGCGCGATCCGACCAGCGCCGGATGGGTGGCCTCGATCCCGGTGTCGATCAGGCCGAGGCGGGCGGAGCTGGTGGCCTGAGCCGGGGCGGCGGCGGTCGGCGCAGGCGCGGGTTCGAGCGCGCCCGCCGGCTGGTGCACATGGTTGAAGGCGTAGTCTCCCGCCGGGTCGAGCCGTTGCAGCCGCTNNCCAGCCGAAGCGAACGGCCGCGCGGCGGGGCGAGGACGACGGTGGTCAGGTCCAGCGCCTCGAGCCGTTCCTCGCGCACGACGGTGAAGCCTTCGGCGAGGGCGGCGCGGCGAGCCTCGGCGCTCATGCCGACGGCGACCAGTTCGCCGCTGACGACGGGCCATCCCTGCGGATCGGCCTCCAGCGCCCCGCGTGAGCGGCGGATCAGGGCGGTCAGGCGCGACGGCGCACGCAGGGCGTCCTCGGCGCCGGCCTGAACCTGACCGGCCAGGGCGTCGACGCGGTCGGTCGCACTGCCGACCGTGTCCCGCAGGGTGGAGGGCAACTGACCGAGACCTCCCGAAACGCCTCCTCCGGGCAGGCCGACCTGGGCGAGGGCCGGGGCGGCCACCGCAAGGGCTGCGAGCAGAATCGTCAGGGTTTTCAGCGTGCGGGAAATGGTCGTGGCTCCGTGCCCGATGAGTGAAAGCCATTGGCGCGGCGGCGGCAATGACGGAATAAGCATCCTGCGGGATGAAACGCCGGAGCCCGGTCGTTCCATCCCACATGACCGAGGAACGCCTTTGGACGCCTTTCAGACCGGGCTCGTGGAGCTTCTGCCGCGATTGCGACGCTTCGCGCGCGCCCTCGTGGGATCGGACGCCGACGCCCAGGACCTGGTGCAGGAGACGATCGAGCGGGCGCTGTCGAAGCGTTCGGGCTTTCGCGAGGGCACGCGGCTGGACAGCTGGACCTTCACGATCATGAGACGGATCTTCATCGATCAGGGCCGCTCGAAGACCCGGTGGGGCAAGGTGGTCTCGCCCGAGGACGACTTCACCGCCGCCGTGCCCGACGCCGCCATGGCCGGGGAGGGCTTGAGGCTCGACGCCCTGGCGGCGCGCGGCGCGATCCTGGCCCTGCCCGAGGAGCAGAGGCTGGCGGTCGCGCTGGTGCTCATCGACGGGCTTTCCTATGCCGAGGCCGCCCGGGTGCTGGACGTGCCCGAAGGGACCCTGACCAGCCGGCTGGTGCGCGGCCGCCAGACCCTGATCCAGACGCTGACCGAACAGGGAGTGAGCGCATGACTCATTTTGACGACGAGACCCTGATGCGCCGCGCCGATGGCGAGCTGTCGCCCGAGCGGGCGGCCGAGGTCGATGCGGCGGCGGCGAGCGATCCGGCTCTGGCCGCGCGGCTTGCGGCGTTCCGGGGCGACCGGGCGGCGGCGCGCGACGCCTTTCCGATCGCGCCCGATCCGCGCGACGCCGACCTGATGCGACTGATCACGGGCGGGGCGAAGGCGAAGGCCGCGCTAGGCTGGAGCGAGCGTTTGAAGGCGGCGTTCGCGCCGACATCGGCGCCGATCTGGGGCGGGCTGGCGACGGCCTGTTTCGTCGGCGGGCTGGCGATCGGCTGGCTCGGGATGAGGCCGACACCCGAAGGCTTCGCGGTCCAGCCGGGCGGGGTCATCGCCGATGCCGGTCTGGTCCGGGTGCTGGACCAGAGGCTGGCGGCCGACGGCGCCGATGGGCAGGGCCGGGCCATCGGCCTGACCTTCCGTGACGCCGAGGGCCGCTGGTGCCGCACCTTCCGGGCCGGAGAGGCCGGGGTCGCGGGCCTCGCCTGCCGCCGGGATGATCATTGGGCGGTGCAGGCGCTCGCCCCGTTCGAAGCGGCCTCAACCGAGGTCCGCACGGCGTCGTCTGACACCCCGGCGGTGGTTCTGGCCGCCGTCGATGCGACCCTGGCCGGGGAGACGGTCGTGGGCGAGGACGAGGCGAAGGCGCGGGCGGCGGGCTGGAAGTAGCCTCGATCCTCCCCCCTTTGGGGGAGGGGGACCGCGAAGCGGT
>DBBK01000251.1:4867-9459 GCA_002292165.1 Brevundimonas sp. UBA986
CCACCTCCCCCGATGGGGGAGGATTGTCAGCTCGCCACCCACTCCAGCAGCGCCGCATTGACGGCCTCGGGCTGCTCCAGCGAGGAGGCGTGGCCGCAGTTTGGAACCACCACCAGTTTCGCGCCCGGGATGGCGGCGGCCATTTCCTGGGAGCGGTCGGGCGGGGTCAGGGCGTCGCGGTCGCCGACCAGCACCAGCGTCGGGACGGCGATGGCGGACAGGTAGGGGCGGCTGTCGATGCGGTTGATGATGGCGGTCTGCTGGCGCTTGAAGGCCTCGGGCCCGACGGCCAGACCCATGCGGACCTGGGTCTCGATCAGGGTGTGGTCGTCGCGGTGGTCGGGGTGCAGCAGGTTGGGCGCGATCTGGCGGACGACCCCCTCAAGATGGCCGTCGTCGGAACGCTGGATCAGGCCGCGGCGGACGGCGGATTGCTCGGCCGTATCGGGGCGGGCGGCGGTGTCCATGAGGGCGAGCTTCAGGACCCGCGCGGGCGCCTGTCTCATGATCTCCAGCGCCAGATAGCCGCCCATCGACAGGCCGCCGAGGGCGAAGCGCGGCGGGGCGTCGCGCAGGATAGCGGCGGCGATGGCGGCGATGCTGTCGCCCTCGGTCGAGGTGGCGACCGTCACCGGGCCCAGCGGCCACAGGGCCGGGATCTGGGGACCGAACAGTTCGGCGGTGCAGGCGAGGCCGGGGATCAGCAGGGTCGGGGTCATGGCCGGAGCCTAACCCCGTCGATGTGACAGGGTCTATCGCCGGTTCCGGATCAGACGCCGAAGCGGCGGCGGATGACCGGGATCAGCTTTTCCTCGTTCTCGCCGCAGGTCGCCTTGACGGCGGTCCACTCCGCGGGGGTCAGGGCGACGGCGCCGGGGTGTTCGGCCGCCCTGGCGGCGCGGGCGCGGCGGGCGGCGTTGGGGTGGGTGGCCGTGAACTCCGACACGGTGGCCATGTCGCCTTGGTCCTCGCCCTTGCCGAGGCGGGCGAAGAAGCTGGCCATGCCGGTCGACGACAGGCCCTGTTTGCGGAGCAGCTGCTGGCCGCGGGCGTCGGCCTCGCTCTCGGCGTCGCGGCCGTAGCGCAGGTCGGTGGCCTGGCCGGCAAGGAGGACCGCCTGCTGGCCCGCGCCGGAGCCGCCGCCGACCACGGCGTCCAGCAACAGGCCGATACCGAGGCTGCGCCACACCGCCTGCATGACGTGGCGCTTCTCGACGTGGGAGACCTCGTGGGCGATGACGGCGGACAGTTCGTCGGGAGACTTGGCGTCGCGGATCAGATCGTCGGTGACCAGGATCGGGCCGCCGGGCAGGGCGAAGGCGTTCAGCATCGGGGCGTGGACGGCGCGGACCCGGATGTCGAAGGGGGTGTCGGCCCCGGCGGCGATCCGCTTGCCGAGATCATGCAGGACCTTCTGGCCCTCCCGGCCCTCGCAGCGCTGGAAGGCGGCGCCCAGCTGGGCGTCGAAATTGCGGCCCATGCCGATCTCGAAAGATGGCGGCGTCGCCCGGGCCAGGGGGCCGGACGCCAGGGGCACGCCGAAGAAGACGAAGCCGACGGTCGCCGCCGCGAAGGCGGTCAGGCCGATGACCAGGCCGGTCTCGACCCGACGGCGACGACGGGCGACGTCGGCGAGGTGATCCCCGCCGATGACGATCCAGTCGGCCTCGGGCATGACCAATCGGGCGTCGCGGTTCGAGCGGTGCGAGAGCCGGGCCTGATCGCCCTCGACCACGATCTCCAGACCCTTGACCGGCCAGACGTGGGTCTGGCCGTCGGCGAGGATGCGCACCGTCTTGCCCTCGACCTCGACGGTCGCCGGCAGGGGGCGGGCGCTTTTGCCGTCGAGGAAGCGGGTGTCCATAGGATCAGACGGGTCAGATCAGGGAGAAGCCGAAGGCGTCCGCCAGCCCCTCGCCCGAGCCGGGGCCCGTGCCGGTCTGGACCGCCTCATCGACCCGCGCCTCGCCCTTCGATTTCAGCCGCTCGACCAGGAAGCGGGCGGTCCGCGCCTGGACCCAGGGCATGAGGAAGCCGAGGGTGATCAGCAGGAAGAAGAGGTTGGTCACGATCAGCCACCACAGGGCGATGGCCTTGACCTCCAGCCGGAAGGTCGCGCCGTCGACGCCGACGCCGGCGGTGACCGAGCGCAGGATGGCGGCCTGATAGGGCGCCCAGATCAGCAGGACCAGCGGCACCAGCGGCAGCATGGCCAGATACATGAAGGCGACCACGGCCATGTGGGTCGGCGGGATCGAACCGGGCTCCGGCGGCGGCGGGGCTGCGGCGGCGACAGCGCCGACGAACGAGGTGGGGAAGCCGCCCATGGCCATGCTGACGCCGATCACGACGAAGATCAGCAGGAAGTAGGGCACGATGGTCAGGAACCATCCGAGCGCAAAGGCGCCGTAGACTCCCTCCTGCTCGGCCCGGCCCATGTGGAAACGGAACGGGCGGTTGCCGAAGCGCAGGTTGGTCCACAGGGTCTCGGCCAGCTGACGTTCGCCGGTAGGCGAGTACCAGCCCATGGTGATGCCGTTGAGCAGCAGGATGCCCAGGTATTTGAAGCCGAAGCCGGTCGCCGAGCCGCCCAGGCGGAAGCGGATGCCGCGCCAGGTCGTGCGGCTGGCCATGTAGCGATAGGCGGTGAAGACGCCGAAGCCGTAGAGCCAGAAGATGAAGACATAGAGGGGCAGGATCAGCAGGGGCGCGACGAACGGCCCCAGGAACTGGATGGCGAAGACCAGCAGCAGGAAGGGCAGGCCCAGCACCAAAAGGGCCAGCAGGAAGCCGACGAACAGCTCCACGCCCCGGCCGGTGTATTCGAAGGCGTCGCCGTTCAGACGGATGCCCTGCCAGACGCGGCGACGGACCTCGGTCTTGCCCCAGAAGCGCCAGAGGGTGAGGGTGATCAGGTTGAGCAGGCCGTTCTTCAGGCTGAGGCCGAAGAAGGACGAGGGACGCAGGGTGGTGTCGAAGGTCAGGGTCTGGCCCGGAGGCGGCGGCGCCCCGATCGGATCGTCGGCGGCGATCGGCGGCAGGCCGGCGGAATCCTCGGGCGTGGGCCCGGTCGGCGGCGTATCGGTCATTGGCTTCCCCCTCTTGTCGGCGAAGCTAACCTGCGAGCGCATCGCTATGCAACCGCATGAAGAGCCGCATATACAAAGGGTTGTTTTTCGCGTTGACTCAGACTGGGGTTTAGAGAAAACCTATCGCCGTTATCTGAAAAGGGACGGCGATGAAGACGGTGGATATCCAGGCCGCGCTGGCCGCCCAAGGCTACAAGCCCGGTCCGCTGGACGGCATCTGGGGCAAGCAGAGCGTCGCCGCCCTGAGACTGTTTCAGACGGCCAAGGGCCTCAATCCCGACGGCATCATCGGCCCCCTGTCACTGGCGGCGTTGTTCCCGAACAAGCCCCTCGCCAAGGATCTGGATCAGGAAGGCCTCGTCTGGTTCAAGGAGGCGCGCCGTTTGATCGGAACGCGCGAAAAGCCGGGCACGGGCTCCAATCCCGAGATCCTCGACTGGGCGAATAATCTGAAGCTGGACTACAAGGGCGACGACATCCCCTGGTGCGGCCTGTTCGTCGGTCACTGCATCTCCGCGACCCTGGACCAGGAACCGACGCCGACCAAAATCCTGAGCGCCAGGGCCTGGCAGAGCTTCGGCATCAAGACCGCGCCGACCCCCGGCGCCGTCATGGTGTTCTGGCGCAAATCACCGGCCAGCGGACTGGGCCATGTCGGCTTCTATGCCGGCGAGGACGAAAACGCCTACCGTATCCTGGGCGGCAACCAGAGCGACCAGGTGTCACTGGCCTGGATCGACAAGAAGCGCCTGGTCGCCGCCCGCTGGCCGGCCTCGGTGCCGCCGCCGATCCCGAAGGACGTCCAGGTCAAGCGGAATGAGAGCCTGTCCTGGGATGAGTCCTGAGACCATGTTCGCGAACACGATCCTCACGGGAATGACCTGATGGCGGAGCCGCTTCAGCTCACATACGAACAGAGGATCGAGCTGGTGAAGCTGCTCGACCAGAACAACAAGCTCGAGCGGATCGCCTTTTTCATCCTCAGCGTCGGGGCGACCCTGACCCTGATCGGCCTGGCGGTGTTCTGGGTCGTGACGGATAGACTGGACTTCATGTCCTTCCTTTCCCTGTTCGCGCCGGCCGGTGTGATCGGCCTGACCCAGGCCCAGGTGTTGAAGCTGTGGTACGAAAGCCGGGACATCGTGCTGGGCGTGGGTCCGGCCAGCAAGGCGGGCAAGTGATGTCGGAAAGCCCGCTGTCCGCCTACGTCGATATCGGCGCGCTGGGAAAACGCTCCCGGATCATGGCGTGGCTGACTTTCGCGGCGGGCGTTGCCGTCCTCGCGGGCATGGTCGCCGCGGTCGTGATCCTTCAGGGCAATATCAAGGACCTGGACAAGCAGCAGACGGAGTTGCAGCGGCAGATCGTGGTGAGCCGCCAGCTGCTGGCGCAGCTGAAGGTCCAGGGGGACGAGGCGGCCAAGGCCCAGAAGCGGTATGCCGAAGGCGATGTCGGGGCGGCCAGTGCGATCCTGAACGAGATCGCCGCGGCACAGCCGGCGGG
>DBBK01000251.1:9472-17605 GCA_002292165.1 Brevundimonas sp. UBA986
CGACGGGGCAACCGTCCGCCACTCCCCGCGCGGGCGCTCCGGTCGCCCGCATCTTCTTCCAGATCCGCGACGCCGGCCAGGTCCCGCAGTACCGCGCCTGCGTCGGGCCGCTGGGGGCCGCGGGTTTCCGAACCCCGGCCTATGAGCTGGTCGACAGGGGGCCCGGCAGGACCGAGCTCAGGTACTTCAGGGAAGAAGACCGCGCGGTCGCGGTCGCGGCTCAAACCGTTCTGCAGTCCTGCCTGGGCGGGCCCGTATCGCTGTCCAGACCCCACATCCCGGGCGTGAGCGGCCTCCAGTTCGAGCTCTGGCTGGCCGAGTGATCCGTCGGATCGGGAGCGCCTGTTCTAGCAGCGCTTGCCCTAGCAGCGCTTTCCCTGGCGCTGGCGTTGTTCGCAGCGGCGTTGTTCGCGTTCCCAGTCGCGCTGTTCGCGTTCGCGGCGGGCCCTGGTTTCCTCGTCGGAGGTGGTGACCGCGTCGATGCCGGCGCCGGCGACCCCGCCGACGACCTTGGCTGTTCCGCCCACGACGGCGGCCCCGGCGCCCACGGCCGCGCCGACCAGGCAGCCCTGCAACAGGGCGGCGGCGCCCAGCACGACGGCCAGGCTGATGGCGAGCTTCGGCGCGCGCGTGGAGGCGATGATCATGACTGGGTCTCCCGAAGCCCCGACGTTAACCCTGAAAGGGTGAACGGAAGCTGACGATCCTCCCCCCAGCGCAGCGCAGGGGAAGCCATCGACCGCCCGCGTCTTCGCGGGTGGTGGAGGGGGGGCAGTCGCGATGCGGTTCTGGCTTGAGCCCCCTCTGTCTCCTCGCAGGAGCTCGGAGCCACCTCCCCCGAGGGGGGACCGCCTCAGGCCGGCTGGGTCGCCGTGGGCAGGCGGTAGTCCTTCATGCGTTCGCGGATCAGCTTCTTGTCGACCTTGCCGGTGGCGCCCAGAGGGATGTCGTCGACGAAGACGACGTCGTCGGGCATCCACCATTTGGCGATCTTGCCGACCAGGAAGTCGAGGTGCTCCTGCTTGTCCTGGGTCTGGCCGGGCTTGAGCTTGAGGATCAGGACCGGACGCTCGTCCCATTTGGGATGGGCCGCGCCGATCACGGCGGCCAGTTCGACCTTGGGGTGACCCACGGCGATGTTCTCGATGTCGATGGACGAGATCCACTCGCCGCCCGACTTGATCACATCCTTGGCGCGGTCGGTGATCTGCATGAAGCCCATCTCGTCGATGGTCGAGACGTCGCCGGTGTCGAAGAAGCCCTCGGCGTCGAGGATGCTTTCGTCAGAGCGGAAATAGCCGCCGGCGATGGTCGGGCCCTTGATCATCAGGCGGCCGTAGGTGTGCCCGTCGTGGGGCATTTCCTGACCCGCGTAGTTCTTGAGCTTGAGCTCGACGCCCAGGGGCGGGGTGCCCTGTTTGATCCGGTATTTCATCTGCTCATCGTAGGGCAGGGCGAGGGTTTCCGGCGTCATGTTCGACAGGGTGCCGATGGGCGAGGTCTCGGTCATGCCCCAGCCCTGCAGCACCTCGATGCCGAACTCGTCGTGGAAGGCGCGGATCAGGCTTTCGGGCACGGCCGAGCCGCCGATCAGGACGCGTTTGACGGTCGGGATCTGGAGCTTGTTCTCGCGCAGGTGCGACAGGAGGCCTTGCCAGACGGTGGGAACGGCGGCCGAGAAGGTCACGCCCTCGGAGACGATCAGCTCATAGATGGCGGCGCCGTCCATCCGGGCGCCCGGCATGACCAGCTTGGAGCCCGCGGCCGGACCACCGAAGGCGATGCCCCAGGCGTTGGCGTGGAACATCGGCACGACCGGAAGGATGACCTCGGACGGGGTCGCGCCCAGCACGGTCGACTGCAGGCCCAGCAGCGTATGGATGAAGTTCGACCGGTGCGAGTAGAGGACGCCCTTGGGGTTCCCCGTCGTGCCCGAGGTGTAGCAGAGGCCGCAGGCGGTCTGTTCCGGGAAATCGCCCCAGGTCACGTCCCCGGAGGCGTCCGACAGGATGGCCTCATAGCATTCGGCGCGCGGCAGCTGGGTCGCCGGCATGGTCCATTCGTCGGTCATGACGATGACCCGCTCGACCTTGGGGCAGTGCGGCAGGATGGCCTCGAGCAGGGGCACGAAGGTCAGGTCGACGAAGATCATCCGGTCTTCGGCGTGGTTGATGATGTAGATCAGCTGTTCCGGGAACAGGCGCGGGTTCAGGGTGTGGCAGACCGCGCCGATGCCCATGATGCCGTACCAGGCCTCGATGTGCTTGCCGGTGTTCCAGGCCAGGGTGGCGATGCGGTCGCCGGGCTTGACGCCCCAGCCGAGCAGGGCGTTCGAGACCCGCTTCGCCCGGGCGTGAATCTCGGCGTAGCTTGTGCGGACGATGGGCCCCTCGACCGAACGGGTGACCACCTCGCGATGGCCATGCCAGTTCTTCGCATGGTCCAGAATCTTGTCGACCGTCAGGGGCCAGTCCTGCATCAAACCCAGCATCGCACTTCCTCGAATTGCGCCGGCTGATCGCGGCGCTTGGGATCACGCTACTCAGGTGAACGCTGATAAGCAAACGTGACCCAAGGTCACGTTGAGAGAGAAAAGGGATCAGGGACCAGGGACTAGGAGGGAAGAAGAAGGTAAGCGGGGCGCGTGGACGGGCCGGGCTCTTTTCCCTGGTCCCTATCCCTCCTCCCTCGTCCCATCAGCGCAGCGCCCCCATGACCATCCTCATCGCGATCACCGGCGGCTCGGGCTCGGGCAAGAGCACCCTGGCTGAAGCCATTGTCTCCTCCCTGCCGGAAGGCGCGGCGGCCCTGGTGCGCGAGGACTCCTACTACCGCGACGCGGCCAGCCTGCCGGGTTTCGACGCGGCGACCTTCGACTTCGACGACGTGGCGGCGCGCGACCATGCGCTGATGGCCGCGGATCTGAAGCGGCTGAAGGCGGGCGAAGCGGTGACGGCCCCGGTCTATTCCTTCATCCACCACGGGCGCGAGCCTGAGGGGGAGCCGATCCCCGCCGCCGAGGTCGTCGTGGTCGAGGGCACCCACGTCCTGTGCACGCCCGAGATGACCGAGCTGTTCGACATCCGCGTCTTCGTCGACACCCCCGCCGACATCCGTTTCATCCGCCGGCTGCTGCGCGACCAGGCCGAGCGCGGGCGCACGGCGGAATCGGTCATCCATCAGTATCTGCTGACCGTGCGACCGGGCCACGAGCGTCTGACCGAACCGTCCCGGGTCTATGCCGACTTCATCGTCGCCGACGCCACGGCGGCGGTGCGGCTGGACGATCCCCAGGCGGTGGTGCGGCTGGCGGCGCCGGTCCTCGCCCATCCGCTTCTGGTTCCGCTCGTCGAAAGGGCTGAACGGTCAAGCTAATTTGCTTGCGAGCGCCGCCGTTTCACGACAGGCTGTGCATAACAGCAGTTGGTCAGATGCCCCCGGAAAGCCCAACGACACCGCCCGACCTCTCCGAAGACCCCCGCAAGGCGGCCATTCTGCGCAGCGCGCGCAAGCCCTTCATGAGCGCCGGATACGCCGCCACGCGGATCGAGCCGATCGCGCGCGAGGCCGGGGTCTCGACCGCCACCCTCTATGCCTACTACCCCTCCAAGGAGGATCTGTTCGCGGCCGTGATCGTGGACGCCGCCGACGACTTCGAGCGGCACATGAAGAAGGTTGGGGCCGGGTCGGGCGATGCGCGCGCGCGGCTGACCCATTTCATGAGCGCCTACGCCGGCTTCATGGGCGACCCCTTCGTGCGCTCGGTCTTCCGGCTGGTGATGGCCGAGAGGCCGCGTTTCCGCGACACGGCGATGAAGTTCTTCGACCGGGGGCGCAGCGACTTCGGCCGCCCTCTGATGACCGCCCTGATGGAGCTGAAGGCCTCTGGCGAACTGGCCATCGACAAGCCGTCGTGGGCGGCGGGCCAGCTGATGGGGATGATCGAACACCCCATCTTCTTCATGCCCCTGGTCACCGGCGACGAGGTCCAGGCCGTGCGCTCGGTCGACCAGATCGTCTCTGACGCGGTGGAGACTTTCCTGGCGCGCTACGGGGCGAAGTCGTGAGCCGGTGGGGCTGGATCACCCTGGGTCTGATCGCATTCGTCGGGCTTCTCGTCCTCGTTGTCGCGGCGACCGGGAAGTTCGCTGTTGTCATTGAGGGGCCGACGGGTGAGCCGCCGCCGCCAATGGCGTGGGCTCTGGCCTGGCTGTTCATCCTGATGTCCGCCGTGATCATCGTCGCCGTGACCGCCGTTCGTCTTGTCTTGAAGGCGGTGAAGCTTTTGCGCGGCAGGTCGGCGGCGCCGCCCTCGGCGCCGTCACTGGGGCCAACTTCAGGGCCGTGGGGCTGAGGAAGCGACGGCCCGGGGATCAATCGCACAACCTTGGCTATGGAACGGCGCCCCGAGCTGTTACCCATGAGGGATGTCGTCGGACGCCTCCTCATCCTTGTCGATCCGCCCGTGGCTCGCCGTCACCGCCGCGATCGTCAGCCTCGTTTCATCGGGTTGCGCCGAGGGGCAGGAGGTCAGAACGACAAGGATCGACACGCCCAGAGGCGGGCTCGAGACCGAATGCTCGGTTCCGCTCGTCTTCTCGAAGCGCCACGGGCTGATCGCCTTCGGCTGCGATGACGGGAGCATCCCGATCGTGGGCTTCCATGGACCCGCCCGAACGATCCAGGACGCCTTCGTTCTCGATGCGATGTCGGTCACGGACACGGATGCCGGCCTGTCGGCGCTGGCTTTCCGGCCTGCGGGACCGGACGGCGAGCCCGCGTCCCTCATGTCCATCGACCTGATCGCCGGCACGCGCTCCGCCCAAGACCTTGAGGGCGTGGAGGACGTTGACGCGCTTGAGGTCAATGCGGCCGGCGACTGTCTGCTGGCGGCGCGCTCTGACCGCGCGCGCGGCGCGGACTATCGGATCACCGCCCACAACATGAGGGGGCGTGGGAGCGTCGCGGAAGCCGTTCGTCGCCCACCCGACATTCAGGTCGATGTGACGGGAAACGAGGCGAGCAGTGTGGGTTCGCTCGCCCATGGCTTCTCGCGGTGCATGATCGGGCCTGACGGGAAGCCAGCCCTGCTTCTGACCCGGATTCGCCCGGTCGACGGGGTCGCGGAATTCACGCTTGAGCTCCACACCGCCGGAGCCGCGCCGAGGCGCCTCTATCAGGCCCGTGCGCAATGGGCGGTTTTGCCACGGCAGGCCGGCTACCGGTTGGCGATCATTGAGGGCGGCACGGGCAAGCTCGGCCTGATCGATCTGTCCGGCCCGATCCCCGCGCTGACCTGGGTCGCGTTCGATGGGCACTGGCTGCACTATGATCCGTCGGACGGGACAGGGGTGGTGATCCGCGACCCCGGTCCTCCCGGAGGGCAGGGAGGCGCGGATTCGCGCGGTCCCCTGGTGGCCGTCCAGTGCGATCCCCTGGTCTCCGAACCCGTCTGCCGCGACGCCGAAGTCCTGTCGCGCTCGGCGGCCGAAGCCTATCCCACAGGGATCGGGACGGCGGGGTCGGGCGTCATCATGCAGTATTCGGAGGTCACCGTCTCGCCGGGATCGACGGCCTACCGGCCCCGAATGCGCTGGCTTTTCAGGGACGCCCCTTGAACGCACGATGAGGTGCGCGAGCGCTTACGGATACAGCCGCTCGCGCCGCCATTCGCCATCGATCCGGTCGAACCTCAGCCGGTCGTGCAGGCGGAAGGGGCGGTCGCGCCAGAATTCGACGGCTTCGGGGATGACGCGCCAGCCGGTCCAGCGGGCGGGGCGGGGGACGTCCTGGCCGTCGAAGCGTTCGGTCTCGCGGGCGACGGCGGCGTCGAGGGTTTCCCGGTCGGCCAGGGGGCGGGACTGGTCAGAGGCCCAGGCGCCGATGCGGCTCTCACGGGCGCGGGTGGCGAAATAGGCGTCGGCTTCCTCGGCGCTCACCGGCTCGACCCGGCCGCGCACCCGCACCTGACGGCGCAGGGACTTCCAGTGGAAAAGCAAGGCCGCGACGGGGCGGGCGGCCAGCTCCACGCCCTTGTCGCTCTCGGCGTTGGAGAAGAAGGTGAAGCCACGGTCGTCGATGTCCTTGAGCAGGACCATCCGGCTGTCCGGCGCGCCCGCGGCGTCGACCGTCGACAGGGCCATGGCGTTGGGATCGTTCGGCTCGGTCGACTTCGCGTCGGCCAGCCACTCCAGGAAAAGGCCGATCGGCTCGGCCCGGTCGAAGATCGTCTCGTCCCCGTTGGCGGCGAGGGCGGCGGCATAGTCCCGCGCATAGGTCTCGCGGTCGGGGCTGGCGGGAATGGCGGTATTGGTCATGGGGCGGGATATAGCGGCTCGCGCGCGGAATGGAGAGAGGGCGAACGCGGTTAACCGGCTCTTGACCATGTTGGCGACAAGGCTGTGGGATGCGCGCGCCCAGCCAGACCCTGACCCAGGCCTATGCCATTCTCGGCCTCCACGGCCCGACGGACGGAGACGCCCTGACCCGGGCGTTCCGCACGGCGGTCAAGGCCGCGCGGCCCGACCTGCCCGGCGGCGACGACGACCGCTTCCGCCGCGTGATCGCCGCCTGGCGGCAGATTCAGGAGGAGGGCGGGGGCCTGACGCCGCTGGCGGCGCCGAAAGCCTCGCCCGAGGCCTTGCCGGTGGTGGGGATCACGGCCCTTCAGGCGGTGACCGGCGGGAAGACGACCGTGCAGCTGGGCGCCAAGCGACTGAAGATCACCGTCGCCGCCGGGATGCGGACCGGCGACCATCTGAGACTGCGGGGTGCGGCGTCCGACGGCGCCGACCTCTATCTGCCGATCCTGATCCGCCCGGTCGACGGATTGAGCGTTCTCGGCGACGACCTGCATATGAGCTGGGCGGTGGCGCCGCGTCTGATCGAGGACGGGGGGCGGGTCGAGATCGACACATATGCCGGGACGCGCGGCGCCTGGGTCACGCCGGGACTGACGGTTCCGGTGCGCATCCGGCTGCGTGACATGGGTTTGCCGGCGCGGGGAAATCGGCCCGCCGGGCATCTGTTCGTGACCCTGAACCCCTCCGAGGACGCCCCCTCGGCCGCCGAACACCTGCTGGCGCGGTTCACGCGGGTCTGGACGCCGGAGCGTCTGGCGGCTTAAGCGGGGACCATGTCCCACAACACCTTCGGCCATCTGTTTCGCGTGACGACCTGGGGCGAGAGCCATGGGCCGGCGATCGGCTGTGTGGTGGACGGCTGTCCGCCGCTGATTTCCCTGACCGAGGCCGATCTGCAGCCCTGGCTGGATCTGCGTAAACCCGGCGGCAGCCGCTTCGTGACCCAGAGGAACGAGAGCGACACGGCGCGCATCCTGTCGGGCGTCTTCGACGACGGAAACGGGCCGGTCACGACGGGTACGCCGATCGCCATCGAGATCCAGAACGAGGACCAGCGCTCCAAGGACTATGGCGAGATCGCCCGCGCCTATCGTCCCGGCCATGCCGATGTGACCTATCAGGCCAAGTACGGGGTGCGCGACTATCGCGGCGGCGGCCGGTCCTCGGCGCGCGAGACCGCCAGCCGGGTCGCGGCGGGGGCGGTGGCGAGGAAGGTGTTGGGCGAAGGCGTGAAGATCCGCGCCGGCGTGGTCCAGCTGGGGCCGCACCGCATTGCCGACGAGGCCGTGGATTTCGACGCCGTCTATCAGAACCCCCTGTTCGCGGCCTCGGCGGCGGTCGTGCCCGAGTGGGAGGCGTATCTGGACGGGGTGCGCAAGGCCGGGTCCTCGATCGGCGCCGTGGTGGCGCTGGAGGTCACGGGGGTTCCGGCCGGCTGGGGCGCGCCGCTCTACGCCAAGCTGGACGCCGAACTGGCCGCGGCCATGATGTCGATCAATGCGGTCAAGGGCGTGGAGATCGGCGCGGGCTTCGGTGCCGCCGCGCTGACCGGCGAAGAGAACGCCGACGAAATGCGCATGAAGGACGGCGATGTCGAATTCCTGTCGAATAATGCAGGCGGCGTGCTTGGCGGCATTTCCACCGGACAGGACATCGTTGTCCGCTTCGTCGTGAAGGCGACCAGTTCGATCCTGACACCCCGCCGGACGGTGACCCGCCAGGGCAAGAACACCGAAATCGCCACCAAGGGCCGCCACGATCCCTGCGTCGG
>DBBK01000120.1 GCA_002292165.1 Brevundimonas sp. UBA986
TGGACGACGTCGCCACCGACGCCGCCCCGGTGGAATCGCAGTGGATCGGCTGGGCCTGCGCGGCCTTCTCCTTCCCGCTGGTCATCGTCGGCCTGACCTTCCTCGAACCCCTGACGAAGGCCGCCGCCGCGGGCTTCGGGGCGGGCTAGAGCATGATCCCGAAAAGTGTCCGCGGTTTTCGGGCGAGATCATGCTCCAGCATCTTCCTGGAGCCCGATTCACGGCATCAGCGGAACCGCGTAGCGGTTCCTCCTCAGCCGATCGGGCTCTAAGGTGGGCTCGCCGGTCGGCGCGCCGATCCTGCTGCTCGAAGAGACCGACTCCACCAACGCCGAGGCCCGTCGCCGGGCCGAGGCGGGCGAGGCCGGCCCGCTCTGGATCGTCGCCCGCCGCCAGTCGGCCGGGCGCGGCCGGCGCGGCCGCGAGTGGGTCTCCGAGACCGGCAACCTGTATGCGACCCTGCTGACCACCACCCGCAAGACCCCGGCCGAAGCGGCCCAGGTCACCTTCGTCGCCGCGCTCGCCGCCGCCGATCTGGTCTGCGAACTGGTGCCGCCGTCGCTGGTCACGATCAAATGGCCCAATGACGTGATGGTCGAGGCCGACAAACTGGTCGGCATCCTGGTCGAGTCCGGTCCCCATGCGGACGGCGGTCTGTGGCTGGCCGTCGGCATCGGGGTCAACCTCACCGAGGCCCCGACCGGGACCGAGCGCCCCGCCACCGCCGTCGCCGCCCATCTGAAGGCCGAAGTCCACGCCGCCCCGCGTATCGAGATCGCGGCCGAGATCCTGGCCGGCCATTTCGCCATCTGGATGGAGCGCTGGGAGACCCTTGGCTTCCAGCCGGTTCTCGACGCCTGGATCGCCCGCACCCGCGGCCTCGACGGCCCCTGCGTCGCCCGTCTGGGCCATGAGACACTGGAAGGCATGGCCGAGGGGGTCGAGGCCGACGGCGCCCTGCGTCTGCGCCTGCCCGACGGTCATCTGCGCCTGATCTCGGCCGGAGACGTCTTCTTCGGCGTGAATGGGAAAGGGCAGGGCTGATGCTGCTGGCCATCGAACAGGGCAACACCAATACGCTCTTCGCCATCCACGACGGCGAGGCGTGGATCGCCCAGTGGCGCACGGCGACCGAGGCCAACCGCACGGCCGACGAATACGCCGTCTGGCTGAGCCAGCTGCTGCACATGCACGCCCTGTCGTTCGACGACCTGACCGGCTGCATCATCTCCAGCGTGGTGCCCCAGTCGATCTTCAACCTGCGCAACCTGTCGCGCCGCTACATGAACGCCGAGCCGCTGGTCATCGGCGAGAACGCCAGGCTGGGCATCGAGGTGCGGATCACCAAGCCGGCCGAGGCGGGCGCCGACCGTCTGGTCAACGCCATCGGGGCGCATCTGGTCTATCCGGGCGACCTGCTCTTGATCGACAGCGGCACCGCCACCACCTTTGACATCGTCTCGGCCGACGGCGCCTTCGAAGGCGGCCTGATCGCGCCGGGCATCAATCTGTCGCTGCAGGCCCTGCACGAGGCCGCGGCGAAACTGCCCCGCATCGCCATCCAGCGACCGGAGCGGGTGATCGGCAAGGACACGGTCGCCGCCATGCAATCGGGCGTTTTCTGGGGCTATATCGCCCTCATCGAGGGACTGGTGTCCCGCATCAAGGCCGAGTGGGGCGCACCGATGACGGTCGTCGGCACCGGCGGCGTCGCCTCCCTGTTCGAGGGAGCCACAACAGCAATTGACCGGTTCGATCCGGACCTGACCATCCGCGGCCTGCTGGAAATCTGGCGCCGCAATACTGATTTGAAAGACTGAATGAAAAAATCCGCAAACGACGAACTCGTCTTCCTGCCGCTGGGCGGCTCGAACGAGATCGGCATGAACCTCAACTGCTACGGCTATGGGCCGGAGCATAATCGCCAATGGATCATCGCCGACGTCGGCGTGACCTTCGGCGACCCCTCGACGCCCGGCATCGACGTGATCGTGCCCGATCCCGCCTTCCTCGAGGGCGAGAAGATCAAGGGCATTGTCCTGACCCACGCGCACGAGGACCATATCGGCGCCCTGGGCTGGCTCTGGACCCGGATGAAGGCGCCGCTCTACGCCACGCCCTTCACCGCCTTCCTGATCCGCGAGAAGCTGCGCGAGGCGGGGATTCTGGATCAGGTGAAGATCCATGAGGTGCCGCTGGGCGGGACCATCGACCTGGGCGCCTTCCAGGTGACCATGATCACCATGACCCACTCGATCGCCGAGCCGAACGGCCTGGCCATTCGCACGCCCCTGGGCACGGTGTTCCACACCGGCGACTGGAAGATCGATGACGGCCCCGTGGTCGGCGAGGTCACCGACGCCAAGGCCATCACCGACCTCGGCGACGAGGGCGTGCTGGCCATGGTCTGCGACAGCACCAACGTCTTCTCCGAAGGCTCGGCCGGGTCCGAGACCGGCGTCGCCGAGGAGCTCGACAAGCTGATCGGAAGCCTGAAGCACGGCCGCATCGCGGTCGGCTGTTTCGCGTCGAACGTCGCGCGCATGGACAGCGTCATCCGCGCCGCCGAGAAGCATGGCCGCCGGATCTTCCTGGCCGGCCGCTCGATGAACCGCATCACCGCCGCCGCCAAACACGTCGGCATGCTGTCGGACGTGAAGAAATTCCTGTCGGACGAAGAGGCCCGCGTCTGGCCCGCCGACCAGATCCTGTATCTGTGCACGGGCAGCCAGGGCGAGCAGAATGCGGCGCTGGCCCGCGTCGCCTCGGGGACGCACCCGACCGTGAAGCTGGGCCGCGGCGACCACTGCATCTTCTCGGCCCGGGTCATTCCCGGCAATGAGCTGGCCATCGGCCGGCTGCAGGACCGCCTCGCCGAGCGTGGCGTGCGCCTCTACACCGAGAAGGACCATCCCGGCATCCACGTCTCCGGCCACCCGTGCCGCGACGAGCTGCGCCAGATGTACGCCTGGGCCCGCCCGAAGATCGCCGTCCCGACCCATGGCATGCGCCGCCACATCGCCGAACACGCCCTGCTGGCGACCGAGCTCGGGGTTCCCGAGACGGTCACGCCGCGCAACGGGGACATGGTGCGTCTGGCCCCCGGGCCGGCGGCCATCATCGACGAGGTGCCGAACGGCCGCCTGTTCGTCGACGGCGGCATGCTGGTGCCCGAACAGGGCGAGGCCCTGCGCGAACGCCGCCACGCCTCGACCAACGGGGTGATCGTGGTCTCCTTCGCCATGGACCGTCGCGGCAAGATCGTTTCGGACATCGACGTGCGCGGCATCGGCTTGCCGGGCGACGAGGAAAGCCCGCTGGGCGACGCCCTGGACGAACTGGCCGAACGCGCCGAACAGGCGATCAACAGCCTGAAGGGGGACGCGCGCGAGGACGACATGGTCGTCGAACAGGCCGTGGCCCGGGTCCTCAAGAAGGCCTCGCAGCAGATCTGGGACCGCCGTCCCATCGTCGAGACGGTGATCCTGCGTCTCTGAACGTGATTTGCGCTTCGAAGGGCGCGGCGTAAGGTCGCGCCCTGAAGTGGGGGGAGTTTCACCATGTCCGTTCGCGGCGCGACCGTTCTGGTCTTCGCGGCCCTGACCGTCGCGGGCCTGTCCGCCTGCCATGACGGCGCGGGCAAGCGCACCGAGACGACCCAGATCCGCATCACCGGCACCCCCAAGGCCGGTCATGTCGCCCCCGCCCGCCATGAGGCGGGCAAGCCCGCCGACACGGCGACCCCCACCGCCGGCGCCGGTGCTGGCTCGAAGGGACGAAGCGGGGTAGGGGCTGAACCGACCGCCTCCCAGGAGTCCTGATGCCCATCGGCCCGATCACCATGACCGCCATCTTCCTCACCATCTGGTGGACGGTGCTGTTCGTGGTCCTGCCTCTGGGGATGACCGAGGAAGATCAGGCCCCGCCGACCGACGGCGGCCAGTGGGGCGCGCCGAAGACGCCCAACCTCAAGAAGAAGTTCATCACCACCACCTGGATCTCGGTCCTCGTCTGGGGTGTGACGATGGTCATCATCTTCACCGGCTGGCTGCCACTGCCGAAACTCGGCTGAAGAACCGACGGGTTCGCCTAGCTTTTGCCCTGCCGTCCCGGCTAAAGCTCAGGTCTGACTGACCACGCGGATTCTGCCATGCGCCTGTCGCGCTATTTCCTGCCCACGCTCAAAGAAGCGCCCTCCGACGCCCAGATCGTCTCGCACCAGCTGATGCTGCGGGCGGGCATGATCAAACAGGAGGCCGCCGGCATCTACGCCTGGCTGCCGCTGGGCCTGCGCGTCCTGAACCGGATCGAGCAGATCGTGCGCGAGGAGCAGGAGCGGGCGGGCGCCGTCGAGCTGCTGATGCCGACGCTCCAGTTGGCCGACCTGTGGCGCGAGTCCGGCCGCTACGACGCCTATGGCCCCGAGATGCTGCGCATCACCGACCGCCACGAGCGCGAGCTGCTCTACGGACCGACCAATGAGGAGATGGTCACCGACATCTTCCGCGGCTTCGTGAAATCCTACAAACAGCTGCCGCTGAACCTGTTCCACATCCAGTGGAAGTTCCGCGACGAGCGCCGCCCGCGCTTCGGCGTCATGCGCGGTCGCGAGTTCCTGATGAAGGACGCCTA
>DBBK01000061.1 GCA_002292165.1 Brevundimonas sp. UBA986
CCGTCCGCCGCCGCCCGCCGCGCCGTGCGCCTGACCAACGGCCAGATCGCCCCGGTGGTCCCGTCGACGACGCCCGCCGCCCCGCCGCCCGCCTGGCGCGTCTGGACCGAGGTCGAGGCCGTGGCCCGCGCCCGCGCCACCCATCGCGATCTCGACTGGTCGCCGCGCTATGCCGACCACGCGCCCGAGGCCGCCGCCGCCATCGCCATCCTGGAGGCCTGCCTCGACCTCGATCCCGTCGGCCGCGCCGCCCTGCTGGCCGCCGTCGCCGACCGTTCGGACCACACGCCCGAGGGGCCGGATCTGCTCAAGGGGTGCGCCATCGCCCTGGGACGCCTGATGGAGCAGCCGGGCGAGGCCGAGGGCGCCGCCTGGTATCTGAACGACTATGTCGAGGCCAACGCCGACCGGCCCGCCGCCGTGGCCATGGTCGCGGGCCTCGCCCTGCGCGAAGGCGTCCTGCCGTGGATGTCGGCCCAGTCGCTGGACCTGCTGGCCTTCGCGGGCCTCGCCGACCGGCTGGNNGCCGACTTATCCGCTGGACAGTCTGCCCGCCGCAACGCGCCTGCGCCTGCTCAAGGCCGCGATCCAGCCGGCCGGCGCCGCCGAACGCCGCCGTCTGACGGTGCGGCTGATCGGCCAGTGCCTGCCGGAGCCCGGCGCCTCAAAGCCCTGCGGTCAGGCGGTCGCGGCCCTGCTGGCGCTCCCGGCCGGGCCCGAGGACGCGGCCTTGGCGACCCCGGCTGTCTATGATCTGGTCCGGGCCGCCGGCCCCGCCGCCCGGTCCGCCTATGCCGCGCGGGTGCTCTCGCCAGTCTTGAGAAATGAAGTGCAGATGCCGAAGCAGGCCTATGTTTCCGCTCTGAAAACCGCGCTCCACGCCGTGGGCGGAGGAGGGCGCTGATGGCCGACAAGACCTGCCCGATCCACTTCATCTCCTATCCCGAGCAACTGGACGAATGCCCCTATTGCGTCGAGGTGCGGCGCGAGGAGGCGGCCAAGCCGCGCCCGCCCGAGGCCCCGGCCTCCGGCGAGGACCAGACGGCGCTGCTGGCGGGGATCGACGCCCTGGCCGAGGCGGCTCCGGCTCCCCTTGCCGTACCGGGCACGGACCTCGTCCTCGTCCCGACCTTCGAGCCGACGCCCGATCCGGAGACCATCATCCTCGGCGCCGCCGTCATCGATGAGGCCCCGCCGGTGACGGAGCCGACGCCCGACGCCGACCCGCTGAAGCCTGCCGCCCGTCCGGCGCCGCGCCGCCCCGCGCGGGGTCTGGCCGGGGCGCCCGAGCACGACCAGCCGGTCTCCGAGACCCTGCTCAACAGCTGGAAGACCGCCGACCAGAATGTCGTGGTGCTGCTGGGCTTCGCCTCGGCGGGCAAGTCCTGGTTCCTGACCCGGCTGAAGCACAGGCTGTTCCATGACCCGTGGTTCCCCCTGCGGTCCGAGCCCGCCTTCGCCGACCAGGGCGCGCGGGTCAGCCGGTCGAACAACATCTCCTCGCACAGCTTCCTGCCGGTCGCCGGGGCCGAGGGGGCGCACGCCGACGACGTCTTCCACATCATCGACATGCCGGGCGAGCGCTTCGAGGGCGTCGCGGGCATCGACCTGTTCGGCCGCCGCGAGGAACTGCTGGCGCTGCAGGTGTGCAAGTCGGTGATCATCGTCCTGCCCGCCGATGAGGTGCTGCTGGCCGAGCGCGCCGCCGAACGCTACGCCCTGTGGGAGGACGAGGTCCCGGGCAAGAGCCGCGTACCCCGCGCCCAGCAGACGCTGGAGGCCCAGGCTCGCGAACTGGCCAAGTCCAATCCCCAGCTGGAGCGGTTCATCAAGACCCTGGGCCGGCTGCAGGACCTGCTGTCCCTGCTGGAGACCGGCGTCGACGTCGACGAGGTCATCGCCATGGGCCGCGACGGCGTCATCGCCCACGCCGCGACCGCGAAGCGTCCGTCCAAGCCGGTCTTCATCGGCCTGGCCAAGGCCGACGTCATCAAGGACTACATCCGCGAGATCCAGGACGCCTATGCCGACGGCGTGCCCGACAAGCCGGTCAATCTGCTGCACCTGCTGTTCAAGGACGCCGAGGAAGACCTGCTGGCGCTGGAGAAATTCGACGACGATCCCCTGACCACGGTGCGGCGTTTCCGGCGCGGCCTGGTCCAGTGCATGGAGGGCTTCCGCTGGTGCAAGCTGGACTTCGTCACCGCCTTCGCCGAGTCCGAGGACCCGGCGCGGCGCAAGCGCGATCCCCTGCGCGTCGACTACAGCCGGCGCAGCTGGGGCGTGGTCCCCGTGATCCGCTGGATCCAGTGGGCGGGACGGGGACAGCAGCTGTCCAGCCGGGCCGACTGGGCCTTCATCTCCGCCGCCCGCGCCATTCGGCGCTTCCGTGACGACGGCCGCCTGACCCCGGTGAAGAGACGCAGCCTGTGACCGACGCCGTTCCCGCCATGACCCTGACCCAACGCCTTCGTCGCTGGCGCATGGACGGCATCGACATCGTCTTCGGCGAGGCGGACCAGAGGCCGGTCCAGGTGCTGGCCGCCGCCTTCGTGGTGCTCTGGCTGCTCGTCGCGATCTGGCTGACCGGCTTCCCCTCGCCGTGGGGCGGGGAGCGCGGGGCCATGGTCATTCCGGCGGGCGCCGAGAGCGACGAGGCTCTGGGCGCCGCGGCCGAGAATTCGGTCTATCAGTGGGCCGAGTTCCTGCGCGGCGACGGCGAGGCGCCCGAGGGGCTGCCGCCGTTCCCGGCCGGCGTTGGACAGGAGCGGGCCTGGCTGGACCGCCACGTCTGCGGCCCCTTCTCCAAGGCCCAGTCCAACCCGGTCAGCCGCGCCGCTGTGGCCTATCGCATCAGTGAATCCAATGGCCTGTGCAAGGGTTTTGACAAGACGCTTGATCAGGCGCGGCTGGCCCGCAGCTTCGGCGCGGGCGCCGGGGCCGTCCTCGGCGGCCTGATCCTGATCCTGCTGGCGGTGGGGATGACGGTGGGGGTCTATGCCTTCGCCCGGGTCCGCGACGCCTATCGCCGCCTCTATGTCTCGCATCACCGGCCGGATCCGGAGAGCCGATGACCGGCTGGCTGGGGGTCGTCTTTTCCGCCCTGTTCCTGGCGGCCGTCTGGGCGATCTGGCGGGCCTCGGACCGGTCGCGGCCGATGACGCCCTGGCTGGTCGGGATCGGCGTCGCGATCGCCCCGGCCATCGTCTGGGCCAGCCTGATCGACGGCTCGCTGAACGGCCGGTTCGGGGACATGCATCTGTCGCTCAGCCGGCTGACGGTGGATGTGACGCGTGGCTCCCTGAGCATCGGCGGCGGCCCCGACGACGACCTCTTCATCCGCGGCGCCTCGCCATCCGTCGTGACCATCCCGCGCCAGACCCCGGGCACGGGCGCTGTCCTGATGGAGGTCCCCGAGGCCCCCGCGCCCAATCCCGTCGGCGAGACCCTGTCGGTCGCGGCGGTCCGGCACGGCGGAAGCTATGACGTTATCGGCGCGCAGGACTTCGGTCCCGGCATGGCCGTCTGCCTCAAGGGTTGCGAAGCGCCCGGCGCCGTCTGGTATCGCTTCGAGCGCGGTCCCTTCCGCTTCGAGCAGGACGGGAAGGTCGGACCCGCCCTGCCGCAGCGCCGCGCCTTCGGTCTGGCCCCCACGGTGTCGTGGAAGCCGTCGCAGGCCGTCCATCCACTGAACCGCGTCCTGCCGGGCGCGCCCGCCACACACGGCTTCGTCTACCAGACCGGTCAGCTGTTCGGCGGCTGGAAGATCGTCCTGCTCGACCCGAAGGCGCGGCTCGGCAAGGTCGAGGGCGGGCAGGTCACGCCGATCCCGGCGACCAAGCTTGAGCCCATCCCGGTCGATCAGGCCCACGCCCTGTCGATCTGGGACATCCGCACCTACAACGCCGTCGATCCGGGCGACCCTCTGGGCCGGCTGCAGGAGCGGCGCGAGATCGCTTTGGGGCAGTCGGGCACGGTCCTGACCGCCGCCCTCTCGACCACGGCGGTGGAGCGGGTGGGGCGTTGTCCGAGGAACGGCTCGCCCTCGCCGGTGGCGCCCGACTTCCCCGTGCTGGGCGGCGACCTGTCCAACGCCCTGACCCAGGATCTGCCCTATCCGGAGCCCGCCCACTGCGCCGAACTGGTCTCCGGGACCTTCCGCCTGACCGACCCGGTGGCGGTGGGCAAGGCGGCGGAGCTGCGTCTGGACCGGCTGGGTGGGCCGTGGATCCTCGGCTGGCTGAGCCTGGCCTGGGCCGTGGTGGTCCTGGCCGTCTGGGGCGGCGAGTGGCGCGGTGAAACCTGCGGCCGCCGTCGGCTGCAATGGATGCTGTTCGTCGCGCTTCAGGCCCTGCTGGCCATGCGGATGCTGACCGCCTTCGCCGGCCTCGTCGCCGATCCGGAGCTGGCCGGCGGTATCTCCGTCGTGGGAGAGGCGGGCCTCGCCTATGTGGCCATGACCGGGCTGTTCCTGCTCATGGCGCCGCCGACGCAAGGCAGGGCGACCAAGCTGGCCCTCGTCCTCGGCTTCATGCTGGCCGTCAGTCTGGCGCTGCATCTTTGGATGGGCGGGCCGTTCTGGAGCCCGACGCCGGGGGGGCTGTCGCTGCTGGCCACGGCGGGGGTTCTGGGCCTCAGCGGCCTCCAGGTCTGGGCCGCGACCGGGCGGGGCGTCGACCTCGTGCAGAACCTGCGGTCCCGCGCCCAAGGTCTTGTTCCTGAAAGCCTCAAGGACCGTATCACCGACTGGCGCGTGGTCCTGCCGACGACCGGGATCGTGCGCGGCCTGCTGGGGCTGATGTCGATCAAGGAGCGGCTGCCGGTGCTCGGCTTCGCCGTCAGCGCCCTCTATACGCCCGCCCTGATCCTCGGCTTTTCGGGCCTGATGGCCGAGGGGGCGAAGGCGACCGGGCGTCAGGCGATCCAGCTCGGCATCGCCTTCTGCCTGTCGCTGGGTGTGCTGTTCGTGCTGCTGCCGGTGGGGGTCAAGGACAACGGCTACGCCCTCGTCGGCATCCCGGTCATGGCCATGGCGGCCTGGGGCGTGTGGGAGCGGCGGCGTCACGCGACGAGCAACGAGGCCCGGCTGGCCGCCGCCGCCTGGGCCGCGCCGCTTTGCGGGGCCGTGCTGATGGTCTTCGCGGCGCTGGTGGTCTTCCAGGCGCCCGCCGCCGCCTCGCCCGACGACCTGGCCCGCGCCGCCGTCTCGGCCTCGGACCAGCCCGCCCTCGACATCCTGTCCCGCGCCGGCGCCTACAGCCAGAACCAGCTGCGCCTCTGGGCCTTCGGCTCGCCCGATCAGGTCGAGCGCTACGGCTCGTGGGAGGCCGAGAACCTGCGCGTCTGGTCCCAGCACCTGTCCGACTACACCGCCACCCTGTTCGGCCGGGGCTGGCTGGCGCCGGTCAATCTCAGCGTGCTCAAGCCCGTTCAGCTGAACGACAATGTCTCGACCATCCACATCATGGCTCCCTACGGCCGGTTCGGGGCGGCGGCCCTGCTGCTCTGCCTCGGGGTGCTGGCGGCGGCGGCGGCGCGGGCGACCCGGCTGGACGTGGCGGGAGAGCCGGGGCAGGGGCGGATCCTCGGCCTGATGGCCCTGTGGATCCTGTTCGGCGTCGGCGCCTATGTGGTGCTGGCCAATCTGCAGCTGGCGCCTTTCACGGGCCGCAACGTCTATCTGCTGGCCGCCGCCTCCGACAGCGACCTGCTGGAGGGGATGACCCTGTTCTTCATGGCCTGGTTCGGCCTGACGGCGGTGTCTCGCCAGCCTGAAGACACTTCGACGCCGGGGGCCGTCTGATGGCCCGTGGCAAGTCCCTGATCGCCGCCGCGAAGAAGAAGGCCGCCGCCGCCGAGGCCGTTGCTGCGAAGGCCGCCGCCGAGGCCGCCG
>DBBK01000185.1 GCA_002292165.1 Brevundimonas sp. UBA986
GCCGCGCCGCGTCCGGAAGAGCGGGGCGTGGTCAACCGCATCCTGGTCGAGGGCAACCAGCGCATCGACCAGACCACGGTCCTGTCCTATCTGCCGATCCAGCCGGGCGACACGGTCGACGCCGTGACCCTGGACGTCGCGGTCCGTACCCTGAACCGCACCCAGCTGTTCGCCAACGTCCAGATCGGCCTGCAGCCGAACGGCGACCTGGTGGTCTCGATCGTCGAGAACCCGATCATCAACCAGGTGACCTTCGAAGGGAACAGCGCCCTCACCGAGAAGAAGCTCACCGAAGAGGTCACCCTGGCCCCGCGCGGCATCTACACCCGCGCCAAGGTGCAGGAAGACGTCGGCAAGATCATCGAACTGTACCGCCTGTCGGGCCGTATCTCGGCGACCGTGACGCCCAAGCTGGTCCAGCTGGAGCAGAACCGCGTCGACGTGGTCTTCGAGATCAACGAAGGTCCGGAAACGGGGCTTCAGGCCATCACCTTCCTGGGCAACACCGCCTTTTCGGACAACGACCTGCGCGACGTGATGGTGACCAAGGAATCGGCCTGGTACCGGCTGTTCAGCTCCAACGACAACTACGACCCCAACCGTCTGGACTATGACCGCGAGCAGCTGCGGAAATTCTATACGAACCGGGGCTATTACGACTTCCGCATCGTCTCCGCCGTCGCCGAGCTGGTTCCGGACGACCACGCCTTCGGCCTGACGATGACGGTCGACGAGGGCGACAAGTACAATTTCGGCAAGATCAACGTCGTCACCGAAAACAGCCGTCTGAACGCCGACTTCCTGAAGCTGCTGATCCCGATCCGGGAAGGCCAGCTGTACGAGAGCGACAAGATCGAGAGCTCGGTCGACGCCCTGACCTTCGCGGCGGGTTCGGCGGGCTATGCCTTCGTCGACATCAAGCCGACCTATCGGGCCAACCCCGAGACCGACACCGTCGACGTCACCTTCAACATCTCCGAAGGCCAGCGGGTCTACATCGACCGCATCAATGTGGTCGGCAATACCCGCACCATCGACCCGGTCATCCGCCGCGAGATGATGCTGACCGAGGGCGACGCCTTCAACCGCACCCTGATCGAGCGCTCGCGCAACAATCTGCGCGCCCTGGGCTTCTTCAAGGACGTGACCATCGACGAGGTGCGCGGCTCCGCGCCCGACCGCACCGTGGTCAACGTCAAGGTCGAGGAACAGCCGACCGGCGAGCTTTCGGTCGGCGCCGGCTTCTCGTCGGTCGACAGCTTCGTGCTCAACCTGGGCGTCACCGAGCGGAACTTCCGCGGCCGCGGCCAGAACGTGGTGGCCCGCGCCGAGTGGGGCTCGCTGCGCCAGCAACTGGACTTCCGCTTCACCGAGCCCAAATTCCTGGGCCGCGACATCGGCGCCGGCTTCGACCTGTTCCACTCGCGCTACAATTTCCAGACCGAATCGTCGTTCGACTATCGCTCGACCGGGGCCGGCCTGCGCCTGTCGTATCCGATCAACGGCTATACGCGCCTGAGCACCCGCTACTTCATCAAGGACGACCAGATCATCGTCCCGACCGGCTATTGCTCCACCGGCGGCTCCGGCTCGCGGGCCCTGTGCGAACAGGTCGGGGCCTCGCTGAACTCCTCTGTCGGCTATACGCTGGCCATCGATCGCCGCAACGACCCCATCCGCCCGACGCGTGGGTGGAACGGTACGCTCCGCCAGGATCTGGCGGGCGTCGGGGGCGACGTGAACTACCTCAAGACCGAGGTCGAGGCCTCCGTCTATTACGGCGTCACCCCGGCCTGGATCGTCAGCGTCGACGGTTCGGTCGGCTATGTCAGCGGCTGGGCCGGTGATGCGGTGCGCATCAACGACCGCTTCTTCCGCGGCGGCAACACCTTCCGCGGCTTCAAGACGGCCGGCCTGGGCCCGCGCGATCTGACCACCAATGACTCCCTGGGCGGCAACTTCTACGCGGTCGGAACCGTTGAACTGACCGTGCCCAACTTCCTGCCCGCCACCTATGGCATCAAGACCTCGCTGTTCACCGACGTGGGGACCCTCGGCGTGCTCGACAACCGCTATACCCTGACCACCACCGGCGTTCAGGACACCAATATCGTCGACGACCTGTCGCTGCGCGCCGCATCCGGCGTCAGCATCCACTGGAAGTCTCCGATGGGCCCGATCCGCTTCGACATTTCCAAGGTCTGGGCCAGAGAAACCTACGACCAGACGGAATCCTTCCGCTTCTCGACTTCAACCCAATTCTGATCAACAGCGCGTCCTCCAGGACGCTAAAGGCTTCCCATGAAAATCCTCGCTCTCGGCGCCGTGGCGCTGGCTTCGCTTACCGTCGCCTCGGCCGCTTCGGCCCAGTCGCGTCCCGCCCGCGCCGCCGCCGCCGCGCCGGCCGCCGCCCAGGCCGCGCCCCAGGCCGCTCAGGCCAACCCGGGCGGTCCGGTCATCCCGGGCGTTTGCGTCTTCTACAGCCAGCGCCTGATGGCGGCCTCCATGGCCGGTCAATCGGTCAACGCCCGCATGCAACAGCTGGTCAACGACGTTGACGGTGAGCTGCAGCCCTATCAGACCTCGATCCAGGCCGAGGCCCAGGCCCTGCAGCAGGGCGCGAACACCATTCCGCAGGCCGAGCAGCAGCAACGCGGCCAGGCCCTGCGCCAGCGCGCCCAGGAAGCCCAGCAGCTGCAGCAGACCCGTGAGGAAGAGCTGCGCTATACCCTGGCCGAACAGCGCCGCCTGATCACGGTCGCGGTCGAGCCGATCCTGACCGCCATCTACCGCGAGAAGGGCTGCGGCCTCATGCTGGACCGCGAAAGCGTCTTCATGCTGAACACCGACATGGAAGTGACCGATCTGGCCATCAGCCGCCTGAACGGCACGCTGCCGAGCCTGACCTTCAACCGCATGCCGGTTCCCGTCCAGGCCCAGGGCCAGTAAGTCGGGCCCATGCCCGATCGCCGGTTCTTCGAGACCCTGCCGTCCCTGACGGCGACCGCCCTGGCCGAGCTGATCGGCGGGACGGTCGTCCGGGGCGGCGAGACCGAGATCGCCTCCGTCGCGCCCCTGTCCTCCGCGGACCGGGGCGCGGTGTCGTTTCTGGCCGACCGCAAATTCGCCGCCGCGCTCTCGGAGACGAAGGCCGGCTGCGTGATCGTGCCCGCCTCGGCGGCCGATGCGGTTCCGGAAGGGGTGGCGATCATCACCTCCGGCGAGGCCCAGGCGGCCTGGGCGCGGGCGTCGCTGCGCCTTCACCGGGCGCGCACGCTCGATACCCTGGCGACGCGCGAGGAGGTCTGCGAGGACGACAGCGTCGTCCTGGAGCCCGGCGTGGTGCTGGGCGAAGGCGTGCGCATCGGCCGGGGTACACGGATCGGGGCCAATACGGTCATCGGCCCGGGCGTCCAGATCGGCCGCGACTGCGTGATCGGCTCCAACGTCACGGTCGGTTTCGCCCTGATCGGCGACCGGGTGAAGCTGTATGCCGGGGCGCGGATCGGCGAGGCGGGCTTCGGCGCCGCCGGGTCGAAGGTCGGAGTGGTCGACATCCCGCAGCTGGGCCGGGTGATCCTGCAGGACGGCGTGACGATCGGGGCCAACAGCTGCATCGACCGCGGCGCCTATGACGATACGGTCATCGGCGAGAACACCAAGATCGATAATCTGTGCATGATCGGGCACAACTGCGTGCTGGGCCGTAATGTCCTGATGGCAGCGCACAGCGGTCTGTCGGGCTCGGTCACCGTCGGCGACGGCGTCATGTTCGGCGGCCAGGCGGGCGTCGGCGACCACATCACCATCGGTGACGGGGCGGCGGTCGCGGCCGGGGGCGGGGTCCTGGCCAACATCCCGGCAGGCGAGGTCTGGTCGGGCTATCCCGCGAAACCGCTTCGACAATTCTTGCGTGAAACCGTCTGGGTGTCCAAACAGGTCGCCCAAAGGAAAGGCGGGAAGGAATCGGCCT
>DBBK01000071.1 GCA_002292165.1 Brevundimonas sp. UBA986
GCCCTCGCGGCACGGCGTGCACTGACCGCAGCTCTCGTGCTTGTAGAAGTAGCTGATGCGGGCGATGGCCTTCACCAGGTCGGTGTCATTGTCCATGACGATGACCGCCGCGGTGCCGAGGCCGGAGCGCATCTCGCGCAGGCTGTCGAAGTCCATCAGGGCGGTTTCGGACATCTCGCGGGTGATCAGGGGCACGGAGACCCCGCCCGGGATGACGGCCTTCAGAGTCGACCAGCCGCCGCGCACGCCGCCGCAATGCTCTTCCAGCAGCTGACGCAGCGGGATCGACATCGACTCTTCGACATTGCACGGGCGGTTCACATGGCCCGAGATCGACATCAGCTTGGTGCCGGTGTTGTTCGGACGGCCGAAGCCGGCGAACCAGTCGGCGCCGCGACGCAGGATGGTGCCCACGACGGCGATGGATTCGACGTTGTTCACGGTCGTCGGGCAGCCGTAGAGGCCGGCGCCGGCGGGGAACGGGGGCTTCAGGCGCGGCTGGCCCTTCTTGCCTTCCAGGCTTTCCAGCAGGGCGGTCTCTTCGCCGCAGATGTAGGCGCCCGCGCCGTGGTGGATGTAGACGTCGAAGTCCCAGCCGTGGACGTTGTTCTTGCCGATCAGCTTGGCTTCATAAGCTTGCTTGACCGCCGCCTCCATGCGCTCGCGCTCGAGCACATATTCGCCGCGCAGATAGATGTAGCAGGCGTGGGCCTGCATCGCGAAGGAGGCGATCAGGCAGCCCTCGATCAGCAGGTGGGGATCATGGCGCATGATCTCCCGGTCCTTGCAGGTGCCGGGCTCGGACTCGTCGGCGTTGACGACGAGGTAGTGAGGACGATCCTTGAGCTCCTTCGGCATGAAGGACCACTTCAGGCCGGTCGAGAAACCGGCGCCGCCGCGGCCGCGCAGGCCCGAGTTCTTGACGTTGGTGATGAGCCAGTCGCGGCCCATGTCCAGCATGTCCTTGGTGGCGTTCCAGCAGCCGCGATTCTTCGCGCCTTCGAGGCCCCAGTCCTGGAGCCCGTACAGGTTGGTGAAGATGCGATCCTTGTCTTCAAGCATGCCGATCATCGGGCCGCCTCCCCAACCAGGTGGATCCGGTCGCCACAGCCGGGAACGTGAGAGCTCGCTTCGGCGGTCGCGACGGTCGCGCTCGCCGAGGACAGGCGTTTGACTTGAAGGGGAAGGCGAAGGGCGTTCAGGGGCATCAACGGGGCCGGTCGGCTGAGAAACAGGGGAAGGCGACGGCGAAGGCGCCGCGCTTGAAGTCGGCGCTTGCGAAGGCGCCGGTTGCGACGCCAATCCTTGCGAGGACTGGGGTGTTTCCGGTCGGGCGTGCCCGCCCACGGTCATCCCCAGGACGCCGAGCAGATTGGCGAGGAAGGCGGCGGCGCGCCGTGTTTTCGACGGACGAGCGGACGCACGCCCGCGCTTGCCGGTTTTCCGATCGGCCATTCCATATCCCCTGGTCCTGACAGACCAGAGAGCATCGTTCGTCTTGTCGACGTTGGCACGACAGCTCGCCTGAACGGAGTCGATCCTTAACCGTATGATGCAGGGACATCACAGCCCCTCCGCCAGACGACGACGGTGATAGCGGGTGCGGATGACGATCCCGGCCAGGACCAGACCCCAGCCGAGACCCAGCGCCGCATAGGCGACCGGCAGGACACTGTTGGTCAGGCCGAGAATGTTGTTGCGGACCATCAGGGCCAGGACCGCGCCGAGCACGATCAGGGCCAGACCGCCCCAGCGGATCGGCAGGGCCACGCCGCGCAGCTCCTTGCGATAGGCCGCGCGGCCGTCTTCGGTGTTCAGGTCGGGAAGGCTCACGCGTCGCCCTCCCCTTTTTCGGCCTTCTTGCCCCTGGCGATGAAGCTCAGGCCGATGGCGATGAAGGCCCCGCCGACGCCGAGGAAGGCCAGCAGGCTGCGGTTGGTCGCGCCGATCACGAGGAACGCCACACCGGCGCCCAGGAAGGCGACGCCGCTTCCCTGCAGCGCCTTCGGCGATTTCGGATCGGTCTTCGACATCAGGCCGGAGCCTTGTCGGAGTTCGGCAGCTTCTTGATCGGCTTGGCGGCCGAGCCGTCGTACAGCGTCTTGTCGAGCAGGGTCAGGGCCCCGCCCTCCGGCGCCGAGTTGACGCGGTCGACATACGGACCGGGCTTGGGCTTCTTGCCGGCCGCGAAGTCGTCGATGATCTGGTTCATGTCCGCGGCGGTCAGGTCTTCATGGTAGTAGTCGTTGACCATGGCCATCGGGGCGTTGACGCAGGCGCCCAGGCACTCGACTTCTTCCCAGTAGAACTTGCCGTCGGCCGACAGGGTCTGTTTCGGGCCGATGCGGTCCTTGCAGACCTTCATCAGGTCGCCGGCGCCGCGCAGCATGCAGGGCGTCGTGCCGCAGACCTGGATCAGGGCGGCCGAGCCGACCGGCTCGAGCATGAACATGGTGTAGAAGGTCGCGACCTCCAGCACCCGGATGTAGGCCATGCCCAGGGTGTCGGCGAGCAGGCGGATGGCGGGCTCGGAAACCCAGCCCTCCTGCTTCTGGATCAGCCACAGCCCGGGGATCACCGCCGACTGGCGGCGGTCGGCCGGATACTTCTGGATCCACCAGTCGAGCTTGGTCTTGGTCGCCCTGGAGAAGGCGAAACTCTCAGGCTGGACCTGGGCGAGACGACGAACGCTCATCGGTCCACCTCTCCGAAAACGATGTCGAGCGAACCCAGGATGGCGGAGACATCGGCCAGCATGTGGCCGCGGTTCATCCAGTCCATGGCCTGGAGGTGGCGGAAGCCGGGGGCCGAGATCTTGCAGCGGTACGGCTTGTTGGTGCCGTCCGAGACCAGATAGACGCCGAACTCGCCCTTGGGCGCCTCGACGGCGGCATAGACCTCGCCCGGCGGAGTCTTGAAGCCCTCGGTGTAGAGCTTGAAGTGGTGGATCAGGGATTCCATCGACCGCTTCATCTCGCCGCGACGGGGCGGAACGACCTTGTTGTCCTCGGTCATCACCGGCTCGCCGGGGCAGTTGCGCAGTTTATGGATGCACTGCTCCATGATGTGGACCGACTGCTTCATCTCCTCGATGCGGCAGAGGTAGCGGTCCCAGCAGTCGCCGTTCTTGCCGACGATGATATCGAAATCGAGATCGGCGTAGCATTCGTAGGGCTGCGAGCGGCGCAGGTCCCAGGCGATGTCCGAACCGCGCAGCATCACGCCGGAGAAGCCCCACTCCAGGGCCTGTTCCTTGGTGACGACGGCGATGTCGACGTTGCGCTGCTTGTAGATCCGGTTCTCGGTGACCAGGGCTTCCAGGTCGCCGAGCTTCTTCGGATATTGCTTACACCAGCGGTCGATGTCGTCGATCAGCGCCATCGGCAGGTCCTGGTGGACGCCGCCGGGGCGGAAATAGTTGGCGTGCAGGCGCGCGCCGCAGGCCCGCTCGTAGAAGACCATCAGCTGTTCGCGCTGCTCGAAGCCCCACAGCGGCGGCGTAAGGGCCCCGACGTCGAGCGCCTGGGTCGTCACGTTCATGATGTGGTTCAGGATGCGGCCGATCTCGCAGTACAGAACCCGGATCAGCTGGCCGCGATACGGCACCTCGATGCCCAGCAGACGCTCGATGGCCAGGCAGAAGGCGTGCTCCTGGTTCATCGGCGAGACGTAGTCCAGCCGGTCGAAGTACGGGATGTTCTGCAGATAGGTCCGCGATTCCATCAGCTTTTCGGTGCCGCGGTGCAGCAGGCCGATGTGCGGATCGACGCGTTCGACGACTTCGCCGTCCAGCTCCAGCACCAGACGCAGCACGCCGTGCGCGGCCGGGTGTTGCGGGCCGAAGTTGATGGTGAACTTGCGGTCGTCCATCTCCTTCGCGTGCGAGGTGCGATGGTCCAGATCGTCCGCGAAGACGTCCAGTTCGGCGACGGTGGGCGTCATGTTCTGAATTTTTGCGCCGTCAGCCATCAGACAGCTCCGTTTCGATCGGTTCGATGCTCGGCTGATGCCGGCGCGTGAGCGCGACCAGCCAGCCGAGTGCGAGAGTAAGCAGCCCCATACTGGAGACCGCGGCCGTCGACAGCTGCCAGTCGCCGGTCAGGACCGCGATCGCCAGCGGCGTCGACAGAAGGATGGCCGAGGCGCCCAGCAGCGCGCTCTGCAACTCGCCGGCCGAAAGCCGACGAATGCCCGCGCCCACGGCCAGACAGACCACGGCGACCATGATCGCGATGCCCAGCGCCTGCTGCTGCTGCGGCGGCACGTCCGGCGTGCGTGTGAACCAGCCGGTCAGCCGCGCGCCCAGGGTGAACAGAAACGCGGTCGAGAACGTGACCAGAAAGAACGAAGACGCCGATCGAAAGGCCGCCCGATTCATATGTGCTCATCCCGCCTTCTCGTCGCCGGGCAGAACGGGAGCCGGGTATTCGGCGCCTTCCCAGGGCGACAGGAAATCAAAGTTCCGGAACTCTTGGGTCAGTTTGACGGGTTCATACACAACCCGCTTCTGCTCCTCGTCGTAACGCACTTCGACATACCCGGTCATCGGGAAGTCCTTCCGCAGGGGATGCCCCTGGAAACCGTAGTCGGTCAGCATCCGGCGCATGTCCGGATGGTCCGAGAAAATCATGCCGTACATGTCGAACGCCTCGCGCTCGAACCAGCCGGCCGAAGGATAGACCGAAACCGCGCTGGGCACGGGGTCGGTCTCGTTGGTCGCGACCTTGACGCGGATGCGCGCGTTCCGGGTCAACGACAGCAGGTGATAGACCACGTCGAAACGGTCGGCCCGCTCCGGATAGTCGACGCCGCACAGGTCCATCAGCTGCTGGAACTGGAACGTGTCGCGCAGCGCCGTCAGGACCTCGATCACGCGATCGCGGCCGCAGAGGATGTTCAGTTCGCCATGCTCGACCAGGACGTCGACCTGAAGCGCGGCGACCATCTCCTGACCGAGCGGGGTCAGCATGGCCTCATTGGCGATCAGGCTCGCCAGGGTCCCGCCGGTGGCGCTGGAAGGAAAATCGCTCATCGCTCGATCGTCCCGGTGCGGCGAATCTTCTTCTGCAAGGTCAGCAGGCCATAGACCAGAGCCTCCGCCGTCGGCGGGCAGCCCGGAACATAGACGTCGACAGGTACAACGCGGTCACAACCGCGAACAACACTGTAGCTGTAGTGGTAATACCCGCCGCCATTGGCGCAGGAACCCATCGACAACACGTAACGTGGGTCCGGCATCTGGTCGTAGACCTTACGCAGGGCGGGAGCCATCTTGTTGGTCAGCGTACCGGCGACGATCATCAGGTCGGACTGACGCGGGCTGGCGCGCGGGGCCATGCCGAAGCGCTCCAGATCGTAGCGCGGCATCGACGCCTGGATCATCTCCACGGCGCAGCAGGCCAGACCGAAGGTCATCCACATCAGCGAACCGGTGCGGGCCCAGGTGATGACGTCGTCCAGCGGCGCGGTGATGAAGCCCTTGTCGGCGACCTCGGTGTTGACCGCCTCGAAGAACTTGTCGTGCAGCTTGGGATCGTAACCCTCGACGGTCGAGCGCGCGCCGAGACCATAGGAGGTCAGGGGCTGGCCCGAGGCGGTCACCAGACCGCTTTTAGGTGCTGCTACTCCCATTCGAGGGCGCCCTTTTTCCATTCGTAGATGAACCCGACGGTCAGAACGCCGAGGAAGACCATCATCGACCAGAAGGCGAAGACCATGCCGGCGTGGCTGAGGTCGAACATCGACACGGCCCACGGGAACAGGAAGGCCACTTCCAGGTCGAAGATGATGAAGAGGATGGAGACGAGGTAGAAGCGCACATCGAACTTCATGCGCGCGTCGTCGAAGGCGTTGAAGCCGCACTCATAGGCGGACAGCTTCTCCGAGTCGGGGCTGTTCGGCGCCATCAGCAGGGCCGCGACGATAAACAACAGACCGATGATGGCCGCGATCCCGATGAAGATCACGACCGGCAGGTACTGCAGAAGGAATGCGTTCATAAAAAATGGCCTCGCGGGCCGGATGGGGAGTCCGGCTGATCGGGGGGATTCGGCGCTTCTTAGACCCAACAACGCTGCCGTTCAAACCCATGCGGCAAAAGGGTTTTCATTGAGAATGGTTCGCAGATTTCAGGCTTAATTCTCGAAGATTCCCGGTGTCGCAAAAAGTACGTGCGAACCTGAATTCGTCGCTTGACCCGCCGCTACGGTCCGCCTAAACGACGCCCCTCGCCGCGGCGCAACCCGCCGCAGCGAGCAACGCGGGTGTAGCTCAGTTGGTTAGAGTGCCGGCCTGTCACGCCGGAGGTCGCGGGTTCGAGCCCCGTNNCGCGGGTTCGAGTCCCGTCACTCGCGCCATTCTTTCTGTGATCAGAAAGAATGGCGCGTCCCCCGCCTTCCCTTTCAAGACCCCCCTTCTTTCTGAACATTGTCAGTCGGTCTTCAGAGTTGCTCTCAGCAGCGTCTGCGGTTTCGCCTGCGCGTCCCGGCGCGCCGCGTCGCCGGCGGTGATCTGGACGAAGCGGAAGCCGCGGCGGTTCAACTCGTCCAGCAAGCCCGGCAGGGCGGCGATCATGGCCGGATGGGTCTCGTGGATGATCAGGACGCCGCCGTCGCTCTCGGCCATGTTGGCGAGGGTCCGGCGGGTGATGGCCTCGGCGCCGATGCCGCGCCAGTCGTCCGTGCCGCCCTCGGCGCCCACGACGGCGATTCCCTCGTCGCTGAGCCAGTTTCTGAGCCCCGGGCTGTCTCCGAGCCCCGGGAAGCGGAAGAAGGGCTCCACCTGGCCCGGAGCGGCGTTTTCGACGGCCAGGAAGCCGCGCCTGATCTCCGCCTGGGCCGTCTCCCTGCCCCACCAGGCCAGACGCGTCGGATGCGACCAGCTGTGGCTGCCCACATTATGTCCGCGGCGGACAGCGTCGCGGACGATGTCGGGCCTCAGGGCCGCATACTGTCCCACATAGAAGAAGGTCCCGCGCAGGCACCGGGATTCGAGAATCGCCATGACCGCCTGCGACCCGCGCGGATCAGGGCCGTCGTCGACGGTGATGGCGATGGTCTTCGGCCCCAGGGGCGTGCGCCGGTACTGCAGATTTCCATAGGCGCCGGGCGTGGTCAGGACGACCTGTTCGATCTTGCCGGGGAAGTTGGGCGCCGTCGGGCACGGTCCCACGGCCTGGGGCGCGCTGGTCGCCTGCACCGGACGCGGCGCGGGCGGCAGGAACCAGGCCCCCACGGCCACCAGAACAATCAGAAACAGCCGCACGCCGAGCCCCCGCCCGTGACCAGACGGGCTTTGTGGCCCATCGCACGCGGGTTGACGAGAGGGTTAACGTGAAAGGCGAGCGGCTGTGTCGGCTGCGCCTCTGCAAGCCCTAGTGGACCGCCAGTTCCTCGGCCGGACGGACGAAGGCGGGCTGGCCGCTGACGTCGGCGTAGACCATGCACAGGTCCTCGAAGACGCGGTTCCAGGCGAAGCGCTCGACGGTATGGACGCGGGCCGCGGCGCCGATGGCCTCGATGTCGCGGGCGAACAGGGCCTCGATGGCGGCGGCGTATTCGGTCGGGTCGGCCGAGGCGGCCAGCTGGCCGACCTCATTGGTGACGGTCTCGGCGACGCCGCCGGCGTTGACGCCAACCACGGGCCGCCCACAGGCCATGGCCTCCAGCACGATCAGGCCGAACGGCTCCTTGTCGTTGGCGTGGACGAAGGCGTCGCAGCTGGCGATGATCCGCGCCACGGCCTTGGGGTCCTTCTCATACGGCAGGGCGATGACCCGGTCCTCGGCGGGCATCCCCTGCCCGGCCCCGACCAGCACCAGATGATAGGGATCGCCCAGCTTCTGGACCGCCTCGATCAGCACATCGATGTTCTTCTCGCGCGCCGGACGGCCGGCGAAGCACAGCAGGCGGGCGCTGGCGGGCAGGCCCAGCTTCTTCAGGAGCCAGTCGCGGTCGCGGCGGTCGGGGCGGAAGGTGTCGATCTCCACGCCCAGGGGCCGGATGACGATATTGCCGACCCCGGCCTCTTCCAGACGGCGGGCGATGAATTTGCTGGGCGAGACGACGCGGTCGAACTGGCCGAACAACCGGGCCCAACGCTTCTCGACCGGCTTTTTGGCCCATTCGCCGAAATGCAGGGCGGCCAAACCAGCGGGATCGGAGTGGCAGAAGCCGACGACCGGGCAGCCGGCCCTCTGACCCGCCTCCAGCGCGCCCTGGCCGGGGGTGTAGGGATCGCCGGCCTCGATGATGGCGGGCTTCATGGAAGCGACCCAGGCGCCCCAGCGCTTGACCGAGGACGGCCAGCGATAGCCGTCGCCGAACGGTAGCTTGGTGGCCCGCAGCTTGATGATTCCGTCGGCGCCCGCGTCATGGCGCGCGCCGGGCACGACCAGCGAATGGGCGACGCCGGGCCGATTCTCGGCCAGCCACAGCTTCTTGGATTCCAGATAGCGCTTCACCCCGCCCGAGCGGGGCGCATAGAGCATGGTGGTGTCGACCAGACGCGGACGCGGATCCTCGGCCGAGGCCTTGAGGATCCTGAGCGTCTCGGCGACCTCTTCGTCCCACCCGGGGATCAGACGCAGGTCGGCTTCGGTGACGTCGAGATCGATCAGGCTCATTGAAGATTTCTCCGCTCGCTTGGACCGGGCAACGCGCGGCGTGCGAGTTTGGATGCGGGCGGCTTTTTTACGCGGGACCATGAAACGCCCCTAGACCCGCTCAACGCCAAGCTCAAGAGGTCATGCGGGATCGTCAGGCCCCGGATCGTTCCCGGTCGTGGGGATGCCGCGACGCAGCAAGGCCTCTCGCAGCAGGACCTCGACCTGGGCGTTGACCGAGCGCAATTCGGCGGCCGCCAGACGTTCGACGGCCGCCATCACGCCCGGAGAGGCGCGCATCAGGAAGGGCTTGCGCGGCTTGGCCGCCATCAGCCGTACAGGGTGCCGGTGTTGACCACGGGCTGGGCCTCGCGGTCCGCGCACAGCACGACCAGCAGGTTGGAGACCATGGCCGCCTTGCGGTCCTCGTCCAGATCGATGACGCCGCGCGCGCTCAGATCCTCAAGCGCGGTCTCGACCATGCCCACTGCGCCGGTGACGATCAGGCGACGGGCCGCCAGGATGGCCTCGGCCTGCTGACGCCGCAGCATGGCGCCGGCGATCTCGGGGGCGTAGGCCAGGTGGGCCAGGCGCGCCTCGTCGACCACCACGCCCGCCACGCCGCAGCGCTTGGCCAGTTCGTCGCGCAGCCGGGCGGCGACATCCTCGGCGTCGGCGCGCAGGGTCAGCTCCTGATCCACGCCCTCGACCTGTTCGCCGTGGTCGTAGGCGTAGTGGGACGCGATGTCGCGCAGGCCGGTGTCGACCTGGATGTTCACGAAGGCCTGATAGTCGTCGACGTCGAACAGGGCCTGGGCCGAATCCGACACCCGCCAGACGACGTTGGCCGCGATCTCCACCGGATTGCCGCGCTTGTCGTTCACCTTCAGCTTGTCGCTGGTGATGTTTCGCGCCCGCAAGGAAATCTTCTTGCGGCTGTACCAGGGCAGAACCCAGCGCAAACCGGTGTGGCGGTCCGTGCCGCGATAGTCGCCGAAGAGCAGGATCGCCGTCGCCTCATTGGGCTGCAGCGAATAGAGGCCGCACAGGATCAGCAGGCCGACGACCGCCGCGGACAGGCCGAAGACGACCGAGCCGACCTCCTCGCCATGCGACGCCGCCCCGTTTGCGCCCGCGAAACCGAGCAAGGGTCCGCCGACGATAAGGGCCAGGCCGAGCAGCAGCATCAGCACGCCGTTGGTGGTGGCGGCCGGCCGCTCGGATGAGGTGGAATGGGTGGTCATGATTCAGATCCCTCCGATATTCGTTATCGAAGTGATATCATTTTGATCGCGTCACTGACAAGCAGCATCGTTGCGAGATGCTTTCAAAGACGTCGTTCTGGCCTTGCAATCGCCTCAAATTCGAGAAACTTGAGGCAAGCTCGCGGACGCCCTGTTACAGGGTCGCGACAATCGTGCGCGTGTGTGTCCACAGGGGTTCCTACCGAATGCGTAAACTGCTCGCGACCGCTGCGGCGCTCGCTCCGCTGATGGTCGCCACCGGCGTTCAGGCGGAGGTCGTCGTTTCGACGACTCGCACCACCCCGATCCAGACCTCGAACGCGACCGGTTCGGCCGCCGACAACATCCGCTTCGCCTCGGGCGGCGGAACGAATCTGTCGTCCGGCACGGCCGTGACCATCGATTCGAACAACACGCTGATCATCGACAGCGGCGCGGCCGTGAATATCGAGAACGCCGCCGACAACTCGGTCGGGATTCAGGTCAACGGCGGGGTCTCGACGACCATCACCATCGCCGGCCAGGTCCTGGTCAACGACAGCATCAACACCTATCCGGACACCGACAACGACGGCGACCTGGATGGTCCGTGGGCGACGGGCACGGGCAAGTACGGCTTGCGTCTGTCCGGCGCGGGCGCTGTGACCGGCAACATCGAGATCCAGAGCTCGGGCGTTATCCAGGTCGAAGGCAACAACTCCTACGGCGTCGCGATCAACACCCCGCTGATCGGCGACCTTAACGCCTTCGGCAACATCAACATCGTCGGCGACAACTCAGTGGGTCTGAAGACCACGGGGTCGGTGACAGGCAACGTCAACATCGACGGCGCCATCACGGCCACCGGCGGCGGCGTGTCCGGCGCCGTGTTCGAGGGTGACGTTTCCGGGCGGCTGACGATCCAGGGCGCGGTGACCGCGACCGGCTATCGCTACACGGCCCTGGGAACCGACGCCTTCGTGGCCGGTCTGGAGGCGGAAGACAAGCTGCAGGGCGGCTCGGCGGTCGTGGTGGCGAGCAATGTGGGCAACGGACTGGTGTTCGACACCGCCCCGGTCGATGCGGACGCCAACAACGCCGACGAAGACGCCGACGGTCGACCCGACGCGTCCGAGGGCACGGCGAACATCACCGTCTACGGCGGCGCGCCGGCGGTCACCATCGGGTCCGCGACGCGGTCCATCAACATCGGCGTGGCCGGCACGGGCGACGCCGCCTATGGCCTGATCAACAAGGGCCAGCTGGTCGGCAACGGCGTCTATGACGGCGTGGCGGCCCACGCCCTGCAAATCGGCGGCAACGCCGGCCAGACCGTCAACATCGCGGGCGGTATCCGCAACGACGGCACGATGGCCATCATCTCGCTGAAAGCCGACGGCACCGCGGTGCGCCTCGGTTCCGGGACCACGACGCCGACCCTGCTGAACAACGGCTTCATCACGGCCGCCGGTTCGACCTCCCTGGCCAGCAGCCTGGAGGCCGTGCGGATCGACGCCGGCGCCAGCCTGTCGTCCTTCACCAACAACGGCTCAATCCTGGCCAGCGCCGCGGGCGGCACGGCCAATCTGACCGCCATCCACGATCTCAGCGGCACCCTGACGAACATCGTCAACACGGGCTCGCTTCAGGCCAATCTGTCGCCGAACGACGCGGGCGACGCCATGACCGGCTCCGCGACCGCCATCGACGTGCGCGCCAACACGACCGGGGTGACGATCACCCAGTTCGGCGTGCTGGCCGGTACGGGCAGCACCGCGACCGACACCGACGGCGACGGCGTCGCCGACGCCGACGAACCCATCATGTACGGCAACGTCCTGCTGGGTTCGGGCGCCGACTCGGTCAACATCCAGAACGGCGTCTTCGTCGGCGACATCGCCTTCGGGGCCGGGGCCGACGCCCTGAACGTCACAGGCGGCGCGATCGTGCGCGGCGCCCTGTCGGACACCGACGGCCTGCTCAACGTCAACGTCGCCAACGGCACCCTGGAAGCCCGCCAGACCAACCAGCTGAACGTCACCGGCCTGAACGTCGGCTCGACGGGCACCCTGCTGGTCTCGCTGGATCCGGCGGCGGGCCTGACGGCCGGCGGTTTCAAGGTCAACGGCACAGCCACGGTCGCCACCGGCGCCACCCTGGGCATCCGGTTCACCTCG
>DBBK01000178.1:0-15221 GCA_002292165.1 Brevundimonas sp. UBA986
GCTCCGCTGGGCGCCGTCGCCGACGCCGTCATCGTCGACATGCACGCTGAAGCCACCTCCGAGAAGATGGCCATGGGCCATTTCTGCGATGGCCGCGCCTCGCTGGTCGTCGGCACCCACACCCACGTCCCGACCGCCGACTGCCAGATACTGCCCGCCGGCACCGCCTATCAGACCGACGCCGGCGGCTGCTGCGACTACGACAGCGTCATCGGCAACGAGAAGGAGGAGCCGCTGCGGCGCTTCACCACCCGCATCTCGCAGGGGCGTTACTCCCCGGCCCATGGCCCCGCGACCATCTGCGGCGTCTTCGTCGAGACCGATGACCGCACGGGTCTGGCCGTCCGCGTCGAGCCCATCCGCGTCGGCGGCCGCCTGAGCCAGGCGATTCCGGTGGTCTGAGGGACCTTCCGTCATGGCCGACGGAGGCTCGACGGCGGCCTGATCCAGCGTTTCCTGCATCGATGCTTGACTCGACTACAGTTGTAATCCACAAAGATTACGAATGTAATCTACAAGAGGGTTCGATGTCTCGCTCCGCCGCCTTCCTCGCCGCCATCGCCACCGTGCTCCTGTCCACCGCCGCCCACGCCCAGAACGCCGTCCATCCCGGTGGCACGAGCCAGAAGGTGCCCTCGGTGATCCTCGACGCCGGCCCCATCGCCAAGGTCTGTTTGCTGCTCATGATCGTCGCGGCGATCACGGCCCTGGTCATCGGCGCGGTCTCGCGCCTTCGCCGGACTTCGGCCCCCAAGGGTCAGTCCTTCGTCTCCAGCCTGCGCCTCGGCGGCCCCCTGTTCGCCGCGGCCGTGGGCATCTACCTCGGCGCCAATATTCTGGTGCGGATCAACTATGACGGCGGCCTGCCGCCCTTCCACATCATCTCTCCCGGCCTAGCGGAGATCGCCGTGGTGGTTCTGGCAGGTCTTCTGGCCTCGGTCGCGGCGGTCTTCGCCCATGGCTGGATGTCGCAGCGTCAGCCTGCCTGACTTCGCACGCCGATTCAGCTCAAACAGAAACTCCCGGGAGACCCCATGTCCGCTTCAACCCACGTCACCCCACTCACCGTCTTCCTGGACGCCTCGGCGCCCGTGAAGGTCATCGTGCTGGCCCTCGTCATCGCCCTGATCGCCGCCATCGTGGTGACCGCGCGCAAGGTGATGTCCGGCCCGCATCTGAACGGCGGGTCGACCTTCCTCTCGGCGCTCCGCCTCGGCGCGCCGCTGCTGGGCCTGCTCGGCGCGGCCTATAATCTGCTGATGATCTTCATCGGCGTGTCGAACCGTGGACCGCAGCCGTTCAACGTCCTGGCCCCCGGCCTCGCCGAGGCGGCCTTCCTTCTGGTGCTCGGCCTGATCGTCGGCGTCGTGGCGGTGATCTGCCACTGGATCATCGAGGCCCGCGTTGACCGTCTGGTGCTCAGGGCCTGATTGATGGCCCGCATCCCCGTCACCGAGGCCGAGAGCGAGGTTCTGGCCGCCCTGTGGCGCAAGGGCCCGCTCTCCTTCGCCTCCCTGATCGATGAGGTAAAGTCGGTCCAGCCCTGGGGCGACGCCACCATCAAGACCCTGCTCAACCGGCTGATGCATAAGGGAGCCGTCCGTTCGGTGCGCGAGGACGGCCGCCAGCGCTATCACGCCGCTATCGACCGCAAGGCCTATGTGGACGGCGAGATTCAGGCTCTTGCCGACCGCCTGTTCGCCGGCGACCGCGCCGCCCTCGTCCGCCACCTTTCCGAAACTTAATCCTGTCTGGCGCATCCGATGGGCCGCGCCTGAGGCTCTGAGCAGCATCACCTGTCCGGAGACATTCATGCTGAAGATCCTCGCCGCCGCGATCGTCTTGCTCGCGCCATCCGCCGCTTTCGCCCAGACCTCTGCCGCTGCGCCGGAACCCATCCAGGTGATGCTGGTGGGAACCTTCCATTTCGACAATCCGGGACACGATCTCTACAACATGGCGGTGGATCCGGTGACAACGCCGGCTAAACAGGCCGAGCTGGCGGCTGTCGCCGAAGGCTTGCGCCGCTTCCATCCGACGGCGATCGCCGTTGAGCGTGAGGCCTCCGACACCGCCACCCTGCTGGATCAACGCTATCCTGCCTACAAACCCGCTGACCTTTTGACCAACCCGGATGAGCGGGTTCAGATCGGTTACCGGCTGGCTTCACTCGAAGGTCTGACGCGTGTCTATGCGATCGACGAGCAGCCGGGCGAGGGCGAGCGCGACTACTTCCCGTTCGACAAGGTCCAGAACTGGGTCACAGCCCATCATCAGGAGGCCGTTCTGGAAGCAGTCAACGCCCCTATTGCTGCTGACGTCGCCGAAATGACCGCGCGCCAACGGACCGAAACCCTGGGCGCGCTTTTGGCCAACGAGAATCGTCCGGATCATCCGCTCAACGGAACCGCCGCCCTTTCCTACGGCCTGCTTCAGTTCGGCGACGCGGTCGATCAACCGGGCGCGGAGCTGAACTCCGGCTGGTATGAGCGTAACGCCAAGATTTTCGCCAAGCTCATGCTGACAGCGAAACCCGGCGATCGGATCGTGGTCGTCTACGGCGCAGGCCACCTCTTCTGGCTCAGGCATTTCGTCGAGAACACGCCTGGCTACGTTCTGGTCGACAGCGTCCCCTACCTCGCGGGGACCTGATCGTCAGGCCGAGACGATCTGCCTGAAGCCGCCGAAGATCATGCGTTTGCCGTCCACCGGCATCTCGTTCATCGCGGCGGCCATCGCCTCGTTTTCCATCATCTTCTTGTTGGCCTCGTCGCGGACCTCGCGCGACGGATAGGTGATCCAGGAGAAGACGACGATCTCGTCCTCCTCCGCCATCACCGCGCGGGGGAAGGACGTCAGCTTGCCGTACGGGACGTCGTCCGCCACGCACTCGACCACGCTCAGGGCGCCCAGCTCCTTGAAGATGGCGGCGCTCTCGGTCGCGATCCGCTTGTAGTCCTCGATCCTGTCCTTCTTCACCGCGATGATGAAGCCATCGACATAGTCCATGCGCGTCTCTCCCTGACCAATCGGTCTGATCAACTCGACTAGGCGAGTTTGGCGAACACTGACCCAAGGATCGGCGTTCGAACAGGTTCCCGTCAGGCGGCGAAGGGTCGCGGATCAGGCTTCCACCAGTCCCGGCTTGCCCGCCTCGATGGCGTACTTGGCCCGGGTGGTCAGAACGCCGTCGCGGTTGTGGATCTGGTCCAGCACCTTGAACTCGGTCTGCCAGCGCTCGGGCGTCACGTCGCAGACCAGATAGCCGCGCTGGCTGTTCAGGAACTTCAGCTGCGGATTGGCGGCCATGAAGGCGGCCCATTCCGGCTTCTGGTCGACCCCGTCGCCGCCCGAGCTGATCGAGGTGCCGACAAACTCGCTGGCGATCGGGGCCCCCTCGGGATGGCGGCCGTCGAGGAACAGGTCGCCCGCGAAATTCTGATGCTCGTCGCCGGTCAGGACCACGGCGTTCGACACCTTCCGATCCTGCAGATGCTTCAGCAGGTGGCGGCGCGGCGTCGAATAGCCGGCCCAGCTGTCGGGGTTGACGCTCCAGCCCTCGCTGGAGTTCCGGTTCAGGTCCATCATCATCACCTGCTGCGCCAGCACCTTCCAGGTGGCGGTCGAGCGGTCCAGATTGTTGAACAGCCAGGCCTCCTGCGCCTGCCCGAGGACCTGGGCCTCCGGCGCATCGATGGCCGCGCAGCTGGCGCCGAACTTGTCGTCGCAGGGCTGGTCCGAACGGAACTGGCGCGTGTCGAGGAAGCTCAGGTCCATCAGATTGCCGTACTGGGCCCGGCGATAGAGCTGCCTCGACGAGCCACGCGGGAAGGCCGACTTCCGCATCGGCATGAACTCATAGAAGGCCTGCATGGCCGCCGCCCGGCGCAGCAGGAAGATCTCCGACGGCGTGCCGTCCTGATCGATCTCCCCGACCCAGTTGTTGTCGACCTCATGGTCGTCGAACACTGCGAACCAGGCGGCCGAGGCGCGCGAGGCCTGCAGGTCGACATCCATAGTGTATTGCGAATAGCGCCGACGATAGTCGTCCAGGCTGTAGACCTCGCCGCCCAGATGGACGCGCGGGTTCTCCATCGGGCCGGCGGCGTTCTGATAGGTCGGATTACCCCGGCCTTCGTAGATGTAGTCGCCGTAGCAGAAGATGAAATCCAGATCCTCAGCCGCGATCTTGCGGTGGGCGGTGTAGTAGCCGCTCTCATAGGCCTGACAGCCGAGGATGCCGAACTTCGCCCGGTCCATGGCGGCGCCGACGACCGGTGTCGTCTTGGCGCGGCCCACGCCGCTGCGCTCGGTCCCCACGGTGAAGCGGTAGAAATAGGCGCGGGCGGGCTCCAGACCCTCGACCTCGACGTGGACCGAATGGCCCAGCTCCGGCCGGGCGACGGCCTCGCCCGTGCGAACCACGGTTCGGAAGCCGCGATCCGCCGCCACCTCCCACTGCACCGCCATCGGCGCATTGGGCATGCCCGAGCCCCAGGCGAGGGGATCGGGGGCCAGGCGCGTCCAGATGACGAAGCCGTCGGGTTGGGGGTCGCCGGCGGTGACGCCCAGCCGGAAGGGGTTCACGTCGAACGCCGCCTGGGCCAGGGCCGGGCCGGTCTGCGTCAGGGCCAGGCCGCCGCCGAACGCAGTCAGAAGCCCGCGGCGGGACAGGTCGAAACGGCTCATGGGGCGGGCTCCGGTCAGCTGAGGTCTTCGCCCCTACGCCCGGATTGCGACACTAACGCTGCAGCCGTTTCTCAAGCCGCGGCCGCCTCGGGCGAGCTTCGACGCGGCCGCAATCGCAGGTGTATGGGCAGGCGGCTGCGCAGGGTGACCTGATGCGTCGGGTGGGGCTCGACCGTGCTGATCGCCTCGACCTCGGCGGCCTTGAGCAGGGTGGTCAGGGCGATCATCGCCTCCTGCATGGCGAAGGCCGCGCCGATGCAGACCCGGGGTCCGGCGCTGAACGGGATATAGGCGTAGCGGTCGATCGACTTGCGGTTCTCGGGCAGGAAGCGCTCGGGCCGGAAGGCGTCCGGCTCGTCCCACAGCAGTTCGTGCCGGTGCAGGATCCACGGCGAGATCAGCACCGCACAGCCCTCGCCGATGGCCTCGCCGCCGACCACGTCGGGCCCCATGGACCGGCGCGCCAGGGTCGGGGCGGGCGGGAACAGCCGCATGGCCTCCTCGATCACCGCCCGCGTCCACGGCAGCCCCTCGGCCCATTTCGGATCGCTGATGTCGAAGGCGTCGGCCTCGGTCTGCAAGGTCTCCGCCACCGCCGGACTGCGCGAGATCAGATGCAGGGCCCAGCCCAGCGTCCGCGCCGTCGTCTCATGTCCGGCCAGGATGAAGGTCAGGATGTTGGCCGCGACCTCCCGGTCGTCCAGACCTTTTCCATCTTCGGCCTCATCGCGCGCAGTCAGAAGGGCGGTCAAGAGGTCGTCGGGCGCCGCCTCTCCCGCCTCGATCCTCGCCCGCCGACGCGCCACCAGCGCCCCGACCCTCTGCTCGAAATAGCGGGCAGACCGATAGCTGGCGGTCTTGCCGAGCCGGGGAATCCAGCTCGGCGCATTGAACACATCCAGCGGATCGATCCGCGCCCCGACCGCCAGATACTGATTCAGCGCCGCCTCGAACCCGCGCGCATCCCCGTCCAGCTCGTCCGAGAACAGGGTCGCCGACAGGATGTCGAAGGTCAGGCCCGACATCTCGGAATCGATATTCAGCACCCGCGCCCCATGCTCCAGATGCAGGGCCTCGACCCGGGCGCGGCAGACCTCGTCCATCCGCGCCGCCATCTTCAGCGTCCGCGCCGGGGTGAACAGGGGCGCAAGGATGCGTCGGGCGCGCCGCCAGACCTCGCCCTCGGTCAGCAGCAGGCCGTCGGCCAGCATCGGCCCCAGCACCCGCCGCTGCAGGGCGCCCTTCTCATAGTTGGCGGCGTTCTCGGTCAGGACGTGGCGCACCCCCTCGGGATGGCTGACGACCAGAACCTCTCCCAACGGCCCACGACCGTGCAACTGCGGCTCGGCGAAGTGTCGGTCCGACCACATCAAGAGCGGATTGCGCCAGCTGACCCATAGAAACGGGATCAACCCCAGCGGCTTGGGCTGCCGGGGCGGCGTCCACGGGCGGAAGGTCTGTGATCCATCGGCCATGACCGGACGCTACGCCCGGATCATGACGGACGGAAGGCGGCTCAGTGGCGCACAGAGACTGCTTTCCGGAATCGGCGGCGCGTTGCGTCAAGCTCACGGGACCGATCATGGGCGTCATGGACCTGCACGGCATGGGCCTGACCGGCAGCGGCCAGCGCCTCGCGCTCTTCCGGTTGGTTGGCGAGCCACAACAGGCCTTCGGCCAGTCTGGCGGCGAAATCGTCGCCCGGCGGGACGACCAGAGCGTGATCCCCGCTCGCTTCGGCCAGTCCCCCCATCCCCGAGCTGACGACTGCGCTCCCCGCCGCATGAGCCTCGATCGCGACCAGGCCGAACGGCTCGCGCCACAGGGATGGAATAACGACAATGGCGGCGCGCTGGAAAAGGGTCCGAACCGCGGCGTATGGCGCGTTGTGGACGACGGTCACTCTGTCGCCAAAGCGCGCCAAAGGCCGCAACTGCGCCTCGCTCCAGGCCTGATGCGTGCTCCAGTCGCGTAACGCCAGCCCGGCCCGCCAGCCCGGCGCCGCGTCCAGCATCGTCTCCAGCGCGACGCACAGGGGCGCCAGACCCTTTTCCGGCGCCGCCCGTCCGGCGAAGGCGATCAAGGGAAGGCGGTCCTTCGCCCGTGCCGCCCACAGCGCCGTTTCGATGGCGTTGGGGATGGCGGTCGCCCGGTCGGCCAGCTCCGGGTAGCGGTCCACGAACTGCGCCCGGCCCATTTCGCTGACGAACAGATGCCCGTCGAACAAGGCGACGCGTCGTCGATGGCGCCATTGCTTGAGGAGATTGCCGGCGTCCGGCAGCAGATTGTGCCGGTACAGGATCACCGGGATCGGCGGGCCGGGNNCGCCGCAACCGTTTGGCCAGGGCCGCCGCGCTCGGCATGTGCTGATGCACCTCGACCAGATCAGGCTTCAGGCGGGCGATGTGATCCGCCACGATCCGCGCCCTCCTGACCGGCGACCGTTCCGGCGTGATAGCCAGGGTCGTCAGGGCGTCGCCTCGCTCGGCGCCGTCGTCGCAGATGACGGTCAGCGCGTCGCGGTCGTGGCTGTGCGCGCCCAGCGACCGGACCACAGTCTCGATCGAGGTCGGCCGGTCAACGTCGAAGCGCGATCCCGGGGGCAGGACGATCACGACCCGCATTGGCGCTTCGGATGAGTGTGCAAGGGGGCTGACCGTGGGTGTCAGTGTGCGGTCGGATAGACCGTGGCGCGACTGCGCCCGTCGCGATGCCTGACCGTCGTCGGCGCCCGCGTGCTGGTGGAGGGCAGCTGTGCCGCGAGAGTCCCGTACAGACGATTGGCGGCGGCCTCGTCCTTCGTGACCAGGCACAGGGTGCTTTCGCCCTCCCGACCCCAGGGCTTCATCTCCGAGGCGGTCACGCCGGGATCGGCCTTGAGCAGACTCACCATGCTGTCTCGCAGCGCCGCGTCCGGGCCCGCGCCGTAACTTCCGAAGCTGACCTCGACGTCGCATTCGGCGGTCGCCGCCAGAACAGGCTCTGGAGCCACGGCCGGAGCCGCCTTTGCCGCCGCCTCGGCTTCCGTCGCCGCCGCCGCCGCGTGGTTGGCGGTCGAGACGTCGCGAATGACGCTGTCCACCGGATCCTCGCCGTCGCAGGCGGCTAGTCCGAGAACCAGCAGGGCGGGGAGGATCAACCGGTGCATGACGGCGCTCAGGCCGCTTCGATCCAGCCCGGCATCCAGCCTTCGTGGATTTCACGCAGGTGCGCCATCGGAATGCTGAACAGGCCCTCGGCGGCGAAGGCCGCACCGCCCGCCGTTCCGACCAGCGACACAGGCAGGCCGGCCTCGCGCGCGGCGGCGATGATGTCGTCCGGATTGGGCGCGGCGATCAGGTAGCGGGCCTGATCCTCGCCGAACAACTGGCCGTGGTCGGCGGCGTTCAGGACGATGCCGATGTCCGAGGCCAGGGCCAGGTCGGCCGCCGCGCCGATCAGGCCGCCGTCCGACAGGTCGTGAACCACCGTCAGCTGGCCGGTCTCGATCTGGCTGCGGATGAAGTCGCCCGTGCGGCGTTCCAGCTTCAGGTCCACCGGCGGCGGAGCGCCGTCCTCGCGGCCCAGAACCTCGCGCAGATAGATGGAAGCGCCGAGTTCGCCCTCGGTCGCCCCGATGAGGATCAGGGTGTCGCCCTCCGCCATCGTCGAGAAGCCGGTGACCACGTCATAGTTCCTGAGCAGGCCGACGCCGCCCACGGTCGGGGTTGGCGGGATCGCGGCGCCATTGGTCTCGTTGTAGAGGCTGACGTTGCCGCTCACGACCGGGAAGTCGAGCTCGCGGCAGGCCTCGGCCATGCCGTCGATGGCGCGCACGATCTGGCCCATGATCTCGGGCCGCTGCGGATTGCCGAAGTTCAGGTTGTCGGTGATGGCGATGGGCAGGGAGCCCACGGCCGTCAGGTTGCGCCAGGCCTCGGCGACGCACTGCTTGCCGCCCTCATAGGGATCGTTCTGGACATAGCGCGGGGTGCAGTCCGAGGTGACGGCCAGACCCTTGTCCGTGCCATGCACCCGCACCACGCCGGCGTCGGCGCCGGTCGCCGAATCCTGCAGGGTGTCGGCCATGACGTGGCGGTCGTACTGTTCCCAGATCCAGCGCTTGGAGGCCATGTCCGGGCAGGAGACGACCTTGAGCACGGCGTCTTCCCAGATTTCGGGGGCGGCGACGTCGGCGGCGGTCAGGCGACCGTGCAGCTCGGGCTGGACCCAGGGACGGTCATACAGGGGGGCGTCGTCGAACAGCGGCGCCAGCGGCACGTCGCAGACGACCTCGCCGTGGTGGTTCAGGATCAGACGGCCGGTGTCGGTGGTGCGGCCGATGACGGCGGCGTCCAGACCCCACTTCTTGAAGATACGATAGCCGTCTTCCTCGCGGCCGGGCTTGAGCACGGCCAGCATCCGCTCCTGGCTTTCCGACAGCATCATCTCATAGGCCGACATGCCGGTTTCGCGCTGCGGGACATTGTCCATGTCCAGCTCGATGCCGACGCCGCCCTTGCCGGCCATCTCGACCGAGGACGAGGTCAGGCCCGCCGCGCCCATGTCCTGAATGGCGGCCACGGCGCCCGAGGCCATCAGCTCCAGGGTGGCTTCGATCAGCAGCTTCTCGGCGAAGGGATCGCCAACCTGGACCGTAGGGCGCTTCTCGTCGGAATCCTCGTCGAACTCGGCCGAGGCCATGGTCGCGCCGTGGATGCCGTCGCGGCCGGTCTTGGAGCCGAAATAGACCACCGACATGCCCGCGCCCGGCGCGGCGGAGTAGAAGATGGCGTCCGACTTGGCCAGGCCCACGCACATGGCGTTGACCAGGATGTTGCCGTTGTAGCCGGCATGGAAATTGGTCTCGCCCGCTACCGTGGGCACGCCGACGCAGTTGCCGTAGCCGCCGATGCCCGACACGACGCCCTTCACCAGGCGCTTGGTCTTCTCATGGCCGACGTCACCGAAGCGGAGCGCGTTCAGCAGGGCCACCGGGCGCGCGCCCATGGTGAAGACGTCGCGCATGATGCCGCCCACGCCCGTCGCCGCGCCCTGATAGGGCTCGATGAAGGAGGGGTGGTTGTGGCTTTCCATCTTGAAGATGCAGGCGTCGCCGTCGTCGATGTCGATGACGCCCGCATTCTCACCCGGTCCGCAGATGACGCGCGGGCCCTTGGTCGGGAATTTGCCGAGGTGGATCTTCGACGACTTGTACGAGCAGTGCTCGGACCACATCACTGAAAAGACGCCCAATTCCAGCTGGTTGGGCTCGCGGCCCAGACGGTCCAGGACGACCTGGTATTCAGCGGGGCTCAGGCCGTATTCCGCGGCGAGTTCGGCGATGGTTTTCTGGGGGGCGCTCATGGCGGGGCTTCTAGCGATGTTCGACGCCGGAGTCAGCCCGGGGAAAGGCCTAAACCCCGTCCTTCTCCGTCGCCAGCTTCGCCCGGATGTCGGCATGGGCCGCCGTGATCAGCTCGGCCAGCGCCGCCTCGTCCCCGGGCTTGCCCCAGCGCAGCTTCACATGCCGCATCCGCTTGCCCGTCCCCTCCAGCAGTCCGGCCGGGTCGGGCAGGGCCGCGCCGCGAAAGAAGCCGACGTTCACATGGGCCTTGAAGGCGTCGACATAGCCAAAGGCGGCGTCCTCCACACAGGCCATTGGATGGCCGTCGCCCAGGGTCTCGCGCACATCCTCGCCGCAGTCGCGCATCCGCTGGAACCAAATACGGGCCAGCTGCCGTAGCGGGTCGTCAGACGACAGCCACTGCTCGACGCCCGGATCGCGCCGCACCGTTCCGTTCAGTCTGAAGAGGGCTTCGGCGTCCATAAGGTCACGCTAGCAGCCTGTCATGACCTGTCTATCTCAGGCCACGCGCTCCACCCGCCGCCGCTGCGCGAGGACGATCACCACATCGGCGACCAGAACCGCCACGGCCGCGATCAACGCCGTAAAGGCGAGCGCCTCGTTGCGCGCCTGCTCCGCCGCGAACACCCCGGCCAGTCCCCAGGACACCGGCAGGCCGAAGGCGATCGTCCGGATCCGCCAGGTCATCGCCACGGCGCCGAGCGCCACGACCGCGGCCGCCAGCATGGCCCACAACGTCGGGGACAGGGCTGAGGGCAGGTCGCCGTTGCCGGTCGCTACGGTGATCAGATTGACCGGCGCCGCGATGCTCAGCCACCCGGCCAGCAGGCTCAGGGGCCAGACCGTCATCCAGCGATCACGGTCGGCCAGCCTCAGGTTCCGGATCTGACGTGCATGGGCCAGAAGCGGAATGACCAGCACACTCAGCGACCCGAAGATCAGCACGATGGTCGCCACCTCCCAGTCGAACGCCGCCGCCACGATCCAAAGGCCGATCCCGGCGAAGGCCAGGACCGAGGGCCAGCCGAAGGCGTGGATCAGGTCGCTCTCGCCCGTTTGCGGCAGGGCCTGACGCACCGCATAGATCAACAGGCCCAGATAGATCAGACCCCAGATGGCGAAGGCCCAGCCGGCGACCTTCAGCGTCGCATCGCTATCGGCGGCGAAGGCGGCCGCGCTCTGACCCCAGGCCAGGCCCATCTGCGCCTGGGCCACCACCACGGCGAAGACGGCGGCGCCCAGCACGATCCAGCGGCGGGTCTTCTGGGCGGCGGTCGGGCGGACGATGGACATGCAGGCTCCTCGAACGGGTTCAGCCCGCCCTTACGCCTCAGCGCGGCGAAGGTTCACCGGAACCGCAACGGTCGCCCATCGGTTCAGCCTGCATCATCGCTGCAGAGAAGGAGGCTTCCATGCCCGATCCCAAGGACGCTCCGGGGGGCAAACCCCATTTCGAAACCGACGACGTCGAGGCCAATCTGGCCATCGAACAGGGTCTGGGCGTCGGCGCCCGCGAACTGGCCGCCCAGCGCGACCCGGGCGGCATCGTCACGCCTGACGAGGACGAAGACGCTGTCGACGAAGACGAACAGCTGTCGCGCACCAGTGACGCCTGAAAACTGATCTTGTTGCGGCGCACCCAGGCGGTTGACGAGACGCGGTTCGGTGGGTTTCGTTCGGTGAATGCCGAACGCCGCGCCCCAGCCCCGTTCCCCTGACGCCGTCGGCGCCATCCTGGCGCGCGCCGACGCGCTTCTGTCGGCCGATCCGGGCGACCTGCGCGGCCTGATCCTGAAGGGCGACGCCCTGGTGGCGGGGGGCGACGCCCGGTCGGCCTCGACCTTCTATACCTCGGCCCTGCGCCAGGCCTCGGGCCGACCGAATCTGACACCCGATCTGATCGCCGACCTGCGCCGCGCCCAAGCCGCGGTCCAGGCCCAGGCCCGGGCCTTCGAGGATCACCTGATCGCCAGCATGGCCGAGGCCGGCTTCGACCCCGCCTGTTCCAGCGACCGCTTCAGCCTGTCGCTGGACCTGATGCAGGGCCGCAAGCAGCTCTATCTGCAGCAGCCGCGCTTCTACCTCTTCCCCGGCCTGCCCCAGGTGCAGTTCCAGCCGCGCGACAGCCTGCCCTGGCTGGCCGAGGTCGAACAGGCGACGGCGGACATCACCGCCGAGCTTCAGGCTCTGCTGGCCGAACCCGGCCTGTTCCAGCCCTATATTCAGCCGCGCGCTGACCGGCCCAACACCGACGCCTCGGGCATGCTGGCCAATCCCGAATGGAGCGCGCTCTTCCTGTACAAGGACGGGGTTGAGCAGCCGGATATCGCCGGCCGCTGCCCGCGCACGATGCAGGCCCTGTCCGGCGTTCCGCTGTGCCGGGTGCCGGGCCGCACCCCGTCGATCCTGTTCTCGCGTCTGACGCCGGGCGCGCATCCCGCCGCATCACGGGCTGATCAACACCCGGCTGATCTGCCATTTGCCGCTGATCGTGCCGCCGGGCAGCCGCTTCCGCGTCGGCAATGACGTGCGCGAGTGGAAGGAGGGGCAGGCCTGGGCCTTCGACGACACCATCGAGCATGAGGCCAGGAACGACAGCGGCCTGGACCGCACCATCCTGATCTTCGATGTCTGGAAGCCTGAATTGACCGCTGAGGAACGCGATCTGGTCGCCGCCCTGTTCAAGGCGGTGGACGGCTATGGCGCCGGCGGCGCCGCTTGGGGCGTTTAGGCCGCGGCCATCACGCTGCGGAACAGGGTCGCGCCGTCGGCGGAGCCCAGCTCGGCCTCGAAGGCCCGGTCGGGGTGGGGCATCATGCCCAGCACATTGCCGCGCGCATTCTGAATGCCGGCGATATTGGCCACCGAGCCGTTCGGATTGTCGACGTAGCGGAAGACCACCTGGCCCTCGCCCTCGAGCCGGGCCAGGGTCTCGGCGTCGGCGAAATAGTTTCCATCGCCGTTGCCTTGCGTCATCACCACCTCGCGCTGGCCCTGATAGCCGGCGGTGAAGCGGGTCTGACCGTTGGTCACTTCCAGAGCGATGGGCTTGCACACGTACTTCAGCCCGGCGTTGCGCAGCAGGGCGCCGGGCAGCATTCCGGCCTCGCACAGAATCTGGAAGCCGTTGCAGATGCCGACCACGGCGACGCCGTCGTCGGCGGCCTTCTTCACGGCCTGCATGATCGGGGCCTGGGCCGCCATGGCGCCGCAGCGCAGATAGTCGCCATAGGAGAAGCCGCCCGGCAGGACGATCAGGTCCAGGTCGTCGGGCAGGCTGGTTTCGCCATGCCAGACCATCTCCACCCGCTCGCCGGTGGAGCGTTCGATGGCGACTTTACAGTCCCGGTCGCAGTTGGATCCGGGGAAGACGATGACGGCTGCGCTCATGGGCGGGGCCTCTAGCAGGATTCCGTGAGAGTGTCAGGCCCGAGATCAGGCGGGCGGCGTGCGTTTTGCGTCCCACATCGCCCAGGCCCAGATGATCAGGCCGCCGAACGCCAGGGCGGACCCCACCAGACCCGTCGAGGCCCAGCCGAAACCGGCCGCGATGGCCAGGCCGCCGAGGAAGGGGCCCAGCGCGTTTGCGGTGTTGAAGGCCGAGTGGTTGAGCGCCGCCGCCAGGGTCTGGGCGTCGCCCGCCACATCCATCAGCCGGGTCTGCAGCAGCGATCCCAGCCCCATCCCCGCCCCGATCAGGACGATGACGATCAGCACGGCCCACAGGTGCGGGGCGGCGAAGAAATACAGGATCAGGGAGAAGACGCTCCAGATCAGCATCCCGGCGCCCGCCTTCATCCCGAACCGGTCCGAGGTCCAGCCGCCGATCAGATTGCCGGCCAGCATGCCCCCGCCGAAGACGGCGAAGACCCATGGGATCATCTCGGGGCCGACGCCGGTCACCGCCGTCAGGGTCGAGGCCAGATAGGCGTAGACGGCGAACATCCCGCCGAAGCCGATGGCCCCGATGCCCAGCGTCAGCCAGACCTGCTTGCGCTTCAGGGCGCCGAGCTCACGCAGGGGGCTGGCGTCGGGGTGAGGCGGATCGCGCGGCGCGAACAGGGCCACCAGGGTCATGGTGATCGCCGCCAGCACCGAGACGGCGGCGAAGGTCCATCGCCAGCCGAAGGCGTGGCTGACCCCTGTGGCTATCGGCACTCCGATCACCGTGGCGATGGTCAGGCCCAGCAGGATCGTCGAGACCGCCCGCGTCCGGTAGGCCAGGGGCACGACCGAGGCGGCGACCAGGGCCGCGACCCCGAAATAGGCCCCGTGCGGCAGGCCGCTCAGGAAGCGGAAGGCCAGCATCCAGCCGAAGGTCGGCGACATCGCGCTCAACGCGTTGCCGACGGCGAACAGGGCCATGAAGCCGATCAACAGCTTCCAGCGGGCGACGCGCGCGCCGAGCACGGCGAGCAGGGGCGCGCCGACGACGACGCCCAGGGCATAGGCGCTGATGGCGTGACCGGCGGTGGGGGCGTCGACGCCCAGATCATTGGCGAAGTCCGGCAGGACGCTCATGGCCGAGAACTCGGTGGTCCCGATGGCGAACCCGCCCATGCCAAGCGCCGTCAGGACCAGCGCTACCTTCTTCGCATCGACAGCCTGCTGTTCAACGGTGATCGAATGCGCGGCGTCGAGCTCCGGCGTGGTGTCCGTGGCCATGGGGTATCCTGCGGGCAGAGAGAATTGCTGCACTGCAAAATAGGGAGGCGGGCCGCGGGATCAACCGCAACCCGCTCCGATACCGATCACACCTTGTTTTCGGCGGCCCCGTTTCAGGCGGCCCCCGTTTCAGGCGGCGTAGCGCATCCGCGATCCGCCGCGCGCGGCGCCGGTCGCTCCGGACACCTGGAACCGGCTGACCGACTGGCTCAGCAGTTCGGTCTCCTGGGCCAGGGCGTGGCTGGCGGCGGTGGTCTCTTCCACCATGGCGGCGTTCTGCTGCGTCACCTGATCCATGTGGGCGACGGCGGTGTTGATCTCGGTCAGGGCGGTGGCCTGCTCCTGGCTGGCGGCGGCCATTTCGGTGATCAGCGAGCCGACGCGCACCACGCGGTCGGAAATCCGGTCCAGATTGGCGCCCGTCTGACGGACCAGGTCCACGCCCAGCGACACCTGACGGCCCGAGTTCGAGATCAGGGTGTTGATCTCCTTGGCGGCTTCGGCGGAGCGCTGGGCCAGG
>DBBK01000178.1:15299-28105 GCA_002292165.1 Brevundimonas sp. UBA986
CCGGCGTTCAGGGCCAGCAGGTTGGTCTGGAAGGCGATCTCGTCGATCACGCTGATGATCTGGCCCATTTCGTTGGACGAGGCATGGATGGCGTCCATGGCCGCGACGGCCTCGCCGACCACCCGGCCGCTGGACTCGGCCTCGTCGCGGGCCTCGCCGACGACGTTGGAGGCCTGACGGGCGCCCTCGGCCGAACGGTTCACCGTGGCGGTGATCTGTTCCAGGGCGGCGGCGGTCTCTTCCAGGCTGGCGGCCTGCTGTTCGGTGCGACGCGACAGGTCGTCGGTCGCCTGGGTCATCTCATGGGCGCCGCCGCGAATGGTCGAGGCGTTGCCGTTGACCGAAACCAGGGTCTCCTCCAGCCGGTCCACGGCGGCGTTGAAGTCCGCCTTCAGCTTTTCATAGCCTTCCGGGAAGTCGGTGACGATGCGGTGGGTCAGGTCGCCCTGCATCAGATGGTCCAGACCTTCGGCCATTGAGGCGACGACCTGGGCCTGTTTCTCGGCGGCGGCCAGCTGGGCCTGTTCGGCCTGACTGCGCTGGGCGGCCTGGGCGGCGGCCTCGGCGCGGGCGCGTTCGACGATCAGGGCCTGCAGGGCCACGACGGAGCGGCCGACCCCGCCCAGCTCGTCCTTGCGCCCGGCGCTGGTCAGGTCGACGTCGGTGCGGCCCTGCGCCAGGGCGGCCATCTCGTCGTTCAGCACCCCGATCGGGGCCACCACTTCCCGCATTGACCGGCGGATCAGTAGCAGGCTCAGGCCCACGCTCAGCAGGATGGCGATGATCATCGTCACGATCCCGCCGACGGCCATGAACTCGGCGCGCGCCTTGGTCGCGGCCAGGGTGGATTCGATCTGTTCGGAGATCGCCTCCATCCGGCTTTCCAGCTCGCTGAAGCTGGTCCGGAAGGCGGGCAGGGCGGCCTCGGCGGCGGCGGGGTTGCTGCCGGCCAGGTTCACCATACGCTCGGCCGAGGCGATATATTGCTGCAGCGGGGCGTCGGCCTGTTCCAGGGCGCCGATGGTCTCGGCGTTGGTCGCCTTCTTGTGGTTCTCGTCGATGGCCGCGCGGAAGTTGGCGGAATGCTCCTCCAGATCGGCCCGGATGCCGGTCATCGCCGCGGCGTCTCCGGTCCGGGCGGCCAGCAGGGCGGCCAGGACGTCGGCGCGCAGGGCGTCGTGCATCATATCGGCCTGCATATGGTTGCGCAGGACCTCGGCGATCCGCGCCGAATCCGACATCGATCCGTTCAGCGACAGCGCGATCAACAGGCCCGAGCCGGAGCCCAATGCGCACAGAATGGCCATCGCCAGGCCGGCGAACTTCACCTTGGAACGGATCGTGGAAAGCATCGGGTCCCCCGCTTTTGTATCAGGGTAACGTCGTTAGGGTTAACGACCTCATTCCGTACGGTAAGGAACACTGCGTAGCCAAAACGCTGTTCGAATTGAGAGTTTTTTGAAGAGTTTCCCTGATGATGCAGTCAACAGGGCGACCCAAAAAGGGCAACGCCTCATCTTCCAGAATGGATGAGAAACAAGATGGCGTTGGTGCGGGGCGTATTCGCGTCGGTTGCTTTGGGTGTTCTTCTGTCGGCGACTTCATCTTTCGCAAAGACAGCTGAGACGGATTCGCAATCGCCTTCAGATCAGCCGATCTGGCAATGGCATTCGGCCTAAACCGCCGATGTGATCGGGGTGGTCGACGGCGCCGATGTGCGCGCGGGCCGCTACCTCGACAACCTCGACGTCTCCCTCGACGGCGATCTGGAGCGTCAGTTCGGCTGGCGCGGCGCCAAGGCCCACATCAGCCTTCTGGCCAACGGCGGCGGCCAGCCCAATAACGTCGCCGAGACCCTTCAGGGCTATGACAACATCGAGGTCGGCTCTCACGGCGTCCGCCTGTTCGAGGCCTGGATCGAACAGGATCTGGCCGACGGCCGCGCCTCGGTCCTGGCGGGCCTCTACGACGTCAACAGCGAATTCTATTCGACCGAGGCCTCGGACCTCCTGATGTCGCCGCCGTTCGGCATCGGCTCGGAGTTGGCGGCGACGGGACCGAACGGTCCGTCCATCTTCCCCTCGACCTCTCTGGCGGTGCGGGTCCAGATCGGCGCGACGGATGGCCTTCACGCCCGGTTCGCGGCGGTGAACGCCAAGGCCAGCGCCATCGGCGACGACGGCGGCATCGACACCACCCTGGACGACGGCGCCCTCTATCTGGCCGAGATCGGCTGGTCCGGCCCGGTGCGCGTCGCCATCGGCGGCTGGCGCTACGGCAATGCGCAGGAAGACATCCGAGACCTTGATCCGTTCGGCGATCCGGTCCTGACCGACGCCCAGGGCGCCTATCTGGTCGCCGAGGGCACGCTATACGAGGCCGAAGACAAGCCCACGGTCCGCGCCTTCGCGCGCCTCGGCGCCTCGGACGGCGACACCACCGACTTCAAGGGCGGCTGGCAGGCGGGCCTGCGCGTCGACTCCGTCTTCCACAGCCGCCCGGACAGCGCCTTCTCCATCGGCGTCGATCAGGGCTTCCTGTCGGACAAGGCCCGGGCCAACGCCCTGGACGCCGGTACGCAGTTCGGAGAGGCCGAGAGCGGGGTGGAGATCACCTACGCCGACACCTTCGGCCCCCTGACCATCCAGCCGGACCTGCAGTGGATCCACAACCCCGGCGGCGACCGCGATCGCGATGCGATCGTCACCGCCGGGCTGCGGGTGATCCTGACCCTGAAGTAGGGCCTTCTCCTATGCCTTGTTTTCGTAGGTCGCGGTGATTGTGGCCTTGGCGAGCGTATGGAAATGCAGGTTGAAGCCGAAGACGGCGCCCGAGTTGTCGGGCGTGACGTCCAGCTTGTCCGCGTCCACGGCGAAGACGGTGAAGATATAGCGGTGCGGCCCGTGCCCCGGAGGCGGGGCGGCGCCGCCGAAGCCGGGCGCGCCATAGTCGGTGCGGCCCTCGACCGCGCCTGACGGCACGGGGCCGCCGGCCGGCAGCTCGGTCACATCCGCCGGGATGTTCGCCACCGTCCAGTGCCAGAAGCCCGACCCCGTCGGTGCATCCGGATCATAGACGGTGATCGCATAGCTCTTGGTCCCCTCGGGGGCGCCGGACCAGCTCAGCTGCGGCGAGCTATTGCCCTTGGCCGCGACCTGGGCGTCAGGCAGGACGCCGCCGTCGGTGATGTCGGTGGAGGTCAGGGTGAAGGTCATGGGCGCTCCTGTGGACCAGCCGGAAACGCTCCCGGCGCGGGAGGGTTCGGGCGGCCTGTCCTAACAGGCGGCTCAGCGGGGCAGAAGGTCCCGGATGAAGGCGGGCGCGGTGGACGGCAGCTGACGCGCCTGATCGGGCAGGGCGCGGGCCTGGGCCAGCAGGGTCGGTCCATCCAGACGGCCGGTGGCGATGCCCACGCCGATGATGATCGCTCCCGCCACGATGGCGAGGATCAGCAGACGCAGCAGGGCGCCGAAGAAGCCCGTCCCCTTGCGCTTGCCCCGGCTTCCGGCGGCGGCGACCGCCGTGATCGGGCCCAGCGGATCGGGCTCGACGGCCTTCTCCGCCGCGATGGGTTCGGGAACCAGAGGCTCGGCCACCTCGGCGCTGGCGGCCACGGGTTCGGGCGCCAGAGGTTCGACGGCCTGGGGCTCGATGACCTCGGGTTCGGCGGCTTGGGGCGCAACCTCGGCGGAGGCCGCCACGGCCTCGACGGCGACCGGCTCGGCCGACGCGGTATCGGTGGCGTGGGCCGCGGTGACGACCTCGGCGACCTCCGCCTCCCCGACGGTGGAAGTGGTCGCCGGCGCGTCGTCCAGGGTCGAGGTCGAATGGGAGGCGACGAGGGCCAGCGGCGCCCCGCCGCCGGCGCCCGCGCCGGTGTCGCCGTCGTCCGGCCGGCTGTGCGGGGTCGGCTCCAGTTCGGCCAGGGCCAACGCCAGCGCGCCCGAGGCCGCCGCCGCCGGTCCCAGCTCGGCCAGAGCCAGGGCCAGGGCGCCCGACGCCACGATCGGCGGCCGCTCCATCGCCACGGCCTCGGCGCTCTGCGGCTCGCTCTGCGGCTCTTCGGTCGGCTCGGGCCGGGGAGCGGTCGCGGCCGGCCGGATCGGCACGACGTTGGACGGCAGTTCCGGCTCCTCATCGGCCGCTTCGGCAAGGTCGGCTTCGGCTTGCGCGACAGCCGTCTCGAGGGGCGCCTCGGGGGGCGTCACGGGCGCTTCGGCCAGGTCCGGCTCCGAGTGGGCGACGACCGGCCAGGGCTCCAGGCTTTCCAGCGGCTCGACGTCTGCGGTCACCGACGAAACCGCTAATGCGGCAGGGAGCGGCGTGTCCGCGTCCTGCTCCGGATGCAGCACCGGCTGGGCGTGCAGGGTCGCGTCGTCCGGGAACTGGACCAGCTGGGCCTGAAGCTGGCCCAGGGTGAAGGGCTCGTCGCTCTCGAACCGGGAGGGGATGATCGGCCCCAGCTGGCGCAGGGCCCAGTACTGGGCCTTGGCCGCTGCCGGACTGGGCGCATAGAAGACGTGCTTCAGGACGCCGCCGCGATGACCGGAGCCGGTCTCGTCGCCGTCGGTCCGGCTGGCCAGGCGATAGCCCAGGCCGTCGTTGTATTCCCACAGCTCATGGCGCAGCCAGATCATCGTCGAACCGCCGTATCAGGGGGCCGCGGACCCGGTTTTCGGGCTCAGGCGACCGGTAAGGAAAACGCAGACGTTAACCTTATCCGACCGAACGGCATTAGGCCACAGGACTCACGGCAAAGCTTTACCGTTACGCCGCCCCTGTGGGCTCGGCGCATCGCTTGCCTCGGCGGCGCGACTTTCAGGGCTTCAGGCGGCCTCGATCCGGTAGGATTCGATGACCGTATTGGCGAGCAGCGTCTCGCACATCTTCCTGGCTTCCGCGGCCGGATCCTCGGCGCCGTCGAGGTCGAACTCGATCAGCTTGCCGACCCGGGCGTTGGCGACGCCGGCCCAGCCCAGACCCTGCAGGGCGCCTTCGACGGCCTTGCCCTGAACGTCCAGCACGCCGGGCTTCAGGAACACATGCACCTTCACCTTGGCCATCAGTGCAGTCCCCCCTGAATCACGGTCGGCATATCCTTCATGATGCCGAGGCGGCGGGCCACCTCCGCATAGCTCTCGATGACATTGCCCAGGTCGCGGCGGAACCGGTCCTTGTCCAGCTTCTCGCCGGTGGTGGCGTCCCACAGACGGCAGCTGTCCGGGCTGATCTCGTCGGCCAGGATGACGCGGGCGAAGTCGTTCTCCCAGATCCGGCCGAACTCGATCTTGAAGTCGACCAGGGTGATGCCGACCGCGCCGAACATCCCCGACAGATAGTCGTTCACGCGCACGGTGGTGGCCAGGATGTCGTCGATCTCCTGCGTCGAGGCCCAGTTGAACGCCGTGATGTGCTCTTCCGTCACCATCGGGTCGTTCAGCTCGTCCTTCTTGTAGTAGAATTCGATGATCGAGCGGGGCAGGGGCGTGCCCTCTTCCTGACCCAGACGCGTGGCCAGCGAGCCGGCGACGATGTTGCGGCACACGACTTCCAGCGGAATGATCTCGACTTCGCGGATCAGCTGCTCGCGCAGGTTCAGGCGCTTGATGAAGTGGTTGGTGACGCCGATTCCGTTCAGGCGGCTCATCACGAACTCGCTGATACGGTTGTTGATCACGCCCTTGCCCTCGAGCTGGGCCTTCTTCTCGCCGTTGAAGGCGGTGGCGTCGTCCTTGAAATACTGGATCAGGGTGCCGGGCTCGGGTCCTTCGTACAGGATCTTGGCCTTGCCCTCGTAGAGCTTCTTGCGCTTGGTGTTCATCTTCGGTCCCGAACGGGAAAAGGTAAGGGCTTCGCCGGAAACGGAAATCGCGCTGCCGGGAAGAAGCTCCGGGCGACGCGTTCGGGAATCAGGCTGGGCGGGGAAATCTGTTCCGCCCTCCTTTAGCGGAACGGGGGCCGCGACACAAACCGGGGGACGATCAGACCTCGTCAGGAGCGATCCCGGTTGCGTTGGGCGGCGGGGCGGCTATAGACGCGTCTGCGGTGCCCGGATTGGCCCGCGTGCGGAGCGAATGACGGCTGATGACCACCTTCGATGATCGGGAAAAGGGCTTCGAGTCCAAGTTCGCGCTCGATCAGGAGCAGGAATTCAAGGCCATGGCCCGCCGCAACAAGCTGCTGGGTCTGTGGGCCGCTGAGAAAATGGGCCTGTCGCCTGAATCGGCCGAGGACTATGCCAAGGCCGTCGTGCGCGCCGACTTCGAACAGCCGGGCGACGAGGACGTGTTCCGCAAGGTCGCCGGCGACTTCAAGGGCTCGGGTCTGACCGTCTCGGACAGCGAAATCCGTTCCAAGATGGACGAACTGGCCTCGGTCGCCCGCGACCAGATCCGCGCCGGCGAGTAATCTCCTCACCACGCGAAGCGTGGGGAGGTGGCGCGGCGCCGCTTGGCGCCGTGACGGAGGGGGTTCTTTGTCGAACCGGACTCCGCCCATGAATTAGAGATAGCCAGCATCCCCTCCACCACCCGCCAAGAGGCGGGCGGTCCCCCTTCCCATGCTTCGCATGGTGAGGAACGCGAAAAGGGCCGCACTCGGGGGAAAGTGCGGCCCTTCGTTTCGGGGGCTGGGGGAAAGCCTCACCCGAAATCTTGCGTCTTGCGCCCCCTTAGAATGCGCCGGGCGAAAAACGGTTCACCGAAAAATCTCAGCCCGGCATCACGACGGTGTCGAGGACGTGGATCACCCCGTTCGACTGGGCCACATCGGCCTGGGTGACCTTCGAGGTTCCGCCCTTCGCATCGGTCAGGGTGATCGACCCGTCGGGGCTGACCTCGGCGGTCAGGGTGTCGCCCTCGACGGTGGTGAGCTTGATCTTGCCGTCGGTGGTGTCGGCCCGCGCCGACAGATCGGCGGCGGTCAGCCGTCCCGGCACCACGTGATAGGTCAAAAGCTTGATCAGATCGGCCTTGCCCGCCGGGGTGGCCAGCCGCTGACGCGTCTCGGCCGGCACCTTCTCGAAGGCGGCATTGTCCGGGGCGAAGACGGTGAAGGGGCCGGTCGCGCCCAGGGTGTCGGCCAGACCCGCTGTCTGGATGGCGCTGACGAGCGTGGTCAGATTGGCGGCCTTTGAGGCGTTCTCCATCACCGTCGCCCGAGGGCTCATCGGTGCGCCCCCGACCATCGGCTCGCTCGTCACAGGGCCCGAAGCGGGCGCCAGAACCTCGTCGCCGCCCGCCTTCGTCTCCGTCTTCCGGTCACAGGCCGCGAGCGCCAGCAGGACGATCGCCGGAATCAGGGCGGCGATACCGGGGCGGGGGGCGGTCATGACGTCATCTCCTCTGGCCGCTCTCCGAGGCGGCGATGCACCCCATACTGCCCAGACCCCGAAAGGATGCATACCGCCCAGCCTGATTGGCCAGCCTGAACCGGCGGCTCCGAACCGGGCTCAGTCGCCGAACACCACCGTCTTGCCATGGTGCATCAGGACCCGGTCCTCGAGGTGATAGCGGACGGCGCGCGCCAGAACCCGCCGCTCGATGTCACGTCCCTTGCGGATCAGGTCCTCGGGGGTGTCGCGGTGGCTGATCCGCTCCACGTCCTGATCGATGATCGGACCCTCGTCGAGGTCGGCGGTGACATAGTGGGCGGTGGCGCCGATCACCTTCACCCCGCGCGCATGGGCCTGATGATAGGGTCTGGCGCCCTTGAACCCCGGCAGGAAGGAGTGGTGGATGTTGATGCACCGCCCGGCCAGCGCGCCCGCCAGGTCGTCCGACAGGATCTGCATATAGCGCGCCAGCACCACCAGTTCGGTCCCGGTGTCGGCGATCAGCTTGAGCAGCATCGCCTCCTGCGCCGCCTTCTCCGAGGCCTGCACCGGCAGGTGGTGGAAGGGCAAGGCGCCCAGATCCACATGGCCGATCTGGTCGCGCGGATGGTTGGACACGATGGCGGTCACATCCATCGGCAGTTCGTCGATGCGCCAGCGATAGAGCAGGTCCGCCAGGCAGTGATCGAACCTGGACGTCAGGATCATCACCTTGCGCGGCTCCGTCCCGCGCAGCGTCCAGTCCATCCCGAACCGGTCGCCGACCTCGGCGAAGGCGGCGCGGATCGCCTCGGGCGCATCGTCCTCGACGGGTTCGAACACCACCCGCATGAAGAAGGTCTCGGTCGCCGCGTCCCCGAACTGCTGGGCGTCGGAGATGTTGTAGTCACGCTGGAACAGGAAGGCCGAGACGGCGGCGACGATGCCGTGCCGGTCGGGGCAGGAGAGGGTCAGGATCATCGGGAAGGCGGACTTTCAGGCGTCTTCAGGGAGAAAGGCCTTCAGTATGGCCCAGCTTTCCGCCTTCTCCGATAGAGGTCTTGTGTGGGCCGGGCTGGAGGAGGGCAGGTCGATCAGGGTCAGGCCCTCGATTGTCCCGAGCGCCCGCCGCCCGCCCTTCGCCGCCGACGCCCCGTTGAACGCCACGGCGCGCAGCCTGGGCAGGCCCGCGATCAGGCCGCGCAGATCGGCGGCCTCGGGCGACCGGATGGCGGCGTCCAGACTGCCCGGACGCTCCGCCGAGGCGATCACGTCCCACAGGCCGACGCCCGCCGCCTTCAGGGCTTCCAGTCGTTCGGCATAGGGCAGGGCGTGGATCTCACGCCCGATCACGCCCCCGATCAGCCGCCAGAAGCCGTTCTGCGGATGGGCGTAATATTGCGCGACCTTAAGTGACGCATCGCCGGGCAGGCTGCCGAGCACCAGCAGCCGCGTGTTCTCATCGACGACCGGAGCGAAGTGCCGCTTGATCGTCATGACAGGGTTCAGCTCGCACCGAACACCCGCTGGAACACCGTGTCCACGTGCTTGGTGTGATAGCCCAGATCGAACAGCGCTTCGAGCTCGGCGTCGGGCACGATCACCTCCGGGTCTTCCTTCAGGAAGTCGAGGAAGTTCCCCTCGCCGCGCCACACCTTCATCGCGTTGCGCTGGACGGCGGCATAGCTGTCCTCGCGCGACTGGCCCAGTTGGGTCAGGGCCAGCAGGACGCGCTGCGAGTGGACAAGGCCACCCAGCTTGTCGAGGTTCTTCTGCATGTTCTCCGGATAGACCAGCAGACGCTCCATCACCCCGGCCAGACGGTTCAGGGCGAAGTCGAGGTGGATGGTGGCGTCCGGGCCGATGCCACGCTCGACCGAGGAGTGGCTGATGTCCCGCTCGTGCCACAGGGCGACGTTCTCCATCGCCGGGGTCACGGCCGAGCGGACCAGGCGGGCCAGACCCGTCAGGTTCTCGGTCAGGATGGGGTTGCGCTTGTGCGGCATGGCCGACGAGCCCTTCTGCCCCTTGTCGAAGAACTCCTCGGCCTCGAGGACTTCCGTGCGCTGCAGGTGGCGGATCTCGATGGCCAGACGCTCGATCGAGGAGGCGACGACGCCCAGGGCCGCGAAGAAGGCCGCGTGACGGTCGCGCGGGATCACCTGGGTCGAGACCGGCTCGACCTGCAGACCCATCTGGTCGGCGACATATTGTTCGACGGCCGGGTCGACGTTGGCGAAGGTGCCCACGGCGCCGGAGATGGCGCACGTGGCGATCTCTTCCTTGGCCACGACCAGACGGCGCTTCGCCCGCTGGAACTCGGCGTGATAGCCGGCCAGCTTCAGGCCAAAGGTCACCGGCTCGGCGTGGATGCCGTGCGACCGACCGACGGTCGGGGTGTACTTGTGCTCCTTGGCGCGAGCCTCCAGCGCGGCCAGCACACGGTCGACGCCGGCGATCAGCAGGTCCGACGATCGCGCCAGTTGAACGGCGAAACAGGTGTCCAGCACGTCGGACGACGTCATGCCCTGGTGCAGGAACCGGGCTTCCTCGCCGACCGTCTCCGAGACGTGGGTCAGGAAGGCGATGACGTCGTGCTTGGTCGTGCGCTCGATCTCGTCGATGCGATCGCTGTCCCAGGCGGCGTCCTTGCCCTTGGCCCAGATGGCCTCGGCGGCCTCGGTCGGGATGACGCCCAGCTCGGCCATCTTGGTGGCGGCATGGGCCTCGATCTCGAACCAGATCTTGTACTTGGTCTCGGAGGACCAGATGGCGACGGCTTCGGGGCGGGAATAGCGCGTGATCATGGGCGCGGGGTGTCGTTGCAACCCCCTCCTGAGTCAAGCGGCGCTTGTGTCTGACGCGCGTAAACTTGCGTGAGCGGCTGTAGCGCGTGGCCCCGAGTCGGCGCATGAGAGCGCCACATCTTCAGGGGAGGGCCTTATGGAACTGATCATCGGACCGCGCCGGTTCTCCACCTGGTCGCTGCGCCCCTGGCTGGTGCTCAAGCGCTGCACCGACGACTTCACGGTGCGCGAACTCGACTTCAACACCCCCGAAGGCCACGCCGAGATGCTGTCGGTCTCCCCCAGCGGCCTCGTGCCCGTGCTTCGGGTCGACGGCGAGACCATCTGGGACTCCCTGGCCATCTCGGTCTTCTGCGCGGAGCGCTTCCCCGAGGCGAAGCTCTGGCCCGCCGACGCCCACGCCCGCTGGCTGGCCCGCTCGGCGACCTGCGAGATGCACGGCGGCTTCTCGGCCCTGCGCACTCACTGCACCATGAACCCCAACCACCCGATGGTCGGCCCCGAACGCTCCCCGACGCCTCAGAACGACGCCGTCGCCGCCGACATCCGCCGTCTGGTCACCCTGTTCCGCGGCCTGCGCCAGCGCTTCGGGACCGGTGGGGACTTCCTGTTCGGCGAATGGTCCGTGCCCGACGCCTTCTTCACCCCGGTCGCCACCCGCATCCGCCACTACCAGATCGATCTGGCCGCCTATGGCGACGAGGATGGCGTCGCGAGCACATATGTCGCGGCCTTATTGCAACAGCCCGATTTTCTCGAATGGGAAGCTCTGGCTTAGCCGGAACCTCGCCTCATTTGGGGCCTTGAAGGGTCAGCGTTCGTTAAGCACGCCCGCTGACCCGGGCTTAAGACGACGCCGTTATCTTTCATACATCCGGGGCCGGTCCCCGACACAGGACTTAAGACCATGACCGCTCCGGTCGAGCCGCGCCCCGTTGTCGTCACCCCGCGTCAGCCGACGCTGGGCAGTGTCGCGCTCGCGCTTCTGGTCGGCTGCTGCCTGTGCGCCTCGCTGGTCGCCAGCATCTTCTGACGGTTCATAGCCCGCCATTGGGCGCGGGCGTCGAGGCCATCTCCACCGGCGCGGACGCCGGCGCCGGGGCCACATAGTCCAGACCGATCGACACCAGACCCGCGCCCGAGGCCACCGCGTCCAGGGTGTTGAGCGGGTGGTTGAACATCCGCTGATAGATCCAGTAGGCTGCCACGACCTTCTCGACATAGTCGCGGGCCTGGGGCACGTCGATCGTCTCGATCAGCAGCAGCGGGTCCGGATTGGGCCCCAGCTTGCGCAGCGCCGCCAGCATCGGACCGGGTCCGGCGTTGTACGAGGCCACGGCGCGCAGGATGTCGCCCTGGAACTCGGGCCGCGACAGCATCTGGTTCACATAGACCTGACCCAGCCGCAGATTGACCGCCGGGTCGAACAGCTGCTGCGGCTTGGACACGAAGGTGCGGTCGCCGGTCATTTCGGCGGCGGTGCCCGGCATCACCTGCATCAGGCCATAGGCGCCCGCGCCCGAACGGGCCTCGGCGTTGAAGTCGGTCTCCTTGCGCGCCAGGGCGTAGACCAGGGCCGGCTCGACCGTATAGCCGCCCTCGGGCATCAGCACCGGGGTGGGATAGCGGCTGGCGTCGACCCGGGTCACGTCGGGACCGGAGCCGCCGAGGCGCGGGCCGATGGCGTCGGCCAGGCTGACCCACATGCGCCGCGCCGTGTCGGTCACGGCGGTGCGCAGACCCGCGCGCAGCTCGTCCTGGGCGTCGGAGCGGCGTCCGACCTCCAGATAGGCCACGGCGCGGCGGGCACGGTCGTCGGACTGGATGAAGGCGTTCAGGTCGCGCGAGCTGACGTCGCCGGCGGCGCGGGCCGGTTGATAGGCCGCCCGCTGCAGGCTGGGCTGATAGGGGCGCGGCCCCTGGCCCTCGATCACGATGTCCCGGCCCAGCTGACGCAGCGCCACCTGGCCGTAGAAGGTCGCCGGCCAGCGCGCGGCGATGTTCAGGAAGCCGGTGATCCTGTCCTGACGGCCCGACTGGGCGGCGGCCTTGGCGGCCCAGACCCCGGCCCCGGCGCGGACCCAGGGGTCCTCGGTCGGATCCGAGGCGACCCGCTCGAAGGCCTGCATGGAATCGTTGAATTGACCCAGGCGGTAGGCGGCCAGGCCCGTGGTCCACCAGTCGCCGATCTGGATGCCCAGAGTATAGGCGGTCGACAGGTCGTCGTGGTTATAGGCGACGCGCGCGGCCTTGGCCGGATCGTCCTCGGTCGAACCGCCGCCGGCCTCGACCACGCTCGACCAGGTGCGGCCGCTGACCCCGGCGGGGCGCTTCGGCTCGGCCGCGCCGTCCGGGCGACGCTTCAGGGCCAGCGCATAGGCGCGCGGGGCGCAGGGCAGGTCGGAATAGTCGTCCAGCCAGGCCGACAGTTCTTCGTAGGTGGCGACGTGGTCGGGGTGGAACAGCCGCTCGAACTCGACCTGACCCAGCAGGACGCGGTCGCNNCTCGCGCGCCGAGGCGCGGGCCAGGTCCAGATCGCCCCGGCGCAGGGCGTCGAAGGCGGTGGTGTAGCTAAGGCGGTCGGCGGAGCTCAGGGCGGTGGGGCCACCTTCATAGGCGGCGCCCTCGTAGGCAACGCCCTCGGCGGAGTCGGTCGCGGCCGTGGCGGCAGACTCGGCGGAGGGCG
>DBBK01000066.1 GCA_002292165.1 Brevundimonas sp. UBA986
GGCCCGGATCGCTCCGGGCCCTTTGCAATTTGGGACCTCTGCGCTGTCCGAAGTCTGCCCGGCGAGGACATTGCGGCGGTCCCGCGCGCCACACGGCCCCAACCTTCGCGTTACATTACGACTGCATTACGATGTGTCGCTCTGTGTCCGGCTTTCGTTGCAAGGCATTCGCAGTCGCATTACCCACCCGGCAGCGAATGCTTCGCAACAACGCGCGTTGAGCCTGTGCCTCTTCGCCGCCGGGGATCTCCAAATGACCAAACCGACCACTGCGCGGGCTGACCGCGCACGCCTTCTGTCCATCCTGCTGGCCTCGACCGCCGTCGCTGCGGCCTCGCCCGTGCTGGCGCAGCAATCTGAAACCCAGTCGACTTCGGTCGCCGACGTCGACATCTACGGCCATCGCGACAATGGCTATCGCGCCACCGCCACGACCACCGCGACGAAGACCGCGACGGCGCTGATCGATACGCCGCAGGCCGTGACCGTCGTCACCCGCGACCAGATCAATGACCAGGCCCTGATCAGCATGAACGACGTCGTGCGCTATGTGCCCGGCGCCTCCTACGCCCAGGGCGAGGGCAACCGCGACACCCTGGTGCTGCGCGGCATTTCGAACACCGCCGACTTCTTCACCGACGGCGTGCGCGACGACACCCAGTACTACCGCGACTTCTACAACATCGAGCGCGTCGAGATCCTGAACGGTCCGAACGCCATGACCTTCGGCCGGGGCGGTCCGGGCGGGGTGGTCAACCGCGTCACCCGTCAGGCGGGCTGGGGCGTCGACAGCCAGCTTCGCGTGGAAGCCGGTTCGGACAGCTTCTATCGCGGTACGGGCGACTACAACTATGTCGTCAACGATGGTCTCGCCGTCCGGCTGACCGGCCTCTACGAGAACTCCGACAGCTACCGCGACGGCGTCGAGTTCGAGAAGTTCGGCCTCAACCCGACCGCCACCGTGCGGCTGAAGGACGGCACTGTCGTCCAGCTGGGCTATGAGCATTTCGAGGACCGCCGCATCGCCGACCGGGGCGTTCCCGCCAACGCCGGCGGCACGCTCGCCAACCCGGCCAAACCGCTGGAAGGCTATACCCACACCTTCTTCGGCGATCCGCGCCAGAGCCCGACCGACACCGACATCGACGCCTTCTCGGCCATGGTCGAGCACCGCTTCGGCAACGGCCTGACCCTGCGCAACCGCACCCGCATCGCCGACTACGACAAGTTCTACCAGAACGTCTTCCCGGGCGCCGTCAACGCCGTGGCCCAGACCGTGGCCATCAGCGGCTACAACACCGCCACCCAGCGCCAGAACCTCTTCAACCAGACGGACCTGATCTACAAACTCCAGGCGGGCGGCATGACGCACACCCTGCTGGCGGGCGCCGAGTTCGGCCGTCAGGAGACCGAGAACCTGCGTCAGACGGCCTTCTTCACGGGTGGGGTGACGACGATCAACGCCCCGCTGTCGAACCCGACCGTCAGCGTCCCGATCACCTGGGCGCAGAACGCCACCGACGCCTCCAACAAGGGCACGGCCAAGATCGCCGCCGCCTATGTGCAGGACCAGATCGAGCTGACCTCGCAGCTGCAACTGCTGCTCGGCCTGCGCTTCGACAGCTTCAATGTCGATACCCTGAACCGCCGCACCAACGTCAGCTTCTCCGCGACCGATGACCTGTGGTCGCCTCGGGTGGGCCTCGTCTACAAGCCGATCGACAACCTGGCGGTCTATGGCAGCTATTCGAAGACGTATCTGCCGCGTTCGGGTGAACAGCTGGCCTCGCTGTCGGCGACGACGGCCGCCCTGAAACCGGAAGAGTTCGACAACTACGAGCTCGGCGCCAAATGGGACGTCAGCCCGACCCTGAGCTTCACCGCTGCGGTCTATCAGCTGGACCGCAAGAATGTGGTCGTGCCCGACCCGTCCAACCCGGCCGTGTCGATCCTGGTCGACGGCCAGCGCTCCAAGGGCGTCGAAATCGGCGGACGTGGCCAGATCACGCCGGAGTGGAGCATCGTCGGCGCCTACACCCACATCGAGGCCGAGATCACCAAGGCCCAGTCCGCCACGGTTCTGGCCGGCAACCGCCTCGCCAACGTCGCCGAGGACAGCGCCTCGCTGTGGAACCGCTACGACTTCACGCCGAAGTTCGGCGCCGGTCTGGGTGTGATCTGGCAGGGCGACCGCTTCGCCGCGACGGACAACACCCAGGTCCTGCCCAGCTTCACCCGCGTCGACGCCGCCCTCTACTACGCGGTCAATGACAAGGTGGACGTCCAGCTGAACGTCGAGAACCTGTTCGACGAGGACTATTTCGCCTCGGCCAACTCGAACAACAACATCACCCCCGGTTCGCCCCGCGCCTTCCGCGTGGCCCTGACCAGCCGGTTCTGACGGACTGAGGTCGCCTCTCGCGCGGGGGGAGACCTCGGGTTGTCAGGAGAGCGAGGCCGCCGCGCGGTCTCGCTCTTCCTGCCGGGGCGGCGGGCGGCCCCAAACAGAAAGGGCCCGGATCGCT
>DBBK01000122.1 GCA_002292165.1 Brevundimonas sp. UBA986
AATCAAATGTCCGGCATGGCCATGCCGCCTGACGTGCCGACCAGTGCGAACAACGCGGGTCGGCCGGCTCAGGCCTCTCCTCCGCCCGCCGCGGGCAGCGGACCGCCTCACGCGGCCGACCTGCTGTTCGATCCCGCCGAGATGGCGGCCGCCCGGGAACAGCTACGGGTCGAGAATGGCGATGTGCGGACCAGCGCGGTCATCATCGACCAACTCGAGGCGACCTTTGCCGACGGCCAGAGTGGATACGCCTGGGACGCGCAGGGCTGGCGCGGCGGCGACATCAACCGGTTCTGGTGGAAGTCAGAAGGCGAAGGCGTTTTCGGCGATGGCGTCGAGGAGGCCGAGATTCAGGCGCTCTACAGCCGCGCTATCCGGCCCTTCTTCGACCTGCAGACCGGAGTCCGTCAGACCTATCGTCCTGAGGGAGATCGCACAGATCTCGTGCTCGGCCTCCAGGGATTGGCGCCCTACTGGTTCGAAGTCGACGCCGCGGCCTTCCTGTCCACAAAGGGCGAACTGACCGCCAGGGCCGAGGCTGAATACGATCAGCGCATCACTCAAAAATGGATCGTGCAGCCTCGCGCCGAAGTGGTCGTGTCGGCGGAGGACATCCCCGAGCTTTCGATCGGCTCCGGACTGTCGTCGCTCCAGCTGGGCGTCCGGGTTCGCTACGAAGTGCGCAAGGAGCTTGCGCCCTATGTCGGCGTCGAGTGGACACGCCGGTTCGGTGACACGCGGGACTTCCTGGAGGCCGATGGCCGCAGCGCCGAAGAGACCCGGCTGGTCGTCGGGATACGGACCTGGTTCTGAGAGAACAACACCCATCTGACGGAGCTGAATTAGGGGACGTCTCGGAACGGCTCGCTGGATCGGTCGGGCGGCAGTTCGAAAAGCGGGCGGAGTCAGCGATCCGCACAGCAAAACGCCGCGCAGAACACTGCGCGGCGTTCCACTTCCGGAACCGGTTCCCCGGGGGACGGGGTCGGAACCGTCAGTGCACCATGAAACGAACGACACCGTTCATCTGATGACCGTCGGCGCCGGTGGCGCTCCAGGCGGCGGAATAGGAGCCGGGCGCCAGCGCGGGCAGAGGCGTGCTGACAGTCGCTGACGGCGTTGCGCCGGGTGTGACCACGACATCAATCGCCTGACCGGCGACGGAGGTCAGTTTGACGCTGGTCAGCGTCATCGGATGCGGGAAGGTCACGGCGAAGGCCGTGGGAGCCGCGCCCATGAAGTTGTCCGCCGGGCTGGTGACCACGCCTTCCGGCGCAGCGGCGGCCTGCATGGCGGCGTGATCGTGCATGGCCATGCCCGCGTGCGGGTTGGCCTGAGCCAGGACGGCAACTGGCGCGAGGGTCGCGACGGCGGCCAGAATCGCGAGGGATAAACGATTCATCGAAAACTCCTTGTTGAATACGAACTACTGTTTGGGCGGCATGGTCATGCCGTCCATGTTTGACATGTCGTGCCCCGCCATCGGGTCGGCCGGCGAGGGTGTGGGGACCGGTTGGGTTGCGGCGGGTCGTGTCGGGCGCGGAGTCGCGGCCCGGCTTTCGGGCGCCTTTGTGGGCGCCGTGGGCATCGAGGCCCGCGCTGCGGGGGCCATCTCTTGCGCCACCGGGGGAGCGGTGGTGACGGGAACCGTCGGCTGCTCGGCCGGCGTCGGCTGGGGTTCGGCGGCGCGCTGGCAGGCGCCCAAGGCGAGCGCGGCGGCGGCGGACAGGAGCAGGGATTTCATGGACGAACTCCGGAGAGGGAAGAAACAGGGGCGACCGTCAGCGCAGATCACGGATCGCTGACGTAAGGCGCTGCCGATGTCATGCGGCGATGCCTTCCTACTGAGATACGCATAGACGCCGACTTTCCCTCGCACGACGGCGCGCTCATGAGCGAGAGCGCTCCCGCCGCCCCGCTGTTCAGGCGTCGGATCGAAGTCGAACAGGGACTACGCTGAGGGCGTCAGACAGCTTGCGGCGGGCCCGGGCGAGTCTGGTCTCGACCGCCTTGACCGAGATCCCGAGAATCTCTGCGGCCTCACCTTGGCTTCGGCCTTCGATGGCGGTGAGGAGCAGAGGCGCCTTGAGTTGGGATGGAAGGCGGTCCAGCTCGACATTGAGACGGGAGAGCCGGGCTGCCGACTCTATGCGTTCGTCCGCTGGCTCAGATCCATCCGGCACAGCCATGGCTTCGGGCGAGGACAGTTCGACGCCGCCCCGGATCAGGCGCCGGACAAAGCGTCTGCGGCTCCAGTCTCGGCATTTGTTGAGCGCGATCGTCCGGATCCAGGCCTCGAACGGTCGGCTCGGATCGTAGCGCCGAATGCCGATCCAGGCGGCGGCATAGGTCTCCTGAAGCAGATCGTAGGCTTCCTGCTCGTCGCCGACGTAGCGGCGGACGAAGCGGAACAACGGGCCTTTCGTCTCCCGCATCAGCGCGCTGAACGCCGCCCGGTCGCCGACGGCGGCGCGCGCCGGGAGGTCTGTCGCGGTGTCCACCCCGACGCTAGTTTTCGCCTGGGGCGAGGGCGGCGACGACCCGCGCGTCGAAAAGATCGGCCTGCTCGGGTGTGAGGACGGACCGCATTTCAAAGACGTGGGCCAGCGTCTCCTTCTGGAGAACGCCCATCGCCATGTGGAAGTGATCGACGGCGGCCTGCACCTGGGGACTGTCGCCGTCGCTCTGTTCGATGGCGCGAGCCAGTTCCAGGTTGGCCGCACGGACAGCGGCCTCCAGCGCCGGGCGTCGGGCCGCGAACCGGGCCTCGATGACTTCGATCCGGCTCAGTTGATCGGGAGACAATTTGAGGTCGTGGTGGACAATATCGTGCAGCGATGGCGGTTCGCGACGGCTGAGAACCCAGCTGGCGCTGATCCAGGTGCCCGCCCCGCTGGCCAATGCGGCCAGCACGGCCGTCAGGGCGATGGCCCGCCAGCCGCGCATCATCGTCCGGCTTCCAGTCTGACCAGGGGCGAGAGGTTCGCATCGACGGTGAACACCGCCATATCGCCGGACGGACGCGGCGCCGCCACGGCGCCGACGCCGCCCGCAGCGAGTCCGGTGGCCAGGGCCACCGCCACGGCGCCCAAGCGCAGCTGGGAAATCAGTCTCTCGCTGCGAAGCGCCTCGACCCGACGCCAGACGAGCGGTTCCATCCCGTCGAGCGACCGGCCGTCCGGCGTCGCGGCCAGGCGTCCGAGAAGATCATCCAGATCATGCGTCATCCCACAGTCTCCTCGTAGCCCCTGACTTCTTCTACGCGAAAATGACGGGGATCCCTCACACGAGGGGCCGGACGCTCCGCCGCGTAGGGAAGATAGAGCACGAGAGCGGAGACGACGATGAGATTTCGTAGCGATCTGGCCGGGTTCGCCCTGGCGGTGCTCCTCTCGACAGGGGCCGTTGCTCATGAGGCTCACAAGACGCCGCCGGCCGTGGTGTCCCAACCCGCCAATCCACAAGGCGCCATGCCGCCGATGCCTGGTATGGCCGCGGGTATGGACCATGCAGAGGCCATGGCCGATCCAACGCCGAAGACAATTCCGCAGCGGATGGTTCGCTGGCTCGGAGCCATGCATCCGGCGGCCGTCCATTTCCCCATCGCCCTTTTCATCGTCGCCGCCCTGCTGGAGATCGCCGCCCTGACCCTGCGGCGTCCGGTGCTGACCCAGGGTACGCGTGTGATCATCGCCCTCGCCGCTGTGTCCGCCATCGGCGCCGCGACCCTCGGTTGGTTCGCCATGGGATGGCCGGGGCAGGACGACGCGACCCACACGGCCCACAGGTGGCTCGGGACCTCGATCGCTTTACTAGGACTGATCTGCTGGTGGGCCAAGGAACACTGGGTCCGCCGCCCTGGGCGGGCGCGCGAATGGCTTTATATCGGCGTTCTGACGATTACGGCTGCGGCAGTGCTGGTGAATGGTCTGTTGGGCGGAATGCTGACCCACGGCATGCGACACCTGATGTTCTGATCTAGCCAGGCGCCCGGTCGGGGCGGGTGGTTGCCGCTTGGACAGCCCCAAACCCATTGGAGAACACTCATGATCTTTCGATCTACGCTCACCGGCCTGAGTCTCGCCTTCGTACTCGCGACATTGGTCCAGGCTCAAGAGGCTCAGCCCTCCCCGGAAGAGGCTCGGGTTCGCTCGGTCGTGACCGCTTATCGAGATGCGGTCACGGGGCTGGACGTGTCGCGGACCCCGGCGCTGTTCTGGCCGGACGCAGAGATTTTTGAGAGCGGCGGGATCGAAGGGGCGTTTCCCCACTATCTGGAACACCACCTCGCTCCGGAGTTCGCCGATCTGGCCAGTTTCACGTTCAGCGAACCGAAGACGGACATCGAGATCGACGGGGACATCGCCCTGGTGACTGAGACCTACCGCTATCGGATCACGTTCAAGGACGGCGATCGGGCGCCGGTCGAACGCCAGGGTGTCGCCACCAGCGTGTTACGTCAGCGGGATGGCGTCTGGCGTTTTTCGCTCTACCATTCTTCGGCTAAGGCGGTTCGAACGACGCCCTGAGGGTGCTTCCATCCGCTTTTCCTGGGGACCCAAGATCCATGATTTTCGCCTTGTCCCGCCGCTCCCTCGCCGTGGGGATCGGCGTGAGTGTCCTCACAGCCTGCGCTCCAAGCCGATCCCTGATCAGGCTCGCCGTGTTCAAGACCCCGACCTGTGCGTGTTGCACGGCCTGGATCGATCAGATGCGCCAAGCCGGCTTCGAGGCCGAGGTCACGGAACTCCCGAGCTTGCGCAGCCTCCGAACCAGCCACGGCCTTCCCGACCATCTGGCGTCCTGTCACACCACCCTGGTCGCCGGCTACGTGATCGAGGGCCATGTGCCGGCCGCCGACGTACGCCGTCTGCTGGCCGAACGTCCCCATGCTGTCGGCCTTGCTGTTCCCGGCATGCCGCTCGGCTCGCCCGGGATGGAGACCCCCGAAGGCAAGCGCGACAGGTTCGAAACGCTCCTGGTTCTCAAGGACGGAAAGACCCGCGTTTTCGCGTCTCACGGATCTGCTGAGGACGTTTAACGACGGCGCATCGCGGATTCCGACCAAGATGGGTCGCGATCGTCTGGCGAAACCCCGACGTGCGCGAAACCCCCGCGCCCGTCACGCGCTCGCTCAGGGTCTTTACGTCACCCGATGAGAGATCGTCTGCAAGGCGCGCAGGTCGGAACCGAACCTGGCGATGGATGATCTGTGGCGCTCCAGCTCCCCGTAGGGCAGGTAGCGCACATCGAGGTCCGCGATCCGACTGAACGCAGGCCGTTGTAGCTGCGCCCGGACATCGGCTTCTCGACTGTCCGGGGCGACAAGAAACAGACCCGCTGAGGTATGAAGCTCGCCAGACAGGGCCAGGTCCAGCATACGAACGATACCGGAATAGATCGTCGTCGAATGCTCGACCTCAAACGCGGCCGCAACCCGGTCCCCCTCGGCTTCGAGCCAGAGGACATCGATCAGCCGGACTGATTCTGCGCCACGATCGTTCGCCAAAGTAGGCGGCAGCTGCTCGAGACATCCCTCTCCCAAACGTCCGCCGTCATGAGATCGACCACGATCATTGGCGGCAATCCACACGCGATAGCCGAGAGCGCGACCCAGATCGCGGATCCACCCCTGTATCTCTGTATGGGTGCGGTCGGTCTCGCGCTGCTGAAGCGCAGCTTTGTCGAACGTCTTTGCTTCGGCCTTCGCCTCGGTCAGCCGCAATTCCCAATCCGTGGCGGACAGAGCCTCCCCGTCTCGCGGCGGTGGGGGATATCTTCCCGATCCGACGTCGAAGAGGAGCCCGGCGATCGCACCAAGGTCGTTGGACAGAAGATCGCGATACTGCGTGTTCAGAGCGAGAACACCCTCTCGCATCGCGAGATAGTGTTCCCAGCTTCCCAGCTTGACCTTCGATCCCGTGATGGCGTTGTAGCCGTTCACGATTGCGGTGTTGAACGGCATCGCGTGCGTGGGGTGCAGAAAATAGATCAGATTGGCCACGGCAGGGCCTAATCCTTTGATCTTGAGCTGATCGATTGTCCGGATGCCGGTCAGGATTTCAGTGTCCGTCGAACAGCAGCTGCAGTGATGCAGAAGCCGACCGAAGGCGCGTTGGTTGGCAGGGTTCTCGTAGATGTCGGGGATTCGAAGTTTGGGTTTCCAAAGAAACGCGTGGTCCGCGCCTTTAAAAATCTGCCGTTGCTCCGCGATCGAATGAACGATCGTCTCAAGCGACGAGCCTCGATAGGCGACTCCAAACCGACCGGCGTCTATCTCCTCGACCACCTGGCCGATTCCTCTGCGGATCGAGCGGAAATTTTTTAGCCGTTCGTCCCAAAGGAACCACGTCTGGTAGGTGGCTGACGGATCGTCCCGCCACCTTTCGATTAGATCGCGAAGTCGGTCCATCACTGTGTCCCTGAGCTCAAGCCATGATCTCAGCCTAGGCAGATCGACGCGTGAGCGCCAACAGATCGGACGGCGATCCTACATCGGCATATCCATGGCTGAGACCGGCGCCAATGTGCCCATGACGGCGACCGCGCAAAGAAGCGCGAGGGCCACCAGAGTTTCCAGCACAAGACTGCGTTTGAGGCGATCGACGGCCCGAGCAAGCGCCCAGGGATCCGTGAACGCGACAGCGAGGCCGGGAGTCAGATGAAAGCGGTTCGCCGCCGCCAGGATGAGCATGCCCCCGAACAGGGCCAGCTTCGCACTCAGAAGAAGTCCGTAGGGCGTGGTGAACAAGCCAGGGAGACGGTCGGGGCCTACCATGAACCAGCTGTTGATCAGACCACTCAGAATCAGAATGGCCACCGCGGCCGTGCCGACACCGGAGAAGCCATGCAGCGCGTCGTAAAGCTTGCGGTCCGCCTCTGGCGAAGACCGATGGCCCAGGGTCAAGATCAGAAGAACAACCAGTGCGCCAAGCCAGACGGCGGCGCCGTAGCCGTGCAGGATGGCCGCCGTGAGATGGAGATAATGGCCCGCGCCTTCTGTTGCCGCGCCGTGACCGGTCCAGGCGAAACTCGCGCTGACGACAAGCCCGGCCAAGCTTATGAACAGCCAGACTAGACGAGAAGGCCTGAGCAACGTCAAAACCAGAAGGGCCAAGGCGGCCGATGCGCTGCGGATCAGGAAAGCGGGTCCCAGGCTCGTGCCAGTGATCATGAAGCCTAGAGAAGACGGCTTCAGCCCTTCGGCCACTGATCCCGCCATGACGGCCGTCTGGGCGATCAAGGCTACGCCCGAGCCCACGGCGACGACGACCGAGGCGGCGATCAGAAGCCGCCTCGGCCACCTTAGGGCCAGGCCGTCCGCCTCGCGCATCCCGTAGAGAAGGAATAGCGGCGCCCCCAACAGAACGACGGCGCCAGCATATTGCGCCAGGCGAAGCAGGACGACCCAAACGTCGAGCATTGGGCTCAACGCACCGTGAAGGCGATGGCGCCGGTCATGCGGTGGCCGTCGGCGGAGGCCGCGTGCCAGTTGAGGCTATAGGCGCCGGCCGCCAGGGGACGGGCGGTTCGCCCGGAGACGGTCTTGCCGTCCGCTGACACCGTCGTGGTGACCGCGAAGGCGGCGCCGGCGGCGTTGACCACGCTCAGTCCGGAAAACGCGGGAGCCACCCGCTCGCTGAAGGTCACGGTGATGGCCGAGGGCGAGGCCACCGTGGCGCTGGCAGCCGGCGTCGATGCGACGACCCGGGCATGAGCGTCGGCCTGTGTCGCCATGAGCGCCAAGGCGCCGACCGCGCCGAGCAGGGACAGAATTTTGCGGGAAGACATTGCATTCGACTCCGAAACCAGAATGGCTCATTGGGTTATACGGGATACCGGAGACCATCCCTCGCTCTCTGCAGCGTTCCCTCAAGAATCGACCCTACGCGTTCGAGCGGGGTCGGGTCAGTCACGCGCTGGGAGCCGATCTGACGTGGGTCATAGGGGGATCGCTCGTCCAAGCGTTGCGCCAACGCGGCGAAACGCACTCGAAGGAGTGTTGTTGGCCCCCTTTACGCAGGTACGGCCCGCGCCCCTCTCGTGGCAAGGATTGTTTTTTGAAGCCGGAACAGACGGGTTGCGGCGGCCTTCAAACCGTATTCGCTGACGGCGTTTGCAACCTCTCAATATCCGGGAGTCGCAGCCTTCGGCACGGTTTGAGCGCCGCGTTCTGCGAGCGCCATGCCCTTCTGGAGCCCAAGATGATCGCTTTCCGCAACGTTTCCCTGCTCGGCCTCACCGGAGCTCTGGCAATCGCCGCCTGTAGTCCTCAAGGCGCAGCTCCGAGATCGGAGTCGGTCGAGGCCAGTCCGCCTCCAAACGCCATGGCGCCCGAAATGGCGCAGACGCCCTATTCCGCGTCTGAAACGAAGATGCACGACGCCATGATGGCGGCGAACGGCGCCGATGCGAGTGAAGTCTGGGCGCGCAAGATGATCCCCCACCATCAGGGCGCGGTCGATATGTCTGAAGTCGTCCTGCGGGACGGAACGGATCCGGACATCCGCCGGATGGCCGAAAAGACTATAGAGATGCAGACGAAGGATGTCGCCGAGCTGCAGCATTGGCTGCAGGACCGTCCGGCGGCGGACGCCGCCTCTTCTGCTGAAACAGACTTCATGCCGGCCGAGACAAAGATGAAGGACGCGATGATGGCGGTCTCGGAGGGCGACGCCGACCATCTCTGGGCGCGAAAGATGATCGCGCATCACCAAGGTGCGATCGAAATGTCCCGGACTGTTCTCGCAGCCGATCCACAGGCGCAGATTCGCATGATGGCGCAGAAGACGATCGACTCGCAAAGCGCCGAGATCCACGAAATGCAAGCCTGGCTTTCGACTCATCCCACGCCGCCGGCCCGACAGGGCTGAGATCTTCGACGTGCGGAGAAGGGGCGCGCTAGTACATCCTGGAGAAGGCTCGGCGCAGCTTGACCTTCTATTGTCCGCCGCACCGTGTCTCCCCAATGTGGAACATGATCCTCACCATGCTCGTCGCCCTCGAGAAGGCTCTGATCTGGAGGTCGCAATCGGGATCTGGCATGGGCGGTTCCTGCTCGTGGGTCAGCGACTAGCGGGACAGAGCCGCCATGGCGTGAACATCAAACCGCGTGGCCGCCCCGCCAGGCGGGGTGTCGCCAATCCCGGATTGTCCGCGAAGTTCTCACCACGAGAACACCCCAACTTGCGACATTGTGCGGATTGAACCTTGGCGCCGACCTGCTACAGGAACCCAATGGGCTCAATCCTGACCAGACAATGGATGATGGCGGCGCTGCTCGCGCTGTTTGTGTCTTTTGTCGCCCTGGTGATGACGGCTGACGCCGCCGCCTGTGCTCCCGAGTTCGGGTCAAGCCAGTCGGTTCTTTCGGTTGAGGCCCCAGGCTCCGACCATGACGGTCCGACCAAGGATGGGGCGGGTCTCTGCTCTCATGGTCATGTCCACAACGGCGCAGCGGTCCTCCCCGCGCCGGTGATCAACGCCTCGCGCATCGATCAGACGGCACGCCTCGTGACCCGTCCGTTCGCCAATCCCATGGCGTCGCGTACGCCCGCCGGACCAGAACGCCCTCCCAGAGCCTGACAGGTCACGCGCGCCCACGAGGGCCGCGTCTCTTTCGTCAGGAACTTCTGGGACATGATTCATGCCATCGAAAACATCCCGCCTGCCACGTTTCGTGGCGGGCTGCGCCGTGACCGCGATGGCGGTCGCGGCCAGCGGGCTCGCACCGTCGCGCGCCCACGCTGAACCCGTCACCCTGGCCGAGGCGCTGTCGCGCGCCTCGAGCCTGTCTCCAACCCTCGCGGCTGCCGAAGCGGCCGTCACTGCGGCTCAAGGGCGCGCTCAGCAGGCTGGGTTCCGGCCCAATCCCGAACTCGATCTGTCGGTCGAGAATTTCGCGGGCACAGGAGCTTTCCGGGGTCTGGACCAGACCGAAAGCACGCTCTCGGTCGGCCAGCGGTTCGAACTGGGCGGAAAGCGCTCGGCTCGTCAGCGCGCGGCCGAGGCCGAGATCGACGCCGCACGCCTGCGTCTCGCCGTCGCCCGGGCCGATCTTCTGAACGAGGTTCGGGACGCCTACGCAGAAGCCTGGGCCGATGGTCGGCGTGTCGAACTCGCACGCGACCAGTTCGTCCGCGCCGAGAACCTCCAGACCATCGCCACCGAACTTGTGGATGCGGGCCGCGAACCTCCGCTACGGGCCCTGAGAGCCCGAACGGCGGCCCTTGAGGCCGTCGGTCGGGTCCGCGCCACCGAGGCCGAATACGCCCAGGCTCAACGGGCCCTGGCCGCCCTCTGGGGCGGGGCGGAAGACCTGCCCGAACCGCAGGCTCCCGTAGCGGAGCCGGCTCCGAGTATCGCCATCGATCCGGCCGAGGCGCTCGACGTGCGTCTGGCCGAGGCCGAGGTCGCCTCGTCCGTCGCCGTCTTCGACCGGGAGCGGACGCTGTCGCGGCCCGACGTCACGTTGAGCGTCGGCGCCCGGCAGTTTCGCGGGACAGACGACACGGCCGTGGTGTTCGGAGCCTCGATGCCGATCGGCGTCTTCGATCGGAACCAGGGCAATATCGCCGCCGCCAACGCCGATCGAACCGGGGCCGAGGCCCGTCGCAATGCGGCGCTTGCCGGAGCCATTCGTCGGACACGGGACGCCCAGGCGGCCCTGCGGACCGCCGAGGCGCGCCTGACCTTCCTGGAAACCCGCGCTGAACCCGAAGCGATCGAGGCCGTCCGCATCGCCCGCGAAGGCTTCGCCGCCGGCCGCTTCTCCCTGCTGGACGTGCTGGACGCCGAAGAGGCCCTCAACACCCTCCAGTCCGACCTGATCACCGCTGAACTGGAACGCTCCCAGGCGCTCGCCGCCCTGGTTCGCGTGACCGAGACCCAAGGACCAACCCAATGAGACAATCACAGAACAAGACGCGGCTGATGATCGGCGGCGCAGTCGCGGCCGTCGTCATCGTCGGCGGCGGTCTCGCCGTCTGGAGCCTGAACTCCAAACCCGCCGAAGCCCCTGCGGCCGAGGCCGAGGCCGGACATGCCGAGGGCGAAGGCCTTGAGATGGACGCCGGCCGAATCCAGGCCGCGGGCATCCTCCTGGCTCAGGTCGAGGGCGGCGCGCTCAGTTCCGAGATCGTGGCCCAGGGCACGGTCGCCGGGACACCCCAGGGCGAAGCCGTCCTGGCCGCCCGCGCCGACGGCGTGGTCAGCCGGCTCTCCCTCCGTCTCGGCGACGCCGTCTCGGCGGGTCAGACGGTGGCCCTGATCGAAAGCCGCGAGGCCTCGACCATCGCGGCCGAGCGGGCGACGGCCTCGGCGCGCCTGAGCGCCGCACGCCAGGGGTTGGCCCGCGAACAACGTCTGTTCGACGCCAAGATCACGGCGCGCCAGGATCTGGAAGCCGCTCAAACGGTGCTCGCGGAGGCTGAGGCCGAGGCCCGGCGCACGGCCTCGGCCGCCTCGGCCGCCCGTGTGTCGGGAGACGGTCGCAGCACCGGGGTCGTCAGCCCCATCAACGGACGGATCACCGCCGCGCCGGCTGTGCTGGGCTCCTTCGTGACCGCCGGCACCGAATTGTTCCGGGTCGCCGACATCCGGCAGGTCCAGATCGAGGCCTCGGTCTCGGCCCAGGACGCCAGCCGTATCCTGTCCGGCGACCGGGCCCGGATCAGCCTGCCCGAAGGCGAACTTGATGCGGTCGTCCGGTCGATCACCCCTGGCGTGGATTCCGAAAGCCGATCGGCCACCGTGCTGCTGACGCCTTCGACGACCACCGGGCTGCGTCCCGGTCAGGCGATCTCCGCTCGCATCCTGACCCGCGACGGTCAGGGCGGAGCCGCCGGGGTGTCGGTGCCTGAAGAAGCCATCCAGTCCGTCGAGGGCCGGGACGTCGTCTTCGTTCGCACCGCGACCGGGTTCATGCCGACGCCGGTCCTGATTGGACAACGCAGCGGCGGGCGCGCCCAGATCACATCCGGCCTTGCGGCGGGACAGACGATCGCGACCCGCAACGCCTTCCTGTTGAAGGCCGAGCTGGGCAAGGGCGAGGCGGAGCACTGACATGATCGCCAACCTCATGGCCCTGTCGGTACGGGCGCGATGGATGATCATCGCGCTCGTGCTGCTCGTCTCCGCCTATGGCGCCTGGCAGTTGACCCGACTGCCGATCGACGCCGTGCCGGACATCACCAACAACCAGGTGCAGATCAACACCCAGGACGCCTCGCTTTCACCCGTCGAGATCGAGAAGCGCGTCACCTTCCCCGTCGAGACCGCCATGGCCGGGATACCCGGCCTGCAGTCGACCCGGTCCCTGTCGCGCAACGGCTTCTCGCAGGTCACGGTGATCTTCGAGGAAAATGTCGATCTCTATTTCGCGCGCCAACAGGTCAGCGAACGCCTCGTTCAGGCCCAGGAAAGCCTGCCCACGGGCGTTCAGCCGCAGATCGGGCCCGTCACCACGGGTCTGGGCGAAGTGTTCATGTACGCCATCGACTACGCCAATCCGGGCGGACGGGGCGCCACGGTGCGCAACGGTCAGCCCGGATGGCAGGCCGACGGATCGTTCCTGACACCGGAAGGGGAGCGGTTGACCGACGACGTCTCTCGCGCCGCCTATCTCCGGACGGTGCAGGACTGGATCATCGCGCCGCAGTTGCGGACGGTGAACGGGGTCGCCGGTGTCGATACCATCGGCGGGTTCGAGAAACAGTTCGTCGTCGAGCCCGACCCGACCCGACTGGCGCAATACGGCGTCTCCTTCAGCGAACTCGCTGACGGTCTGGAAGCCGCCAACCTTTCGGTCGGCGCCAACTTCGTCGAACGCGGCGGCGAGGCCTATCTGGTGCGGGCCGACGCCCGGATCCGCAGCCTCAGCCAGATCGAGGAAGCCATCGTCGCCACCCGCGGCGGGGTTCCCGTGGCGGTTCGAGACGTCGCCAATGTCCGCCTCGGCGGAGACCTGCGCACCGGCGGAGCCACCATGAACGGCCACGAGGTCGTCATCGGGACGACCCTGATGCTGATCGGCGAGAACAGCCGCACCGTGGCCCGCTCGGTCGGCGAGCAATTGGAAGCGACGGTCAAATCCCTGCCTCCCGGCATCAAGGTCACGCCGGTGCTGGATCGCTCCAAACTGGTCAACGCCACCATCGCGACGGTCCAGCGCAACCTGATCGAGGGCGCCATCCTCGTCGCCGTCGCCCTGTTCCTGCTGCTCGGCAATGTCCGCGCCGCCCTGATCGCCGTGCTGATCATCCCGATCTCCTTCTTCATGACGGCCATCGGCATGAATTTCATGGGGGTGTCGGGCAATCTGATGAGCCTCGGCGCGCTGGACTTCGGTCTGATCGTCGATGGCTCGGTGATCATCATCGAGAACTGTCTGCGGCGTCTCGCCGAACGCCAGCATCACGAGGGTCGCCTGCTGACTCTGCGCGAGCGTCTGGAGGAAACGACGGTCGCGACCCAGGAAATGATCAAGCCGACCGTCTATGGTCAGGCCATCATCCTTCTGGTGTTTGCGCCGCTGCTGACCTTCCAGGGTGTCGAAGGCAAGACCTTCTCGCCCATGGCCATCACCCTGATGCTGGCCCTGATCGCGGCCTTCATCCTGTCCATCACCTTCATCCCGGCGATGGTCGCGCTCGTCATGCGCAACAAGGTCTCCGAGAAGGACGTCTTCGTCATCCGCTGGATCAAGGCCAGATATGAGCCGGTGCTCCGCCAATCCGTGGCGAAGCCTTGGCCCTTCATCGCAGCGGGGGTGACCTTGTTCGGCCTCGCCGCCTTCGTCTTCACCTTGCTCGGTCAGGAGTTCATCCCGACCCTGGACGAGCGCAATCTGGCGCTCGCGTCGCAGCGCGTGCCCTCAACCGCCGTCGAACAGTCTCTCCGCATGCAGGTGGGGGTCGAGAAGGCCGTCACCCGCTTGCCGGAAGTCGAGCTGATGTTCTCCAAGACCGGCACGGCCGAGGTGGCGACCGACCCCATGCCGCCCAACATCTCGGACGGTTTCATCATCCTGAAGCCCCAGGATGAGTGGCCTGACGGCGTCGACACCAAGGCCGACGTCATCGAACGGGTCGAGGCCGCCGCGGGCGCCCTTGTCGGCAATGCCTATGAACTCAGCCAGCCGATCGAACTGCGGTTCAACGAGCTGATCGCCGGCGTGCGGGGCGACGTCGCCATCAAACTTTATGGCGACGACCTGGAGAAGCTGACCGTCACCGCCAACCAGATCGCCGCCCAACTCTCGGCGACGCCGGGTTCGGCGGATGTGAAGGTCGAACAGACCGACGGGGCTCCGGCCCTGGACGTCGCCTTCGATCGCGCCGCCATCGCCCGCTTCGGTCTGACGGTTCAGGAGGTCGCCGACACCGTCGCCGCGTCCATGGGCGGTCGCGAGGCCGGTCAGGTCTTCGAGGGCGACCGTCGCTTCGATGTGGTGGTTCGCGTGCCCAACGCCAGCCGCCATGACCTCGACGCGCTGGGCGCCATCCCCGTGATGCTGCCCGAGCAGGAGGGGCGCACCCGTGCGTCCGTTCCGCTTCGACAGGTCGCCCAGTTCCGCTTCACGGAAGGTCTGAACCAGATCAGCCGCGAGAATGGCAAGCGGCGTGTCGTCATCCAGTCGAACGTGCGCGGGCGCGACGTGGGCTCCTTCGTCAGGGAAGCCACGCCCAAGGTCGAGACCGTCGCCTTGCCGGCGGGGTCCTGGATCGAGTGGGGCGGGCAATTCCAGAACCTGAAGGCGGCGTCCGACCGTCTGGCCCTGGTCGTGCCGATCTGCTTCCTGGCGATCTTCGCGGTCCTGTTCCTGGCCGTGGGCACGTTCGGGCGCGCCATCGCTGTCTTCGCCGCTGTGCCCCTGGGCCTGGCGGGGGGCGTCTTCGCCCTGGCTTTGACGGGCATCGCCTTTTCGGTCTCGGCGGCGGTGGGCTTCATCTGCCTGTCCGGCGTCGCGGTGCTGAACGGCCTCGTCGTCATGTCCAGCATTAGACAGAGGCTGGAAGCGGGCATGGAGCTCTCCAGGTCGATCATCGAAGGCTGCATGGAACGGGTTCGCCCCGTGATCATGACGGGTCTGGTCCCGGCCATCGGCTTCGTGCCCATGGCGCTCGCTCACGGCACGGGGGCGGAGGTGCAGAAACCCCTGGCCATGGTCGTGATCGGCGGGNNCCCTGCTGACCCTGCTCGTCCTGCCGGCGATCAGCAAACTGGTCCTCGGCGCGACCGAGAAGCGGAACCGCGAACCGGCCGACGACGCGTTGCCGAGCCCGGCGCCGGCGGAATGACCCCGACCCGCGCCGTCCTCCGGCCGGCGCGGGTCCATCCCTTTTCTGGAGGCCCGTCATGAACGGATCGATCAAGTTGCTGAGGCTCTACACCGACGAAGGCGCCTATTTCGGCGACCAGAAGGTCTTCGAGGTCGTCACCACCCGCGCTCGCGCCGCCGGCGTGGCGGGCGCGACCGTGCTCCAGGCCCTCGTCGGCTTCGGGCATACGCCCCACCTGCACCGTCGCCATGTGCTTGACGACGACCAGTCCGTCGTCATCGAGATCCTCGACGAAGAGGCGAAGCTGCGCGCCTTCGTCGAAACCCTGTCGGACCTGGAACATCTGGGGCCCATCACGCTTGAAGCGGTCGAGGTTCTGCGCTGGCCGCTGGCCAAGCCGACGGGAGATCTGTCCAATGGGTGAAGGTCATTCCCACGGCGCCGGGGCCAGCAGCAAACGGCTGACCATCGCGCTCGCTCTGACGACGACCTTCCTGATCGCGGAGGTGATCGGCGCGGTCGTGTTCAAGAGTCTGGCGCTGCTGTCCGACGCCGCGCACATGATGACGGACGTCGCCGCGCTCGCCATCGCCCTGGCGGCCATCAAGATCGGCGAGCGGGCCTCCGACGACCTGCGTACCTTCGGCTACCGCCGCTTCGAAATCCTCGCCGCGACCTTCAACGCGGTCCTGCTGTTCCTGGTGGCCGGCTACGTTCTCTACGAAGGCGTCCTCCGCCTGTTCGCACCAGAACCTGTGGGCTCGACCGGTATGCTGATCGTCGCCGCCTTCGGCCTGGTGGTGAATCTCGTGTCCATGCGTCTGCTGGCGGGCGGGGCCGACACGAGCCTCAATGTCAAAGGCGCCTACCTGGAGGTCTGGGCCGACCTGCTGGGCTCGGTCGGCGTCATCGGCGGCGCCATCGTCATCATGATCACGGGCTGGACTTGGGTCGATCCGATCGTCGCCATCGGTATCGGACTCTGGGTTCTGCCCCGGACCTGGATCCTGTTGAAGAACACGACCCACATCCTGCTGGAAGGCGTGCCCAAAGGCTTGTCGCTGCCGGCGGTTCGAGCAACCATCGCCGCCGTGCCGGGCGTGATCGACGTCCATGACCTTCATCTGTGGGGGGTCAGCAGCGATGACGTGAACGCGTCCGTGCATGTCGTCATCGCCGAAGGTCTGCCGCCAGAGCCGGTTCGGTTCGCCGTGCTGACCCAGCTGGAAGACGTTCACGGCATCGAGCACGCGACGGTCCAGATCGAACCCGGTCCGGACGGAGACAGGACGGGTCCCGGACACGGCGACACGCCGCACGCCTAGGCCGGCAAGCACGCATGGCGAAATTCGGGAAGACCATCCGCAGCCGCGCGCCGGCCTACACCGTGCGTCAGACGCCGCGTCGGCGTCGCCGGCCGGAGCGTCCGGACAAGCCGTTGGGCCTGATCGGCGAGATCGTCACCGCAGTCATCGGCGTAGGGCTATCCGCCTTGACCGGCCTGTTCATGGCGGCGCGGCTCGCCCCGTTCGGAGCCGCCCTTTTCATCAGCTATGCTGTGGTCCTGACCCTCGGGAGCGCGGCGACCTTTGTTATGGTGAAGCGCTTGCCTGCCCGGCTTGTGTGCGCGGCAGGCTGGGTCGGCTTCATCGCCATTGGTCTGGTGGTTTAGGGGAGCGAAGGGCTGCGACCGGAACGAAGGCGGGACGACAGGCCTTTCTTGAGGCGAAAGCGAGAACCAAATGTCGAACCCGGAGGCCACCCCCTCAAAACGCATTGAACCGTCCGACACCGGCGATCTTGTCGTCACGCCGGCCGAGGAGCCTGCGGCTTCGGTCTCAGGCGAGGCTGAGTCGTCCAAGCCCTCCGCCATGATCGACGAAGGCGACCGACCCTCCGCTGACCACGGCTCGGTCGAGGGGTTGGCCCAAGCCGAACGTCCCGGCGGCATGGCGGGCGAGGGCTAAAGCCGGCCCACGGACCGGATCGGGTCCCAAGCCGTCGCCTGACTTCAGCTCAGGTCTTCGGTCTCCAGCGGAGGAGCCGCATCGCGTTCGCGGTGACCAGGACCGTGGCGCCGGTGTCCGCCAGGATGGCCGGCCAGAGACCTGTGATCCCGAGAACGGTCGTGACGAGGAACACGACCTTCAGCCCCAAGGCGATCGTGATGTTCTGATGGATATTGCCCATCACGCTTTTCGACAGGGTGATCATGTCGGGGATGTCCTGGACGCGCCCGTGAAGGACGGCGGCGTCAGCCGTCTCCAGGGCGACATCCGTGCCGCCGCCCATGGCGATCCCGACGTCGGCCTGGGCCAGGGCGGGAGCGTCATTGATGCCATCGCCGACCTTGGCGACCACGAACCCTTCGGCCTGGAGTTCCTTGACGATCCGCAGCTTGTCCTGGGGCAGGAGTTCAGCTCGCGCCTCGATGCCGAGACCGGACGCGACAGCCTCCGCCGTGCGGCGATTGTCGCCCGTCAGCATCACGAGCCTGATGCCGCGCGCCTTCAGGCTGGTGAGGCCCGACACGGCGTCGGGCCGCGCCTCGTCTCGCATGGCGAGGAACCCGGCGACCTCCCTGTCGACCACGATGACGGAGACAGTCTTTCCGTCCGCATTGAAGGCCGCGATCTCGACGTCCTGCTCCGGGGTCAGCGAGGCCCGCCTTGCCACGGCCAGCGGCGAGCCCAGGAAGACACGATGACCGGCGACGACGCCTTCCACCCCTTCTCCGGCGATCGCCTGGGTTTCGCTCGCGGTCAGCATCTCAACCCCGTCAGATTTCGCGCGGCCGAGGATCGCCAGGGCGAGCGGATGGCTTGATCCCGTCTCCAGCGCCGCCGCGAGAGCGAGGACGGCGGACCCATCCCGCGCTCCGCCAACGATGTCGGTGACGACAGGCTTGCCCGCCGTGAGCGTGCCGGTCTTGTCCAGGGCTATGGCGGTGATCTTGCCGAGCGTCTCAAGCACGGCGCCGCCCTTCATCAGCAGGCCGCGTCGGGCCCCCGACGACAGGCCCGCCGCAATGGCGGCCGGTGTCGAGATGACCAGCGCACAGGGGCACCCGATCAGAAGGATCGCCAGACCCTTGTAGATCCAGTCGCTCCAGACCCCGCCGAACAGCAGCGGAGGAACAACGGCGACCAGGGCGCCGACCACGAGCACGGCCGGCGTATAGACCTTCGAGAACCGGTCGATGAACCGTTCGGTCGGCGATTTTGACTCCTGGGCCTCCTCCACCAGCTTGACGACCCGGGCGATGGTGTTGTCGGCGGCGGCGGCCGTCACACACACCCGCAGGACGCTGCCGCCGTTGATCGTGCCGGCGAACACAGGATCGCCCTCGACCTTGCGCTTGGGCACGCTCTCGCCCGTCACCGNNGCCGTTGATCGTGCCGGCGAAGACGGGATCGCCGACGGTCTTGCGTCGGGGGACGCTCTCCCCGGTCACCGGCGCCTCGTCGATCTCGCCCGCCCCGTCCAGGATGTCGCCATCGGCCGGGACCCGGTCGCCGGGCCTCACCAGGACGGTCTCCCCGATCGCCAAGGTCTCGGCGGGGACTTCCCTCGTGGCCCCATCCACCTCCGCCAGGGCGGTCTTGGGCACCAGCGCCGTCAGGCCCTGGATGCTCTTGCGAGCGCGACCGGCGGCCACGCCTTCAAGCATCTCGCCGACCAGGAAGAGCAGGACGACAGCGGCGGCTTCTTCTTCCGCGCCGATGAAGACGGCGCCGATGGCGGCGATCGACATCAGCATCTCGATGGAGAAGGGCGTGCCGTAGCGCGCCGCCGAGATCGCGCGCCGTCCAACCGGAATCAACCCGACCGCCAAGGCGGCCAGGAACACATAGCGTTCGATCGCCGGAAATGCGGACCCGAGGCCATAGGCCAGCAGCAGGGCGATGCCGCACGCCGCCGTCAATCGCGCCTTGCCGGTCGCCCACCAGGGCCGATCCGCATCGCCGGGGGCTCCATGGAGGTGGGCGTGGACCTCCACATCGGCGGCCGGGGTGTCGGCTTCGCCCTCGTAGCCGAGGTTTCGGAGTTGTTGCAGGACCACGTCGTCGCCGACCGCGCCGCCATGTTGAACCTTGAGAACGCCCGATGAGACGCTGACCGACACCTCCTCGACACCGGCGAGCCGCCGTATGGCGGTGTCGATCTTGCGACCGCAGCCGGCGCAGTCCATGCCGGTCACACGGTATCGGCTTTCGATCGTTTGCGCTGACATCACCGGCTCCTTGTCTCAAACTGAGGGCGACGCTACTTCCTCTAGCGACTAGAGGAGCAAGCGGAAAATGAGCCAGGGCGTGACAATCGGCGGGGCCTCGAAGGCCTGCGGGATCAAGGTTCCGACCATCCGATACTATGAGCAGATCGAACTTCTGCCCTCGCCGCCGCGCACGGACGGCAACCGCAGGCTCTATGAGGAGAGCGACCTGAAGCGGCTGCGCTTCATCCGACACGCCCGCGAACTGGGTTTCGAGATCGAGCCCATTCGCGAACTCCTCGCCCTGGCCGGCGATCCGACCGGTCCGTGCGAGGGCGCCGACAGCCTCGCACGCTCCCACCTTGCGGCGATCGATCACAAGATCGCGCGGCTGACGGCGTTACGCATGGAGGTGGCGCGGATGACCGATTGTCCGCAGGGGTCGTCGGCGGACTGTCGGGTGATCGAGGTGCTCGGCGACCACGCCGAATGCCTGCATCAGAGCCATTGAGAGACGCAAGGGCGTTCGCCCGGCGAATTTCGATGGCCTGAGACGAAACCCGCCAGGCGGTCGACATCTGTATTGCGAAGCAATTGCAGAGCGCCTATCGCGTTTGCATGACCCGTCTGATCACCCGTTTTCTGTTCGCCCTTGCTCTCGCGGGTCTGGTGGGCGTGTCCACAGTCAACGCCCAGGCCACCGCCGACCCCCGGGTCGCCTGGCGGTTGCTGGACTATCTGGCCGTGGACTATCGCGGAGCGGTGCAAGACGGGCAGGTCGTGAGCGCGGGCGAATTCGCCGAGATGAACGAATTCGCCGCGTCGGCCGAAGCCAGGATCGAGGCCCTGCCCGACAACGCGAGCAAACCGGCCCTGCTTATCCAGGTGCGCGATCTCAGACAGAAGATCACACAGAAAGCGCCCTCCGGCGACGTCGCCATGGCCGCCAGGCGGCTCGCCGCCGATCTTCTCTCGGCTTATCCGGCTGCGCTCGCCCCGACCAGTCTGCCGGACATGAAGCGGGCGGCGGCGCTCTACGCCGACACCTGCGCGATCTGCCACGGCGCCACGGGCCACGCAGACGGCGCCGGAGCCGTTGGGCTGAACCCTCACCCCGTGGCCTTCAGCGATCGGGAGCGCGCCCGCGAACGCAGTCCCTTCGCCCTTTATCAGGTGATCCAGCAGGGTCTGGACGGCACCGCGATGGCCAGCTTCTCGGACTTGCCAGAAAACGATCGATGGGGGCTGGCCTACTATGTAAACGGCCTGTCGTTCACCTCCGCGGACCGGGCGAAAGGCGAGACGATCTGGAAGACGGATGTTGACGTTCAGCGTGCGCTGCCGAACCTGCAGGCCCTCACGGCCACCAGCGAAGCTCAACTGGCCACTGTGATCGGCGCCGACAAGGCGCGGCCTGTCCTCGCCTATCTTCGCGCGAACCCTGCAGCCCTGAACGATCGCGCTGCGGGCGGAACGCTGTCGATCGCGCGGGAAAAGATCGCGGCGACCGTCGAGGCCTACCGTTCCGGCGACCGCCAGCGCGCCGGCGACCTGGCTCTGGCGGCCTATCTCGACGGCTTCGAGCCTCTGGAGCCGGTGCTGTCCGCTCGCGATGGCGCTCTGATGCGGCGGATCGAAAAAGGCATGGCGGACCTGCGCAGCGCCGTCAGCCAGGACGCGGGCGTGCCGGCTGTCGTGGCCAGCGCGGAACGCGCCAATGGACTGCTGGATCTGGCGGAGCGCGCGCTGGCCACCAACACCACGAGCGCGGGCGCCGCCTTTGCGGGCGCCTTTACGGTTCTGCTTCGCGAGGGGCTTGAGGCCTTGCTCATCGTTGTCGCCATCCTGGCGTTCCTGAAGAAGGCCGGTCGAACCGAAGTCTCGGTCTATGTCCACGGCGGATGGGTTTCGGCCCTCGCGGCCGGAGTGCTTACCTGGGCGGCGGCGACCTTCCTGATCTCGATCAGCGGCGCAAGCCGTGAACTCACCGAGGGTTTCGGGTCGTTGGTCGCCGCCCTGGTGCTCGTTTCCGTCGGAATCTGGATGCATGGCAAGAGCCGGGCGGACGCCTGGCAGGCCTATATTCGCGACAAGATGTCCAACGCCCTGTCTCGCCGCTCGGCCTGGTTCCTGTTCCTGCTGGCCTTCGTGGTCGTCTATCGCGAAGTCTTCGAGACCATCCTGTTCCTGGTCGCGCTCTGGAGCCAGGGCGGTCACGTCGCCCTCCTCCTCGGGGTGGCCGCCGCCGCCCTCACGCTCGGCCTGATCGCCTGGGCCCTGCTCGGCTACAGCCGACGTCTGCCGATCGGCAAATTCTTCGGCCTTAGTTCGATCCTGCTGGCGGTCCTGGCCGTCGTCCTCGCCGGCAAGGGCGTGTCCGGCCTCCAGGAGGCGGGTCTGATCGACTTGCATCCGCTGTCGTGGATCCCGAGACTCGACGTGTTGGGCGTTTTCCCGACCTGGGAGACGGTCATCGCCCAGACCGTGACGGCCATGACGTTGATTGTCGGGTTCAACCTGAAACCCGGGGCGCCCGTCCGCTCCCAAACGGCCTGACGAGCTTCCTCCTCCCGCCAGTGTCCTTGACGGAGCGTGAAACGAAACGGGATTGACATCAGGGTGGGTAGCGCGCCTAGAATTGCGTTCCATGTGGAACCTGCTCCGCACCCTTCTCGTCGCCTTGGCCCTAGCCGGTTTCATCGGTCAGACCAGCGCCCATGCGACCCCGGTCCAGGTATTCCAGAGCCAGGCCGCCATGTCCTCGATGCCGGGATGTGACGAAGCCATGCGAATGGCCGACGGCCAGTCCGGCAAGATGGGCGACTGCAGCAAGGGCATGGCGGGCGACTGCATGGCCAAGATGGGCTGCACGGCGGTAGCGCCTCCGATCGTCCCTCCGTTTGTCCTGTCGCGCCTGATCGCACCGCGATCCGCGGCCTTCGCCTCTGTCAACGACACACGCGTCGGAGATAGCCCGGCGCCCCTCTACGCCCCTCCAAAACAGCAAGCCTGATTTTTCACGCCTGACCCCTCGGTTTCGCGCGCCGCTTCGCGCGCCGCCGTCGGTCGCAAAGAAACATCCCGCTTTTCGGGTCCGCGCCCTTTTTGGCCAACCCTCTGTTTTGAAGGAATTTCCATGTCCATCCGTCTTCTGGCGGGGGCCGCTGTTGCGGCTTCCATCGCCCTGTTCACCCTGCCTGCCGCGGCGAACGCCCAACCCGCGTTCCATGGCGACTGCGTTCGCCGCGCCGCGCCGCCGTCTTCGGTCCCGCACGACGTCTTTCGACGCATCCTCTGCGTCCATCGTGGACACACCGACTCCAGCGACATGAGCGCATCGTGTCATGCCCTTGCCGGGCGGCGAACCGCGAAGGCGATGCCGTCCTGCCCCGACACCGCTCATCGGGGCATGATGTAATGCGGGCGCTCGGTCCGGTTTCGGCCCTCGCCTTGATCGTTTCCGCCGGGGCCGTTCCGGTTCGGGCCGAGCCCCTGACGTTTGAGGCCGCGCTATCCCGCGCGGCCTCGGACGCCCCTGATTTGCGTGCGGCCGCCCTGGGGGTGGAGGCCGCAGAGGCCTCGGTCACCGCCGCGGGGCGACTGCCCGATCCCCGCCTCGCCTTCGGACTGGACGGGTTTCCCGTGAGCGGCCCCGCGGCCGGACGGTTCGGCGAGGACAGTTTCACCGCGCTGCGGGTCGGCATCGAGCAGGACCTGCCGAGCCGGGCGCGTCGGCGCGCCGAGCGGAGCCTGGCGGAATCGGCTGTCGGCGTGGCGATCTCAAACAACGCTGTGGCCTCGAGGGAAGTTAGAATTGCGGCGGGCCTTGCGTGGATTGACCTCTACTATGCGGGTCGCAAACTGGCGGCTCTGGACGATATCCTCGCCACACTCGAGCCGCTCTGGGACACGGTTCCAGCCGGCGTGGCCTCGGGCTCCGATCGGCCCGCCACGGTTCTGGAGGTGGCGCGCCTGAGGGCGGCGCTCGACGACCGCCGCACCGAATTGATCGCGCAGAGCCAGACGGCGCGTGCGATCCTGACACGCTGGACGGGTGATCCGGATCCCAGCGTTGAGGGCTCTCCCCCGCAGGATGCCCCCGAGCCAGTGATCCTGAGGGCCGGTCTCGACGATCTGCCCGAACTGAGGGCCTATGGGGCTCGCGATCGCCAGGCCCAGGCGGAAATCGACCTCGCGCGCGCCGGCGCCCGTCCTGACTGGTCGATGCAGGCCAGCTACCAGCGACGGGATCCCCGCTTCGGCGACATGCTGTCCCTCGGCGCCAGCGTCAGCCTTCCCCTTTTCCAGCGGGAGCGTCAGCAGCCCATCATCGCCGCCCGCACGGCTGACGCGGCGCGGGTGGCCGTCGAGCGGGACGGCAAGCGCCGCCAGCTGCAGGCGGAGCTTGAGGCCGACCTCGCCCAGCACGCCACTGACCATGCGCAATGGATGCGCGCCCGCGATGTGATCCTGCCCCTCGCGCTTCACCAGTCCGATCTGGAAACCGCCGCCTATGCGGCGGGACGGATCGGCCTCGCCGAGGTGGTTCAAACCTTCACCGCCGTGGCCGAGGCCCGGCTGGATGTCCTGGACAAGGAGGCGGTCGTGACCCGTCACGCCGCCGAGATCAGCCTGACCTATGGAGGCGGCCAATGAGCGGGTTTCGCAACAATCGCCTCGGTGTCGCCATCGGTGTGCTTGCCCTGGTCGGGATCGGCGTCGGCGCGGGCGTTTTCCTGGGTCGGCAGGGCGATCAGGCCGGGGTTGCGGCTCCGAACGCGGGCGAGCGCCGGGTGCTCTATTACTATGACCCGATGTATCCGGATCGGAAGTTCGACAAGCCGGGTCAATCCCCGTTCATGAACATGGCGCTGGTCGCCAAATATGCGGACGACGGCGGTCCGGCGGAAGCGGCTGCCGCCGGCGTCCGGATCGATCCGGCCCTGACCCAGAACCTGGGTCTGCGGATTGCGGTCGCGCGGATGGGGACGCTGGGCGGCGATCTGGCGGCCACGGCGGTGGTCGATTTCAATCAGCGCGACGTCGCCCTGGTGCAGGCGCGTGCGGACGGTTTCGTCCAGCGCGTCTACAACCGCGCGCCCGGGGATGTCATCGCGGCGGGTGCGCCCCTGGCCGATCTTCTCATCCCGAGCTGGGGCGGCGCCCAGGGCGAATATCTGGCCGTCCGTCGCACGGGCGAAACGTCCCTGATCCGGGCGGCGCGCCAGAGGCTCGTTCTGCTCGGCATGTCGGACGCCTTGATCACCTCGGTGGAACAGAGCGGCCGCCCCCGCACCGTCATCACCCTCACCAGTCCGATCGGCGGGGCAATCCGCACCCTGTCCGTGCGATCCGGCATGACGGTGGCCCAGGGCATGACCCTGGCCGAGGTCAGCGGTCTCTCGACCGTCTGGCTCAATGCGGCGATCCCGGAGACCCTGGCGGGTCAGGTCCGGACCGGTCAGGGCGTCGAGGTCACACTCTCGGCCTTTCCCTCCGAGCGGTTCGCGGGGCGTTTGACGGCCCTGTTGCCGGAGGTGTCGGGCGACAGCCGCACCCTGACCGGCCGCGTCGAGATGCCGAACCGTGGCGGGCGGCTGCGCCCCGGCATGTATGGCCAGATCGTCTTCGGCGGTGGCGGCGCGCCCGCGCTGCTGGTTCCCTCCGAAGCCGTGATCCGCACCGGGACGCGGAACCTGGTGATGCTGGCGTTGGCGGAAGGCCGCTACCAGCCCGCCCAGGTCCGTGTCGGCCGGGAAGCGGGAGGGCAGACCGAGATCCTCGCAGGGCTCGCCGTGGGCGAGCGGATCATCGCTTCGGGGCAGTTCCTGATCGATTCCGAGGCCAGCCTCTCGGGCGTGGAGGCTCGCCCGATCGACGGGGCCGCCACCCCACAGGCGCAAGCGACCCCGATGGAGGCGGATCAGTGATCGCCGCCATCATCCGCGCCTCGGTCAAGGGGCGGTTTCTGGTCCTGATGGCGGCGCTGACCCTTCTGGCCGCCGGCCTGTGGGCAGTGAGAAGCACGCCCGTGGACGCCCTCCCGGACCTGTCGGACGTCCAGGTCATCATCCGCACCTCCTATCCTGGACAGGCTCCGCAGATCGTGGAGAACCAGGTCACCTATCCTTTGGCGACGACCATGCTCTCGGTGCCGGGCGCCAGAACGGTTCGCGGCTATTCCTTCTTCGGCGACAGCTATGTCTATGTGCTGTTCAAGGATGGAACCGACCTCTACTGGGCCCGGTCGCGGGTGCTGGAATATCTCAGCCAGGTTCAGTCACGACTGCCCGACAGCGCTCGGCCCGCGCTCGGCCCGGATGCGACCGGCGTGGGTTGGATCTACGAATACGCCCTGGTGGACCGCACCGGTCGCCACGACCTGGCGCAGCTCCGCAGCCTTCAGGACTGGTTTCTGCGCTACGAGCTCAAGACCGTGCCGGGCGTGTCTGAGGTCGCCGCCATCGGCGGAATGGTTCGCCAGTATCAGGTGGTGCTCGATCCCGACAAGCTGGCGGCCTTCGGCGTCCGCCAGGACCAGGTCGTCGAGGCGATCCGGCGGGCGAACGGCGAGGCGGGCGGCTCGGTTCTGGAACTGGCCGAGGCGGAATATATCGTCCGGGCCAACGGCTATCTGACGACGCTCGACGACTTCCGCGCCGTCCCCGTTCGCACGGCGGCCGGAGGCGTCCCGGTCTCGCTGGGCGATGTCGCGACGGTCCAGATCGGCCCGGAGATGCGACGCAGCATCGCCGAACTGAACGGTCAGGGCGAGGTCGCCGGCGGCGTCGTCATCCTGCGCTCGGGCGAGAATGCGCGGGCGACTATCAAGGCGGTCCGGGACAAGTTGGAGACCCTGAAGGCCGGGTTGCCCGCCGGGGTGGAGGTCGTCACCACCTACGACCGTTCCAAGTTGATCGACCGGGCGGTGTCCAACCTGTCGACCAAATTGCTCGAAGAGTTCCTGATCGTCGCCCTCGTCTGCGGTCTGTTCCTGTGGCACGCCCGCTCGGCCCTGGTCGCCATTCTGACCTTGCCGCTGGGCGTGCTGGCGGCCTTCCTGTTGATGAAGGTTCAGGGGGTGAACGCCAACATCATGTCGCTGGGCGGCATCGCGATCGCCGTCGGCGCCATGGTCGATGCGGCGGTTGTGATGATCGAAAACGCCCACAAACACATCGAGCGTTGGGAGCACGACCATCCCGAAAGGAAGCTGGACGGCGAGACCCGCTGGACCGTGGTCACCAAGGCTGCCGTCGAGGTCGGACCGGCGCTGTTCCTCAGTCTGGTGATCATCACCCTGTCCTTCATCCCGGTCTTCACGCTCCAGGCCCAGGAAGGTCGGCTGTTCGCGCCCCTGGCCTTCACCAAAAGCTATGCGATGGCGGCGGCGGCGATCCTTTCGATCACCCTGGTTCCCGTCCTGATGGGCTATCTGATCCGGGGCCGGATTCCCGCTGAACAGAGCAATCCGATCAATCGCGCGCTGACACGGATCTATCGCCGGCCGTTGGACTGGGTGCTCAGGCGACCCAGAGCCACCCTGGTGATCGCCGCCCTGATGTTCGCCACGACCGCGTGGCCGCTGAGCCAACTCGGCGGCGAGTTCATGCCTCCGATGGACGAGGGTGACCTTCTCTATATGCCCTCCGCCCTGCCGGGGCTGTCCATCGCCAAGGCCAGCGAACTGCTCCAGCAGACCGACCGGATGATCAAATCCGTGCCGGAGGTGGCCACGGTGTTCGGCAAGGCCGGACGCGCCGAGACCGCGACCGATCCGGCGCCGCTGGAGATGTTCGAGACCACCATCCAGTTCAAGCCCCGCGACCAGTGGCGGGCCGGCATGACGCCGGAGAAGCTGGTCGAGGAACTGGACCGCGTGGTGCGGGCCCCTGGGCTGGCCAACCTCTGGGTCTCGCCGATCCGCAACCGGATCGACATGCTGGCGACCGGCATCAAGAGCCCGGTCGGGGTCAAGGTCTCCGGAGCCGACCTGGCCGAGATCGACCGGGTCGCGGCGCGGGTCGCGGAGGTCGCCAAGACCGTGCCGGGCGTGACCTCCGCCCTGGCCGAACGCCTGACCGGCGGGCGCTATGTCGATATCGATATCGACCGTCAGGCCGCCGGGCGATACGGGCTCAATATCGCCGATGTCCAGTCCATCGTCTCGGGCGCCGTCGGAGGTGAAACCGTTGGACAAACGGTCGAGGGTCTCGCCCGCTATCCGATCAGCGTCCGCTACCCGCGTGAACGGCGCGACAGCCTGGACGAGTTGCGTGCGCTACCGGTCCTGACGCCTTCAGGCCAGCAGATCACCTTGGCGACGGTCGCCCATCTGACCATCGCCGATGGGCCGCCGATGCTGAAATCCGAAAACGGCAGGCCCTCTACCTGGGTCTATGTCGATGTGCGGGGGCGGGACATGGCCTCTGTCGTTAAGGATCTGCAGAAGGCAGTCGCCAGGGATGTGCCGGCCCGTCCTGGCGTCACGATCGCCTATTCGGGTCAGTTCGAATATCTGCAGCGGGCGGCCGAGCGTCTGAAGATCGTGGTTCCCGCCACGCTCGTCATCATCTTCATCCTCCTCTACCTGACCTTCGGTCGTTTCGACGAGGCGCTCCTGATCATGGCCACCCTGCCGTTCGCCCTGACCGGCGGCGTCTGGATGCTCTATCTGCTCGGGTATCATCAGTCGGTCGCCACCGGCGTCGGCTTCATCGCCCTGGCCGGCCTGTCCGCCGAGTTCGGGGTGGTCATGCTGATCTATCTCAAGCACGCCCTCGCGGACCGGGGACCGACGCCCGACCCCGATCAGGTCGAACGCGCTGTTCGAGAAGGCGCGCTTTTGCGGGTTCGCCCCAAGGCCATGACCGTGGCCGTCATCCTCGCCGGCCTATTCCCCATCCTGATCGGCCACGGCGCCGGGTCGGAGGTCATGAGCCGCATCGCCGCCCCCGTCATCGGCGGCATGCTGACGGCGCCCTTGCTCTCCATGCTGGTGATCCCGGCTGGCTACCTGCTTCTCCGACGTCGGCGAAGAGTTTCACCCCCGCTTCAAAACAGGAGTTTTCCATGAAGCCCGTTCTCATCCTCTCCGCCGGTCTGGCTCTCGCTCTGGCCGCGTGCGGTCAGAAGACCGATACCGCCCCCGCCGAGCCGACGAGCGCCGCCGCGGCGCCGGCCGGCGAAATGTCGGGAACGCCGATGGCGGCGATGGGCGAAATGTCCGGCACCGGCGCCGGCGCCGTTACGGCGGTCGATCCCGCTGCGGGAACGGTCACGATCGACCATGGGCCCATCCCCGGCGTCAACTGGCCTGCGATGACGATGGCCTTCACCGCGACACCGACGGTCCTCCAAAAGGCCAAGGTCGGAGAACAGGTCGAGTTCGATGTGACGGTCAAGGGACCGGCGGCTCAGGTGACCGATATCCGCCCGCACTAGGCGCGCCTGTGTCGCGGCGTCGCGGGCCTCATTTCCCGATCGGCGCCGCGATCCGTCCTCGGTTGGGGGCGGTCGATGAACCAGGCGGCCGACGCGTTTGGCGTCACTCGGCGGGGTGACCTGACGGCGCGGAAACTAGGATCCCGATGTTGAATCGCTGTTGTCAGAGTTCATCAGCGTGGTGACGGCGGCGAGAACCTGGGCGCCGACAAACGGCTTCTGGACCAAGACGCTTTTCGGCACACCGAAGGCTGTCCAATCCGCTGCGCTATCACCGGTCATGTAGACAACGGGAAGCAGCGGCAGTCGCGTCCTCGCGTCTCCGGCCACAGCCCATCCGTTGGGACCGTCGCCAAGTCTGATATCCGTGACGAGCGCGGAAAGGCGATCACCAAGGTCCACGATTTGATCGGAAGCGTCTGTCGCACTGATGGCGGATCGGACATCGAATCCCGCGTCGTCGAACGTCAGCTCGACCATCGCGGCGATGAGGGTCTCATCATCCACGATCAAAACGATTGGCCGGTCCATTCAATCCAGTCGCTCCGCCGCACCGATGTGAAGGCGACCGACCGGGTTTGGTTGCGTACGATACCGAACGCGAAACCAGAGGGCGTCGATTTGGGTCAAGGTGTCGCCCCCTCCACACATTTGGCGACTTCCTCGACCTTGATCCTGCGGGAAACGAAACCTCATGCTCGGACCGGCCAGGTTCGACAGACCACCGCGAGCGGACGACGAGTTCTCGGTCCGCCTCGCCTCTGCACAGGCGCATATGCGTTAGTGGCCGCCCTCGCGACCCCCGGCCGCGCGAAGGAGATCGCCGACCCTTCGGCCGTTCAGACGACATGAGGCGATGACCCGGTCATAGACGATGACCTGACCGTTCCGGCCCCGTACGGCGATACAGTCCAGCCCACGACCTCGCACCAGATTTACGAGCCGGTCGCGGGCGGCTCGCCCGGTCGGGCTGTGCAGTTCGGGCGCGTTGAAATCGGAAAGCCGGACCTCGATCCAGGCCGCGGGATCGCTCGCGTTTCCGACGCACAGACTGTCGCCGTCTCCGACATAGCGAACTACGCCCGAGAAGGTCTCGCCGGCGCGCGACGGCAACCGACCCTCGCAAGGGTCGGCATGGGCCGCAGCGGGAACGGCGACGACGAAAGCGAGGACAAGCAGCCATCTCATCGGCCCAGGGTGGCGCGATCGGTCGATCACGCCAAGCGCTGATGTCTCGCTTGTTGGGGAAAGGAAGGGCGGAGGCGGTCGCTCCGATTGGGAGCGGTGCACGGAGACATCCGCCATGAGACCCCTTCCAGAGATCGACCACGACGCCCGATTTCAGACGGAGGGCCCGGACGTCGGGTCGCTCGCTGCGCTCGACGACGTCACCCTGCTCGGCCTGATGCTGACGCGGGGGCCGTCCTGTGCAGACCCCCACGGGGCGGCGTCGCGCCTCTTCGCACGCTTCGGAAGCCTGGCCGCCATCGCGTCGGCGGACCTGCCCGAGCTTGCCCGCGTCGGCGGCGTCGGCCCGGTGGCCCTCACCGACCTCAAGCTCCTGCGCCTGCTCTGCGAGCGGCTGGCTCGCTGCGAGGCGGCCCGGCGCCCGGTCGTCTCGTCCTGGTCGGCCCTGCTCGCCTATCTTCGCCTGGCCCTGGCGGAAGAACCGCGCGAGCAGTTCCGGGCGCTGTTTCTGGACAGGAAGAACCAGCTGCTGCGCGACGAGATGGTGGGTCATGGCACGATCGACCACGCCCCGGTCTATCCCCGGGAAATCGTTCGCCGGGCGCTGGATCTGTCGGCGGCCTCGATCATCCTCGTCCACAATCATCCCTCCGGCGATCCGACGCCGTCCCAGGCCGACATCGTCCTGACCCGCAAGATCCTCGCGGCGGCCAAACTGTTCGACATCGCGGTCCACGATCACCTGATCATCGGCCGCGACGGGACGACGAGCCTGCGAAACGCCGGGCTGATCCCGTGAGCCTGCGCGCCCTCGTCGCCGCCCTGGGCGGCGACCTCTACAACGGCGGTGCGCGCGCCAGCATTCCCGCGCCCGGCCACAGCGCCGACGACCGGTCGGTCTCGCTCCTTCTGACCGAGGGCCGGGTCGTCATTCATGGTTTCGGCGGCGCCGACTGGCGCACCGCTCGGGACGACCTGCGCGCCAAGGGCTTCATCGACGAGGCCGGCCGTTTGACCGGCGGGGGGCAGGGCGGTGTCTCCACGCCTAGGCCGGATCTCCGCGTACGTCGGGAGACGGCCGCGCGCCTCTGGGCCGGACACGTCGCTCTTCAGCCTGACGATCCCGCCAACCGACATCTGAACCGCCGCGCAATCCGGGCCGGGCGTTCGGGCCTCAATCTCGGGTTTCATCCGCAGGCGCCGGTGTCGGTCTATCGCGAGGGCGGCCGGACGCGACCGGCTCTGCTCGCGCGAATCAGTGACGATGACGACCGGCTGACAGCCGTCGAGATCACCTACCTGGATCCCAACGGGCGGGCCGCGACCGACTTGTGGCTGGTCCGCAAAACCGTCGGCCAGGTTCCGCCCGGCGCAGCGGTTCGCCTGTTTCCGGCCGCTGAACGGATGCTGGTCGCGGAGGGCGTGGCCACCACCCTGTCGGCCTCCGAACGCTTCGGGCTCCCGGGTTGGGCCCTGCTGGCCGCCAACAATCTGGCGGTCTGGTCGCCGCCGTCCATCGTGCGCCACGTCCTCATCGCCGCAGACCGCGGCCAAGTCGGACAGGACGCCGCGTCGCGGCTGCGCCGACGGCTGCTGGCCGAGGGCCTCCGCGTGCGCGTTGTCTGGCCCGGTCCGCCCTTCGGCGACTGGAACGAGGTGGCGGTGGCGGCGGCGAAAGGGAGGAGGGAGGGCGCTGAGGGGCGCCGGAGCGGCGAGGATGAGCCTCGCCGTCCGGCCGGAGAGACCTCATGACCGACCTTGTTCCCGTCATCACCCCCGCGGCGTCCGTCCCGGCCGTCATCTTCACGCCGGTCGAACGCATCGTCCGGCTCGCCGATCTCGGCATCGCCCGCGAGAACCTGCGACACGGCGAACCGCCCGACGACGACATCCCGACCCTGGCCGCCACCCTCAAGGCGGCCGGCCAACTTCAACCGGTCACCGTCCGGCCCGGACGCGGCAAGAAGGAGCAGGCCTTCATGGCGCTCGACGGGCGTCGTCGTCGACTGGCGTTGGCGCTTCTTTTGGAGGCCGGTGACATCGACGAGGACTATCCGGTCCGTGCCTATGTCGAGACCGATCCGGCGCGCCAGGCGGCGGCGGTCCTGCTGACCAATACCGCCGTGCCGGTCCATGTCGCCGATATCATCGCCGCGATCGGCCGGATGTTGCAGTCGAAGCTCACGATTGAGGTCATCGCGCGGGCGCTCGGATACGCCGAGATCGAGATCAAGCGTCTGGCCGCCCTGGCTGGCCTGCCGTCGGCGGCCATCGTCGCGCTCAAATCCGGCCGGATGACCCTGAAGCAGGCCAAGCTCCTCGCCCGGTTGCCGGACAAGGCCGAGCAGGAGGAACTGGCCGAGGCCGCGCTGGACGGCCACGGCTTCCAGGACTGGCGCATCATCGAGCGTCTCGACGACGCCCGGGTCACCACCCGCGATCGTCGCTGCGCCCTCGTCGATCCGCAGGCCTATGGCGCAGCGGGTGGGCGGACCGAGACCGACCTCTTCGGCGAACTGGTCCCGGTCCTGCTCGACCCGGACATCCTGACCGAGGTCTGGACCCGGCGTGCTCGCGGGATCGCCGCGGTCTTCGAGGCCGAAGGGATCGCGGTCCATGTCACCGCCGGGCCGGAGCCGGAACTGCCCGATGACCTCGAAGCACTCGGCTATGTCTATGGCGGGTCCCTGCCGGCCGAGGAGATGGCGCGCTACCGGGCCCAGCGTGAGGTCTATAACGAACGGGTCGAAGCGGCCCGGGTGGCCCTGGAGGATGTCGAGCGGCCCGATGCCGCCGACCTCGCGATCGTCGACATGATCCACGCCCGGATCGCGGCGGACCAGACCGGATGCGGCGGCCGGGTCGTGACGACCATGGTCATGTGGCCGGCCTCGGGCGCGGGCGTCGAGGTGCGCTGCTACACGCCCGAGGAGCCCGAGATCGAGGACGCAGATGACGAGGGCGAACCCGAGGCCTCGCGGCGTTTGCCGACACCGCCGGCCTATGCTCCACCCGAAGTCCAGGCCCCCGAGCCCGACACCGAAGGCGTGAACCACGCCCTGCATGCCGTGCGGACCGATGTGGCGACGCGGGGTCTGATCCGTGCCCTGGCGGATGATCCCGGCGCCGCTCTGACGGCCCTGGTCGCCCGCCTGTTCACCGTTCTCGTCCGGCGCGCGCATGTCGCACGCTCGGACTCGGCCCTGGCGATCACGGCGACCGGCTTCAACCCGGCCAACGGCCGGGTCATCGACGCTCTGGACGGCGAGGTCCGCCGGCGTCTCGAGGATCGTCGGGCCGCGTGGGAAGCCTCGGGCGAGACGGTCATCGCCTGGGTCCACGGTCTGCCCCATGGCGAGAAGATGGGACTGCTGGCGGAACTGACCGCCGTCAGCCTCGATGTCCGCGAAGAACGGACCTTCTCGATCCGGCGCAGCGCCCGGGCCGAGGCGGCGGAACTGGCTGCGCTCTGCCAGGCCGACATCACCCTGCACTGGACGCCCGACGCGCCCTTCCTGCAGCCCCATTCCAAGGGCCTGCTGATGGGGATGCTCGAGACCATGGGCGCCGAGGACGAGCGGACGAAGTCGCTGAGGAAGACCGAGCTGGTCGACTGGGTCGCCGAACAGGCCGCGAGCCGGACCTGGGCGCCGGCGAGCCTGTCCTGGGCGGCGCCCGTGGAGGAGGATGGCCTCGACGGTGCTGACTCGACTGGGAGAGACGACGTCGAGCCCGGATCCGATAGCGACGACGGGACGGGCGCTTTCGTGGTCACGCCCTCGGGCCAGGCGGCCTTGGAATCCTGTGCGGCCGCCTGAGTCTCGCGAACGACGGCACCGCCCCGGCGTCTGTCGGGGCGGTGTTTCGTTGTGGTGATCACCACGCCCCGTCAAAGGGTGGAGGAAGGGCGGGGCGAGGCGAGCCTGAAGGACCGAGAGGGAGGAGCCCTCCGCTTCAGGTGATCCGGAAGCGTGTCATGCCCACCCCTCGCAGCCTCTCACTGTTCGCCGATCCGTCGACGGCGGAAGCCCCCGCCAACACCCTGGCCGCGGGCCGTTCGCTCGCCATCCACCTGGCGCGCTCGCGCCCGCTGGACCGTCGCCTGGTCGCCGACGTCATGACGACCGCCTTCGGGGCGTCTGACGCCGAGGGCGCATGGACCTGGCGTGACGCCTACGACGCCATCGAGGCGGCGATGGTGCTGCAGATCCGCCGCCTTGCACCGCAGGTCGCCCGTCTGGAGGATGCGCCGGCCGAGATCGCCGCCCTGCTGGCCGGCGTGTCGGCGCTGGGTCTCACCCACAGCCGACGCAGCGAAGAGCAGGTTGCGCTTGACCAGTTCTCGACCCCGCCCCCGCTCGCGGCGCTTGCGGTCCTCGCGGCCCAAATCCGGCCCGGAGACCTCGTGCTGGAGCCCTCGGCCGGCACCGGCTTGATGGCTGCGGTCGCGGAGGCCTGTGGCGGCATCCTGACCCNNGATCGCACCCGGGCGCGCAACTCTGCTCGACGGCCTGTTCCCGGCCGCCGACCGCCATCGCCACGACGGCCGCCAGGGCCCTGACCTTCTCATCAAGGCCGGGACGTTCGACGTCGCAGTCTGCAATCCGCCCTTCTCCGATCTTCAGGCCCATCTGGCTGCGGCGCTGAAGTCCCTCGCGGACGGCGGGCGGATGGCGGCGATCGTCCCGCTGACGGCTCTTGCCGACACCGCCTTGAGACGTGGGCTTGAGCGAGACGGCGCCATGGTCTGCGCCGTCGCCTTCCCGGCGCGCGCCTTCGCCAAACACGGTACCTCCGTCGAAACGGGCCTGTTGGTGATGGACCGCGGCGGGGCTCTGACCTGGGATGGGTTCCTGCATCAGCCCGAAGATCTTGAGGCGACCGCCCGGATCCTCGCCGCGCTCCCGGCGCGCGCCACGGCCAGGCCGCGAGTGCGTCTGACCCTGGACGCCGGGGCCCTCCTCGCCCCGCGTGAACGGGGCCTCGCCCTGCCGGCAGGCCGCCTCGGCTTCCTCGCGGGGGCGGCGCCTCTGGCCTATGCGGTGCGCGCCTGGACCGGAGAAGGCCGCGACGTCGGCCTCTATCAGGCCCACGCCCCGGCCCGCATCGACCTGCCCGATCCGCGTCCCCATCCCTCGCCCCTGGTCGAGTCCGGTCCCATGGCCTCGGTCGCACCACCGGCGCCGACCTATCGCCCGGTCCTGCCACCGGCCGTGCGCGACGACGGCCGGATCTCCGACGCCCAGGCCGAGACGGTGATCTACGCCGGCGAGGCCCATGCCGCCGAACTGCCGGGGCGGTGGCGTGCGGGCGAGACGGCCCATGAGATGGTTCTCGTGCGCGACGATGACGCGGACGCCGGCCAGTTCCGGCGCGGCTTCTTTCTCGGAGACGGCACGGGCTGCGGCAAGGGCCGCCAGATCGCGGCCATCGTCGCCGACAACATGGCCCAAGGTCGGGTGCGGGCTCTGTGGCTCTCCCGGAACGACGCCCTGCTGGAAGACGCCCGGCGCGACTGGGCCGCGATCGGCGGCGGCGCCCATGACATCGTCCCCCTCTCGAGCTGGAAACAGGGCGACGTGATCCGGTTGGATCGCGGGATTCTGTTCACCACCTACGCCACCCTGCGCCAGCCGGCGCGGGGCGGTCGTCAATCCCGGCTCGACCAGATCGTCGCCTGGCTCGGCGAAGACTTCGACGGCGTGATCGCCTTCGACGAGGCCCATGCGATGGCCAATGCGGCCGGGGGCGGCAAGGGCGCGCGCGGCGCGAAGAAGGCCTCGCTCCAAGGCATTGCTGGGTTGGCCTTGCAGAACCGGCTGCCGAACGCCCGGATCGTCTATGTCTCGGCGACCGGGGCGACGACGGCGGAGAACCTTGCCTATGCCGCGCGGCTGGGATTGTGGGGCGGACCCGAGGCGCCCTTCATGTCGCGCGCCGACTTTCTCGACGCCATGGACCGGGGCGGGGTCGCGGCCATGGAGCTGGTGGCGCGCGAGCTCAAGGCGCTCGGCCTCTATGTGGCGCGGAGCCTGTCGTTCGAGGGCGTCGAATATGAACCCCTCGTCCACCCGCTGACGTCGGATGATATCGCCATCTGGGACCAGTGGGCCGAGGCCTTCCAACTGATCCACGCCAACCTGGCCGAGGCCCTCAAGGCGACAGGTCTCAATGATGAGGAGGGCAAGGCGAAAAGCGGCCAAGCGGCCTCAGCGGTCCATTCCGCCTTCGAGGGCGCCAAGCTGCGCTTCTTCGGCCATCTGCTGGCAGGCCTGAAGGCACCGAGCCTGGTCGCCTCGATCCGCGACGACCTCGCTTCGGACCGGTCGGCCGTCGTGCAAATCGTCTCGACCAATGAGGCGGTGATGGAGCGCCGCCTGTCCTCTATCCCGCCCGAGGAATGGAACAATCTGTCGATAGACCTGACCCCGCGTGAATACGTCCTCGACTATCTGCGCGAGGCCTTCCCCATCCATCTGATGGAGGCGATCGAGGACGACGACGGGACCATCACCCTGGTTCCGGTGATGGACGACGGGCGACCCGCCATCAGCCAGGAGGCGCTGGCTCTGCGGGCGGCCCTGATCGAGAAGATGGCCTGCCTGCCCGCCGTGCCCGGCGTGCTCGACGCCCTCCTGGAGGCCTTCGGCACGGACGCCGTCGCCGAGATCAGGGGATGCTTCCGCCGGTCACCCGCGCGCCCGCCTTTTCGATCCGCAAGCGGCCCGCTGTGATCTGGGGACTCGACGACTACGTCCGCGACGGCAGCCTGGCGTTGCTGGCGGGTCAGGCCACGGCCCAATCCGTCGACTGGCGCAATGCCGGCGGCGACCTGTTCGGCCGACCGGTCTTGCAACCGGTTTCGGACCTCGCGGGCGCCGAGGATCTGACACCCCGGCTGGCGCCGCTCTCCCAGCCCTTCATGGAGGCGATCGCCGCCGCGGCCGAGCGGCATGGGCTTGACCCCAAGATGCTCCACGCCTTGGTCATCGTGGAATCCGCCTATCGGGTTGATGCTGTGTCTCCCGTCGGCGCCGGCGGCCTGACCCAGTTGATGCCGGGAACCGCTGCGGACCTCGCGGTCCGCGACCGGTTCGATCCGATCGAGAACCTGAACGGCGGGGCGGACTATCTGGCCAGGCAGCTGCTCCGCTTCGGGGACGTCCGGCTGGCGTTCGCGGCCTATAATTCGGGGCCGGACCGCGTCGCCCGGCTCGGCCGCATCCCCAATATTGCCGAGACCCAGGCCTATGTCGCGGCTGCGGTGGACTGTTATCTGGCGCTCTCGGCCGGTCGCGGCGCCCGCAACTCCCGGCAATGCCGGGCGCCGGAGCCGGCGCGATGACCCCCGCGACCGAGCCGGTCGCGCCCCTGGCCGGGACCGCCGACGAGGACCTGCTGACGCGCAAGGAGGCGTCGGCCTTCCTGATCCAGTTCGGCATCCGCATGAAACCCGAGACCCTCGCCCGGCTGTGGTCGACCGGCGGCGATGGGCCGCCCTGCCTCCACGTTCGTCACAAACCCTATTATCCGCGTGGCGTGCTGCGCGCCTGGGCGCTCGAACAGGTCAGTGACCTGCGGGCTTCCGCGCCACCGGCGGCACGGGGGCGGCGCCATGGGTGACGTGGGTCTGGAAGGGTTCCGGACCGACTGGGCGCCCACGGTGGCCGATCTGCTGATCGATCCGGCGGTCAGCTTCGCGCTGAAGGACGTTCTGCGAACCTGGGAAGTCCGTGATCCCGTCGATGCGGCGCGGGATGCCCGGTTGCTGGCGGAGGTGCTGGAGCGCCGGGCGGACGAGGCCGTGTCATGGAGACGGTGACCGTCCCACCCTTCGACGAGCTGGAAGACCGGATTCTGCCCTGGTCCCAGGTGAAGGTCATCTGCGGTCTGAGCCGGACGACGGTCTGGCGCATGCAGAAGACCGGAGATTTCCCGGCCTGTGTCCAGGTCTCTCGCAACCGAGTCGGTTGGTGGCAAAGCGAAATCCTGGCCTGGCGACGAGCGCGGACGCCGCGCCGTCTGCCGGAGCCGCGCGCCATTCCGGCAAGGCCCGAGCCCGTGAAGCCATCGGTCAGGCCCATCCTGGAAGCGCCCCAGCCAGAACCGCCGCCGGAAATCGTGACGAGCCCGGACCTGTCCGCCAAGACCCGCCGCAAACGCAAAGCCGCCGTTCCTGAAAACCAGACGGCGTTCGACTTCGGAGGCTAGGGGCGGCAGGCGGTTGGTTCGACCCGCTTGAAACGGACGCGGTCCGCGCCGACAATCAGGACAGCGTCGAAGCCGGCGTCGCCCCAGGCCCTGCTCTGTACGGAGGGAGTCGCCGGGTCGGTCGGGTTCGCCCACCATTGCGGCAGGCCCGCGCTCTTGGGCAGCATATAGCCGATCTTGCGCTCCATCTCGACGAAGGAGAGCTCGAGGTCGTCGGTCTTCTGCCTGCGAAGATAGTCCCGAAGCGGATCGTATTTGGCCATGCGGACTCTCATAACGGATGTCGGCTTTTTCGTGAGCCCTGTCGCGGAAGCCTTTGGCCATCCGACTGGCGTTTCTGTCTCTCGCCGTTAGGACAGCCAGGGCGCCACCTGAGCGCCGACCAAGGGGCGCTTGTCGAAAACGAAGAGATCAACGACACCAGCGAAACGGGCGTCGGCGCCGAAGGTCTCGCGCACGATGGGCCCTTGCCCGCCTCGACCACCTCCGACTCCCGCACCGGACGCCAATCTTCAGAGAGCCGATAATACCCGCCCCTGGTCAGGGCGGCTTCAGCCCGGTCCACATCTTTGATCCCCAGCCCGCGTCCGCGAAGCAGGGCGATCTGGTCAGGGACAGCCGGAGGGGTTTGGCATAGGGTGTCGGCATCAGCGCACCCCAGAAACACGAAACCCGGCCCGTACGTCCTGAGACGCAGAGGAGACCGGCCCGCTCCAGGGCGAGGCAGTGCTGGGATAGAGCTGCGCCGTGCCCACGAATTTCGCATCCCGGCCGCCATCGGGCCCCTTTGCGAAGCCCTGCACCCCGGCGCCCAGAAGAACCTTGCAGATCAGGACCACGAGGGTTTCGAACTGTTCGGGACTCAGGTCCTCGTAGGCGTATTTCATTCGACGTCCGATAGAATCGTGGTCGCTTCCCCGAAGCGTCCGGGCCATGGTCGACTGAAGGCGTCCGCTAGTCAAAGTTGTTTTGCCGGCGTCGCGTACGGTGGGGGAAGCCCGCCTGAAACAGGGATGGGAGATGGCGGCGGAAACGACCGTGACAACGACATTGGCGACGAATGTGACCTCATTCGTCGAGGTCTTTCGCATCCTGCGTCTGGCGGCGGTGCGAGCGAAGGAATGGGTGCTGGCCAATGAGCCTCTCCTGTCGTCCTTGCTCGACACCTGGGTGCGCTTTCACGCCCTGGACCGTAGCGGCTGGCTGCCCCACCACACGACACCCTTCAACCGGCTCGATCCCGCCGAGCAGGACCCCGCTGTGGCGCGCCGGATCGTGGAGGCCTTTTACGAGGAGGAATGGCCAGCGGTGGAGGCGGCCTTTCGCGCCCGCCTCCAGACCCACGCCTTCGATGAAGAAACCCTTGCGACCTTCGACGAGGCGCTCGTCGCGCACCGACTCGAGCTTTTCCGTGCGACCCCGCGCACCCTGTTCCCGGATATCGAACGCAAGGCGCGCGAGACGTTGCAGGGGCACGGCGTGACGTCCCAGGCCAGTCTGCGCGAGCTCAGAAAATCCGTGGACGCCCTGGGAGTGGCCAACTTCACCCGCACTGGCGTCGTCAGCTTCAAACTCTACCGGATGTTCTCCGACCACCTGTATTCCCAGGTGAAGACCCCGGAACGCCTGGCGGAGGTGGCCGCCGATCCGGTGCCGAACCGTCACGCGGCCCTGCATGGGCTCGTGGTCTATTCGACCCGGCAGGCCAGCGTGAACGCCCTCATCATGGCGGAATACGCCCATCTATCCATCCTCGCCGTCGCCCAGGCCCTCGTTGATCGCGACGCCGCCCGCCTTTCCTCGCCGGAAAACCACCATGTCCTCGCCGACTCTTGACGATCTCGAGGCGGCGAAGGCCGCACTGCAGGCCGCGCTCGCGCGCCAGGACTCGTATGACGGCAACAATCCCAACAAATATGCGACGCTGGTGCGAGAGGCCCGCGAGAGAGTCGCCGCGCTCACCCGAACCCTGAAGGCGTCCGGTGTTCTGGCCCGGACCGACCATGAAAGGCTTGAAGCGCGCCTCGACGCCGCCTTCCCGGGTACTGGTCACAGGGACCGCGTCACCTTCGAGGGCAAGCGCTATGAACGCTGGTGGAGCCCGGCGACCCGGTCGCTCTCCGGCCAGCCGATGACCTGGAACAAGGGCTGGACCTTCGTTGAAACCACCGGTTCCGGCGCGGACTGAACCCGGAGGAGGCTGGAAAGGGATGAACCGCATGCCGATGATGGTTCTGGAAGGCGACCCAGAGGAGGCGCGCGACGCGGCCTATGCTTGCCTCGACGCCATGGACGCCGCGCCGCCAAGCGAGAGGCCCGCACTGGCTCTGAAAGCCATCCGCGCCGACGCGACCCTGCTCGACGGCTATCTGGCCGCCGCGGACGTCGCGCCGCCGGGAACGACGGAGGCGGCGACGGCCTGGCTCGCCGCCCGGGAGCTCGCACGTCGCGAGGCCGGCGCCCGATTGGACGCGGACCACGGGGTCCTTTGGAGCAATCTGCATGCCCGGCCCTATCTGCGCGCCTGCGCCGGTTACGCCGCCTGCTGTTTTGACCGGCGCGAATACGAGGCGGCGATCGCCCAATGCCGTCGACTGCTGATCCTGGACGCCTTTGATCCCCTTGAGGCCGCGCCCTTGCTCGGCGCCTGCCTGATCCTGGCCGGTGATCTGGCGGGTTTCGAGGCGCTCCGGGCGCATTGTGCGGATGATGATCGACCGCAATGGCTCTATGTCGACGCCTTCCATGCGGCGACCACCCGGTTGCCGGCGCGGGTCCGAAATGCGCGCATCGACCGGGCGATCAAAAGCAATCGCTACGTGCCGGGAGGCCTTCTCTCGGCGCCGTCCGACGCCGATGGCGTCGAATATTATGCGCCTGGGAGCGGGGAGGAGGCCCTCGTCATCGTCGCGTCCCGGCCAGGTCGTCTTTGGCGTATGCGCCCCGGAGCGCTGGGCGTCCTCACCCGGCGGGTCAGTGCGAGACGCGATTGACTGAAGGTCGGCTGAGTCGGCTCCGGGATTTTCAGCCGGGGGGCGAGGGCCAGGTCTGTCGAAGTCGGTCCACCATATCGGCGCGGCGGGCCGGCTCCAGCCTGTCGAGGTTGAACTGTTTCCAGCGCACGGCGGGAAGTCGGGCGGCGTCGGGCAGGCCGATCAGGTCCCAGTCGGGCGCGCCGGCCTTGAACCCGATCAGGAAGGTGCGGTGCGCCTCGGGCATGTCATCCACAACGGCGGTGATCAGAGCCGTGCGTGCGGCGATGAGATCCTCCAGGTCCACCGGGTCTTCCGTCATCCCGTCGAACCCGCGTTCGAACTCCTGGGCCAGGTCCTTGGGATGGGCGCGGAGCACCTCGGCCATGGGCCGATGGTGGCTGGCCAGATAGATCACGAAGGCCTGTCTGAGCTCCGGTGTGACCCCCTCATTGGCCAGAAGGTCGCGGACATCGAACAGGTCGCGGGGATGCTGGCGGTCCAGCGCCGCCATGATCTTGCCGGCGTAGAGATCCGCGTGGGAGACCATCCGGGCCTCGGCATAGCCGAAGCGCTCTTCCACCGCCGCTGAAACCGGCCGGATCTCAGGCTCAAACACCACGCCGCGCAGGACGGGCGTCACCTCGACCTTGATCACCGCCCCGTCGGCCCGAACAAGCAGCTTGTCGATCACCGGCTGGGCTCCGCCCTTGCCGCGGACGACGACAGACCCCGGCAGAGCCTGTTCGATCGCATCGGCGATCCGCCTCAGGGCCGCATCGATCGCGGTGAGAGACGCATCACGATCCTCGACGGGGAGATAGGTCAGGTCGATGTCCACCGACAGACGCGGCAGATCGCGGACGAACAGATTGATCGCCGTGCCGCCCTTCAGGGCGAAGCAGGGTTCCTGGAACACGAGCGGAAGGGTGCGGACGAGAAGGCGGACCTGTCGGGCGTAGACGTCACTGACCGGCATCGAGCGACCTCGGCACGGTGATCCTGTAGGTCGGGTCGAGGCGGCCGCTCCTGACGAGCACACGGTTGCCGCTGCCCAGATCGATCGTGCTGCGGTCGAGGGCCTTGAGCCAGGCGTGACCGTGCCGGTCGGCGAAATAGAAGAACAGGCGTTTGACCTTCACGCTCACGCAATCCTCGAGCAGACGCTGGAGCCGTCGCGGGCTGAGGGTGGCCAGGGCCCCCATCAACTGGTCCGCCTGGTCGAAGCTCTCATGATCCGGCAGTTCGTCCAGAAGTTCGAGGATGGCGCGCTCGGGCGTCGACTGGCGCAAGGGCCATTGCCAGTGGCCCAGCGGTGTGTCGACCACCGCGGTGCGGGCCCAGTCCGCCAGGAGCCCGGTTTCGCCGGAGTCGTCGTGGAGCCGGGCGACCTCGAAGTATCGGGCGTTCCGGAAGAGCCTTTGGGACGGGTGATATTTGAACGCGACGTCAAGCGGCAGGTCGGCCAGCCAGGTCGGCGGGGTCTCGTCGCCATAGAGATGAACCTCCTTGCGGGCGGCAGGAAGGTAGTGGGCATAGCCCTGCAACTCGAGCGCGGTGCGTCCGCCGACCACGATGGAATAGTCGAGCAGGGCCTGGAGCGAAAGGACGGCTGTCGGCCAGTCGAGGGGTCCGCGTGGACGGCGATAGACCCGCCGCGCCGTCCGTTCCAGGCGTCCCGACGCGACGTATTTGGCGCGGAGAGAATTGGGATAGCCGTTCTCGTTCATCCAGCCGGAATCGACCAGAAGGCCTTCCGGCAGAATCCGTTCGAGCTTGTTTAGCTTTCCTAGCATTTGGACACTATTAGTGTCCTAGTATGAAGATTGTCAAACTCTTCGGTTTAGGGAAAAGCATATCAAGACACTAGGAGTGTCTTGATAGCAATAAAGTCAAACTAAGGCATTGGATCGAGAGGGTCCAGCGCATCGGCCGAGGTTCAAGCCTTAGGACTGAAACGCTCACCAATCCGCTCCGCAAGCGCCCGAACCGGATCGTCGCTCAGATGGGCATACCGTTCCGTGGCGCGACTGTTGGCGTGTCCGAGCGCCTTGCCGATCATCGGCAGACTGGCCCCGTCAGCCAGGGCGAAACTCGCGAAACTATGGCGCAGGTCATGAATGCGGACGCCTTCCAGCTTGGCCTTGGGGAGCACCTTGTCGCGCCAGATCTTGGACTCGGACGTCGCATATCCGTTGTCGCCCTTGGTGGCCGGGAAGACGAACTGGCTTCGACTGCGGGTTCTGTAGAGACGCTGCAGGATTCCAAACGCCATGTCGTTCAGAGAAATCCGCCGATCGCCGGTGCGGCCGCCGGCCTTGGTGCGGCTCGGCGGCAGCACGAGCCGGCGCCGATCGAAGTCGACCTCCGTCCAGCGCAGGCCCGCGATCTCGTTGCGCCGCGCGCCGGTCAACAGAAGAAGCCGATAGACCGCGCCCTGACGCTCCGAAATCGTCGCATCCGCCTCAAGGGCGTCGAGGGCGGCGATCAGGTCCTGGGCCTGAGCCTCCGACAGGAAGCGTTCGACCGCCGGCCGGAGTTTGCGCTCGACCTTCGCGCAGGGGTTCGGCCCGGCGAAATGCCCTTTGTCGATCGCCCAGTTGAAGGTGGCCCGCAGGGTGGAATAGGTCCGGTCCGCGATCCCGGCGCCGCCCTTCACGATGGATCGACCCCGAAATTTGGTTTTCACATCCTTGGCGGTCTTTCCCGCTGTGATCGATCGGATCATCCCGGTAATGTGGTCGCGAGTGACCGTATCAAGGGCCATCTTCCCAAGCAGGGGGACGACATGGCGTTCGAGGTTGGTTCGGTCCATGGCCCACGACGAGTCCCGTTTGGTCGGTTTGTCGTTCGGCCCCTTCTCCAGATAAAGCTCGACCAGGCCTTTGACGGTGAGCCCGTCGATGCGCCTGCGGGCTTCGCCGGGATCGATGCCGCGCCGGGCATCGACCACCACCGACGCCGCCTCCCTGCGAGCCCGATCCGCCGTGAGCTTGTCCGGCCCATCTCCATGCTCGCCGAGCGTCAGCCAGCGCTGGATCCCGCGGACCCGGTACTTGATGGCGAAGATTTTTCGGACCGGCTTGGCGGCATGACCTTGTCGGGTCTCGGTCCCGGGGTAGATCCGAAGGCAGAAGCCCGCGATCTCGCTGTCCCAGATTCGACCCTCGCCGGTCTCCGGAACGGGCGCGCTCTCAACCACGCGCTTGGTGAGCTTTTGCTTCGTCATGGTGATAGAAATATACGCTCATTTCCGAGCCACCGCTACCACTCCGCTACCAACTCAAACGAAACCGGCCGAAACGCTCCGCAATCGGATGAACATAAAAATCTATGTAAAACAGCTAGTAATGGCGTATTTTGGAACGCCCTGAAAAGCCCGGAAATGCTGATCCCCAACATTGCCAAGGTTGGGGTCGAGAGTTCGAATCTCTTCGCCCGCTCCAGTCGAACCGAAGGCCCGATCCACAAGGATCGGGCTTTTCTGTTTTCAGGCTCAGGCCTCATTTTCTGTCTACGCCCCGGGCGGCGTGAGTTTGCCAAGGTTGGGGTCGAGAGTTCGAATCTCTTCGCCCGCTCCAGTCGAACCGAAGGCCCGATCCGCAAGGATCGGGCTTTTCTGTTTTCAGGCCTCAGCCTTCAGATCCTAGCGGTCCCGGCGGCGTTTGACCTCGACGCGGCGTCGGTCCAGCGCGTCGCGGATCACGAGATACAGCAGGCCTGCCACGGCGACGCCGACCACCAGATACATCACATAGATCATGAGCCGCCCCCCGACCGGCGCTGACAACGCCGTTCTTCCGGAAGTGAGCGCCCGAAAGGGACGGGCGTCAATGATTCCGGAGGTTGCGATTTGGCGGGATGGGTACGGAGGGCCCGGTGCTGGAACACCAGGCCCTCCCGATCTCGAAAGACCGGCCGTTCCCCCGAACGGCAAATGGGGACAGAGGTCGCCCGTGGGTCAAACGCCACCGATCGCCGTTCGCCTCAAGTGAATTGTCCGCAACAATTCAGAAGTTCTGCTTATGCGGCTCCAAGTATTGAACCTGCGGTGTCTGGAGGCTGTCTTTGCAATGGTCGGTAAAGACGATCTGCGCGGATACAGTCCACTTATGACTTGCGACGGAATGATGACGGCCCGTCCCGGAGCCAGCGGAGGTTCAACCGGCAATATTGGAACCGTGAGGTTCAACCAGCGAGGTTCGGGGCGGGCCGTCCGTCGCCGTGGACGTCACACAGCTGACGAAACGACGTTATTCGTTCTGCGACGCATTCGCCAGAGCCTTCTCGTCGCACACGTCTCTTTCCCGGGACGTCGGGTCGCCGGGAAAAGGCTCGGGGAAGGCCGTCAGAAAGCGTCGGTTGCCGAAAGGCGTCGGGCGGGCCATCGTCGCCTTTCAGGGGAGGGCGAAGGATGGACGGGAGCAGACGATCCTCGGTCAGGCCGGTGGAGACGGCGCGGCTGGACGCCTTCGTCGACGCCTCCTTCGCCTTTGCGGTGACTCTTCTGATCATCGCGGGCGCGGAGCCGCTCAACGACTTCGGCGACCTGATGCGGGCGCTGGGACGCATCCCGGCCTTTGCGGCGGGGTTCGGTCTGGTGGTCATGTTCTGGCTGGCGCACCGCAATTTCGGGCGGCTGGCCCCGATCCGCGACAGCTGGTCGGCGACGCTGAGCCTGGCCATCGTCTTCATGATCCTGATTTACGTCTTCCCCCTTCGGCTCCTGACCGAGGCGGGTGCGGCCTATTTCACCGGCGGCTTCCTGCCGGGGCGAGGTCTGATCCAGACCCTGGCCCAGCTGCGCGACGTCTACACCGTCTATGGGATCGGCTTCGCCCTTCTGTGCTGGCTCTACTTCCTGCTGTACGGCCACGCCCTGAAGCGGGGCGCGGTCGCCGGGCTGGAGGAAACCGACCGGGAGGAGGCGCGGGAATCGCGCGCCGTCTGGGGGCTGATCACCCTGGCCGGACTGTTCTCGGCCCTGCTGGCCTGGGTTCTGCCGCTTCGCATCACGCCCTGGGCGCCGGGTTTCGCCTACTGGCTGATCCCGCTGGGCCTGTTCTTCATGAACCTGTTCCAACGCCGCCACAGCGGGCACGGCCTGTTCGGCAAGCGCAAACAGGCCGGTCCTGACGCGCTGGAGTAGGCGGTCCGTCAGAGACCCAGGGCGGTGCGGATGTCGCGCCAGTCGATGTATTTGAAGTTCTGGGTGCCGCCTTCGTTGACGTCGTCCTGAACCACGACGACGCCTTCGGGGAAGCGGTCGCCGACCCGGCCTCCGAGGGCCGCGACCCCGTCGGTGCCGGTGACGCCGTCAACCACCCCGTCACGCACCACGATACGGCCGACATAGGCCGGCGCCGCGCCGTCGATGCGCCAGACGGGGAAGGTCGAATCGCCCTGGCTGGAGGCGATCAGATAGCGCTTGTCGCCATCGGCCAGGGTCGTCAGGCCTTCGGCGTCGGCGACCAGCACGCCGGGTGCTATCGGCTGGATCAGGGTGCGGACCGCGCCCGAGGCGGGGTTCAGGCCATAGCGCCACAGGCCGACATTCTCCTCGTTCAGATAAAGGGCGTCGGTCTGCGGATCGGCCGCGCAGCCTTCCGAGATGGAGCCGATCTCGAACCGCCGAAGCTCCCGGGCGACCGGCTGGCCGTCGGCGGAGGCGGTCAGGGCATATTGTCGCATCTCGCCCTCGTGGCCCACCAGAATGGCGTCAATCGCTTCGCCGCGTTTGGCGAAGCAGAAGCCGTAGGGCTCGACCACGTCGGTCGGAATCCGGCCCCACAGGCGCACGGCATTGGCGCCCGTCCCGGCCGGGTCGAACAGATACAGGGTCACCCCGACCTTGCCCGGCGTCCGGTCGCTGGCTCCCAGAACGATCTGGCGTCGGCCGTCGACGACCAGGCCGTCGATCAGGTCGACGTTGTTGAGCAGGCCCTCGGGCAGGAACTGCAGGATCTCACCTTCGAGGCCGTAGATATAGAGACCCGACTTCTTGTCCGTGCCCGCCACAAACCCTTGAACGGAATGGCCTTCCACCACGATGGGCGTGGCGGAGGCGAAGACCGCAGGATCGTCCGCCGCATCCTGTCCGGGGGCGCCGACCGAGGGGGTTTCGAGTACGGCGTGGACCGTCGTCCCCTCGCCGATGAACCCTGCGCCCTCGCCCTGGAAGTCGACCTCATGGGTAGCGCAGGCGGCCAGGGCCCCCATCGAAGCGGCGGTCAAAAGGGTGGTCAGGGTGCGGCGCATGGGTCGTCTCCGGTCCCGGGAAAGTGAAATTCAGGGGGGCGGCAAGACCACGGGCGCCGCCGTTCGGTCAACGGTGTCGATGTGACGCATCGAACGGAGGTCGGTGATAATCCGTCTGTATCCTGAACAACCGTCACTTAATCGAGTAAATTTGCGAAGATTCCCGTCATCTGGCCGTCACCGACGCGTCAACGCCCGCCGTTATCCGGCCCCAATCCGGCCAGAGGCGCAACGCCCGGCCCGTTGGGGATGACATCATGAGACTGACTCTTCTGCTCGGCGCCGCCATCGCGCCGCTGGCCTTCGCAGGCGCCGTTCAGGCCGCCGACGCCGCCATCGCTCCCGTCACCGCCGAAGCGCCCGCGGGCGAAGTCCTGTACGGCCACGTCGCCGGCGCCAACGGCTCGAACCTGCCGGGCGCCGAGGTCGTGGTGCGCGAGACCGGCCGCCGCGCCGTCACCGACACCCAGGGCAACTTCAGCCTTGCCGGCCTTGAGCCGGGCGCCGTGACCCTGGAAATCCGCTACCTCGGCCTGCCCGACGCCAGCCAACCCGTCACCATCCTGGCCGGCGCCCCGACCAGCGTCGACATCGTCCTGGCCGCCTCGCCCGACGCCTCGGCCACCTCGGTCGAGGACGTCGTCGTCACCGGCGTGATCACCGACGGCATCGCCCGCTCGCTGAACCAGCAGCGCAACGCCGACGGCACCGTCAACGTCCTGTCCTCGGACGCCATCGGCCGCTACCCCGACCCCAATGTCGCTGAATCGCTGCAACGCGTTCAGGGCATCGCCATCCAGCGCGACCAGGGCGAAGGCCGCTACATCAACGTCCGCGGCGCTCCGTCGGCCTTCACCGCCGTTTCGGTCGACGGCGTGGCCATTCCGGCCGTGTCGCCGACGACTCGCGCGGTCGATCTGGACACCCTGCCGTCGGACATCGTCTCGACCGTCGAGGTCTCCAAGACCCTGTCGCCGAGCCAGGACGCCGACTCGATCGCCGGTGCGGTCAACATCAAGACCCGCTCGCCGTTCGACAAACGCCGTCTGTCGTTCAGCGGTTATGGCGGCGGCAGCTACAACGACTACGGCGGTTCCGACACCCGCGCTGGCGCGACGATCTCGAACGTCTTCGGTCCCAACCAGACCTTCGGCGCCCTGCTGTCGCTCAGCTTCTCCGAGACCAATCGCCGTCCCGACAACGTCGAGAACGCCTGGAACTACAACGCCACGACGAACCGCTATACGATCGACGAAACCCTCTTCAAGGACTACGAGACCAAGCGCACCCGTCAGGCGCTGACCGGCGCGCTGGAATGGCGTCCGACCGAAGAAACCCGCGCCTGGCTGCGCGGATCGTATGCCGAGTTCGAAGACGACGAGTATAGAGACAGCCTGCGCTTCACCTACTCCGACGGCACGCTTCAGGCCGGCTCGACCGACCATTCGGCGACCTTCACGGGCGCCCGTATCTACAAGGCGCTGCGCCACCGCACCCAGAACAACCAGATCACCACCCTGAACCTGGGCGGCGAACATGATTTCAGCAACGGCGCGGTCTGGGATGCGACCCTGGCCTGGGCCAGGAGCGAGCAGAGCTATCCGCACCGCGACGAGCTGGTCTATCGCTCGGGCTCGCAGACGCTGAGCTACGACACCACCGACCACTATGCACCGACCTATTCGCCGTTCGCCTCGACCTACTATCTGACGCCGACGAACTACACCTTCCGCGAAAACACCTACCGGACGAACACGACCGAGCAGGAAGACGTCTCGTTCAAGACCAACGTCGAACTGCCGACCGTCATCGGCGGCCATGAGGTGACGCTCAAGTTCGGCGCCAAATACTCGACCCGCGACGTCTATGCGGACGAAGAGCGTTATCGCGACCGCACCACCACCGCGCCGGTCAATCCGGGCGCTCTTGCGACCCTGCTCAGCGACCGGGTGTCGCAGAACTACGACTACAACCTCGGGGTCAAGTTCGACCACGATCTGGTCGCCGCCTACCTCGACGGAATCCGGGCCACCTCGACCAACGCCGCTGCTCGTCGTCTGCCGCAGTCGATCAGCGCCGACTACACCGCCAATGAGGACATCATCGCCGGCTACGGCCAGGCCCGGTTCGACCTCGGCGCCACCAACGTCCTGATCGGCCTGCGTGTCGAACAGACCAACTTCGACGGCTCCGCCATCGTGGTGCCCCGCAACGCCACGACCGGGACCCTGACGTCGGTCAGCAACGACCGGACGGACTTCTTCCCCAACCTGACCCTGCGTCACAGCTTCAGCGAAAGCCTGATCGGCCGCTTCGCCTTGACGCGCGCCATCTCGCGTCCGGAATATTCCGAGATCGTTCCCCGCGTCGTCGAGACCAGCGAGGGCAGCACGGTCACCTTCGCCCGCGGCAATCCGAACCTCGAATCCGCCCTGTCGAACAACATCGACGCGGGTCTGGAATACTATCTGCGTCCGCTGGGCGTGATCTCGGTCAATGCCTTTTACAAGGACCTGTCCGACTACCGGTTCACGCTGAACACCCAGACGCCGTTCACCGACCCGACCACTCCGGCCATCACGACCGCGATCTACACCGAGGCCGTCAACGCCCCGGACGGTCACCTGGCCGGCGTCGAGTTCAACTGGCAGCAGACCTTCGACTTCCTGCCGGGCTGGGCTTCGGGCTTCGGCGTCTTCGCCAACTACACGGTGACGGACGCCGAGATCAAAACCGCCGCCAGCTACGCCGGGCGCAACACCTTCGTCCTGCCGGGGCAGTCGGACACGGTCTACAACGCCGCCCTGTTCTACGAGAAGTACGGCTTCAGCGCCCGCATTTCGTACACCCACCGCAGCGACTTCCTCGAAGCCATCGACGCGACCCGTCCGGGCATGGACCTCTATGTCGAGGGCCGTGGCCAGCTGGACTTCACCACCAGCTACGACTTCGGCAACGGCGTTGAGGTGTTCGGCGAGGCCAAGAACCTGACCGACTCGGCGGGCGTCCGCTACTACGGCTCGCGCGAGCGGACCTATGAGTACGAGAAGTTCGGCTACAACGTCTTCGGCGGCGTGCGGGTGAAGTTCTGACACCCAGGAGCGCTATGCTCGGGTCGCGGACCCTCGCGACTTGAGCGCAGGCGCTTCGCGCTCAAGCAGCGAGCCACCGCGTGGCGAGCGGCAGCGCAAAAGGAATGGGGGCCGGGCGGCGACGTCCGGCCCCTTTTTCACGCCCGGTTCACATGAGGATGGTTAATGCTCAACGCTTCGCTTGACGCCGTCCCGTGCGACGGGAAGGAAAGCGGCTCCCGGATCGCGCGGTCGGGGAAAGTGGTGCGGTCCTTGCGCGGCGTAATGGCCTTGCGCGTGCAGGGCGCCAGATTGGGACGTTTGAGTTCATGCTGCTTGAGGGCGAGGTCAATTGGACGGTTGTCTTCGCCGTGCTCGCCGTCGCCGGGCATGTCGTCGCCCTGATCGCCATCTGGTTCGCCGTGCGCAATCGCGGCCGCCACGAAAGCGCCTCGGGCGAGCTGAACCAGGTTCAGAAGGTCGCCGCCGAGACCGATAAACGGCTGTTCGAGACCCTGAACGCCATTCCGGTCGCCCTGGTCCAGACCGACACCCAAGGAAAGTTCGTCTTCGCCAACAAGGCCGCGCACCAGCTGATGGGCCGCCGCGACGCCGAGCTGCTGGGCCTGCGCTTCCACTCGGCGACCTGGGGCATCACCTTCCCGGACGGCCGTCCGATCCCGCCCGACATGCTGCCCAGCGCCCGCGCGCTCAGGGGCCAGACCGTTCGCGGCTTCCAGCACATTCTCGCCAATCCGTCGTCGCGGCGGAAGATGCTGGTCTCGGTCACGGCCATGCCGATCGAGAACGAATACGGCCAGATCATCGGCTCCACCGCCGCCGTGGTGGAGAGCGAAGGCCTGGTCACGCCCGAGGCGCCGCCCGCGCCCGAGCCCGCCTTTGTCCACCCCGACGCCGACCTGACCCGCCGGGTGTTCGACAGCGCCACCAGCGGTCTGGTCGTGGTCTCGACCCACGGCGTGGTGCGTGAGGCCAATCCCGTCGCTCTGGATCGTCTGGGCCGCCGCGAGGGCGTCATCGGCGCCGACTTCGCCGAAACCTTCCTGGCCGACGGCGAACGGGTCGAAGCGCGCCAGACCCTGCGCGCGGCCGTTCAGGCCCCGGCCGGCGCCGCCGACATCATCTTCGCGACCCAGGCCGACGGCACGACCATCGCCTGGCGCATCCTGCCCCTGACCTCCTCCGAGGGGGTGGTCGACACCCTGCTGCTGGCCGGTGACGAACACTTCCCCGAGCCTGAGTTCGCGCCCGAGCCTGAGGCTGAACCGGAGGTCGAGGTTGAGCCCGAGGTCGAAGCCCCCGCTTTCGACGTCCATCCGGACTTCGCCGCCCCCGAGGTCGCCGAAAGCGCCTCCGTCGAGGCCGAAGCCCCCTTCGGTGGTGTGGTTCCGGGACCGGACGCGATCGAGGAGGATCAACCGGTCCCCGTCCCGGTCATCGATCCCGCCGAGCTGGACGCCCTGCGGGTGGAACGCGACGCCGCCCTGCGTCAGGCCGAGGCCGCCCGCGCCGAGGCCGAGACGGCGATGGCCGAGGCCGATCGCATCGAGGCCCGCGCCCGCGCCGAGGAAGACAATATCCGCCGTCTGGAAGGCATCGGTCGTATCACCGGCGGTGTGGCCCAGGACTTCAACGCCCTGCTGGGCGTCATGACCAGCGCGCTCGACATGATGCTGAAGCAGGCCGAGGACCCCGCCCGGGTTCGCCGTCTGGGTCAGGCCGCACTGGCCGCCGGCCAGCGCGGCGAGTCGATGACGCGTCGTCTGTCGGCCCTGTCGGTCGATGAGGCCATCTCGCCGAAGACCCTGGACGCCGGCGTCCTGCTGCGCGCCATGGAAAGCCGTCTGCGCGCCCTGGCCGGTCCCGGCGTCGACCTGATGATCGAGGGGCCCTCCGGCCCCGCCGTCGTCCGCATGGATCCCGTGGCCTTCGAGGGCGCCGTGCGGGCGCTCGTGGCCAACGCCGTCGAGGCCGTGAACGGTTCGGGTTCGGTCGCCGTGCGGCTGGAGACGACCGAGGGCGGCGCCCGCCTGTCGGTGCGCGACACCGGCCCGGGCATGGACCGCGACGTCATCGCCCGCGCCTCGGAGCCCTTCTTCACCACCAAGGCCGGCGCCGCCGGTCTGGGCCTGGCGCAGGCCCGCGCCTTCGCCCGTCAGTCCGGCGGGACCCTGACCATCGACAGCGCTCCCGGCGAGGGCGCCGAGGTGGCGGTCACCCTGCCGGCCGAGGCGGCCTGATCCGCGGCCGTGACGCCTTCCATCTTGGAAGCGTAACCGAACGACACCATATCTGACGCAGAAACGGCGGTTCGGCGGTTGACCCGGCGGAACCGGGCGTTAGGTACGGCGGGCGCGCTCCCACGCCCGACATAGACCCCGAGGATCCCATGGCCGAAGCCACCGCCCAATACGACGTCGTCATCATCGGCGGCGGTCCCGGCGGCTACAACGCTGCGATCCGCGCGGGCCAGCTGGGTCTGACCGTCGCCTGCGTCGAAAAGGGCGAGACCCTGGGCGGCACCTGCCTGAACGTCGGCTGCATGCCGTCGAAGGCCCTGTTGCACGCCTCGGAGCTGTTCGAGGCCGCCAACAAGGAGTTCCCGACGCTCGGCATCGACGTCGGGACTCCCAAGGTCAATCTGCCGCAGATGATGAAGCAGAAGGCCGACAGCGTGACGGCCCTGACCAAGGGCATCGAATTCCTGTTCAAGAAGAACAAGGCCGTCTGGATCAAGGGCAAGGGCAAGATCGCCGGGCCCGGCAAGGTGGAAGTCACCGCCACCGACGGTTCCGTCACCACCCTGACGGCCAAGGACATCGTCATCGCCACGGGCTCGGAGCCCACCCCCCTGCCGGGCGTGGACTTCGTCGAGGGCAAGGTCATCGATTCCACCGGCGCCCTGTCGCTGCCGGCCATTCCCAAGAAGCTGATCGTCATCGGCGCGGGCGTCATTGGCCTTGAGCTCGGCTCGGTCTGGCGCCGTCTGGGCGCCGAGGTCACCGTGGTCGAGTTCCTCGACAAGGTCGGCGCCGGCATGGACGGCGAGGTCGCCACCGCCTTCCAGCGCGGCCTGACCAAACAGGGCATGACCTTCAAGATGGGCACCAAGGTCACCTCGGCCAAGGTCGCCAAGGACGGCGTCGTCCTGACCCTCGAACCCGCCGCGGGCGGCGAGGTCGAGACCCTGACCGGCGACGTGGTTCTGGTCGCCATCGGCCGGCGTCCCTATACGGCGGGCCTGGGTCTGGAGACCGTCGGCATCGAGACCGACAAGCGAGGCTTCCTCAACAACGACCACCTGAAGACCGGCGCGGCCGGCGTCTGGGTCATCGGCGACGTGACCCACGGCCCGATGCTGGCCCACAAGGCGGAAGAAGAAGCCGTCGCCGTGATCGAATATATCGCGGGCAAGGCCGGCCACGTCGACTACGACCTGGTCCCCAGCGTCATCTACACCGGTCCGGAAGTGGCCTGGGTCGGCAAGACCGAGGAACAGCTCAAGGCCGCCGGGATCGAGTTCAAGAAGGGCAAATTCCCCTTCACCGCCAACTCGCGCGCCAAGATCAATCATGAGACCGAGGGCTTCGTGAAGGTCCTGGCCGACGCGACCACCGACAAGGTTCTGGGCGTCCACATCTATGGCCCCTCGGCCGGCGAGATGATCGCGGAAGCCTGCATCACCATGGCCTTCGGCGGCGCCTCGGAAGACATCGCCCGCACCTGCCACGCCCATCCGACCCGCTCCGAAGCCGTCAAACAGGCGGCCATGGGCGTCGAGGGCTGGATCATGCAGGCGTAAGACCGATGGACCTGAAGATCGCCGGAAAACGCGCCCTGATCTGCGGCGGGTCCAGCGGTCTGGGGCTGGCGGTGGCGACGGCGCTGGTCAAGGAGGGCGTCCATGTCGCCCTGCTGTCGCGGGATGCCGTGAAGCTTCAGGCGGCGGCCGATGATCTGAACGCCATGGGGCCGGGCAGGGCGGTGATCGCCCCCGCCGATCTGGCGGACCACGCCGCCCTTCTGGCCGCCGTCGACATCGCCGAGGCCGCGCTGGGCGGGCCGATCGAGATCCTGCTCAACAATACCGGCGGACCGCCGCCGTCGGGCGTGGTCGGCCTCGACCCCGAGCTGTGGCGCGCCCAGTTCGAGATGATGGTCCTGTCGGTCTTCCGCCTGACCGACCGGGTCCTGCCGGCCATGCGGGCCGCGGGCTGGGGCCGGATCCTGAACGTCGCCTCGGTCTCCCTGATCGAGCCGATCGGGACGCTGGGCGTCTCCAATACGCTGCGCGCCTCCATCGCCGCCTGGGCCAAGACCCTGTCGAACGAGGTCGCCGTCGACGGGATCACCGTCAACACCCTGCTGCCCGGCCGTATCGACACCCCGCGCATCGAACGCCTCGACAAGGCGCGGGCCGAACAGACGGGTCAGACGCCCGAACAGGCGCGCGCGGCGTCCGTGACCTCCATCCCGGTGGGCCGCATCGGCACGACGGAGGAGTTCGGCGCCGTCGCCGCCTTCCTCGCCAGTCCGCTCGCCGCCTATGTCACCGGCTCTCTGGTGCGGCTGGACGGCGGTTCGGTGCGGGCGATCTGAAAGACAGAATAAGGAATTTATTCCTGCAACGCCCTTGTGGCGAACCCTCGTCCTCGCCATGTCGCGCTGACGGTCTTTGACATCGCGGACAGGGCAGCCGGCTTCCATGTCCGAAAATCCCGCAATTTCGCATAATCTGGCAGGCGGACTCAGCCGGATTCAGATAACGTACTGAATCAACTCGGATTCCATTGGCAGGTTTGGCACGGTTTGGCACGGTTTGGCGCCCCGTTTTCAGGGCGCCATGCCAAAGGCGATGCGACCCTAGCTTCGGGTCCGCGTCTCGATCGTGCGCCGCAACGGTCCGAACTCCATGCGCGACCGGCCGAAATCCAGCGACACCCGCTGGAAGCGCTGAAGCACGTCGGCGCCGAGCAAAAGGGCGGGGCGATCGATCAGGCCCAGGACATCGAAGGCGTGGAGGTCCGCGAACAGCAGGGAGGTCGGCCCCAGACGCCGGCTGCCGATGATCAACTGGGCGACGTTTTCATGTTCGGCGAGGATCGTCTGGCCCGTGACCCCATAGACGGGGATCAGCGGGCGCTGGGTGGCGCGGACGACGCCGGGGCCCAGCGCCTGGAACAGGGCGAGGTTGCCGATCGAATACTGGGCGCCGCTGTCGACGAAACAGTCGACCTGAATCCCGTCGACCCGGGCGTTGAGCAGGATCAGCTGGCCGAAACGCCCGGTCCGGATGCGCCCGCAGTCGTTGCGAGGCAGGCGGGTGGGGGTATGGAAGGCGGTTCCGATTTCGAGACGGTCAGGCCCCGACGGCGTCAGGCTCATCGAGCGTCTGACCAGGTCGAAGGTCAGTTCGAACCGCGACAGCACGTCCAGCCCCATCAGGCCGTCGGCGGCCAGAAGCTCGCGCGGATAGACCCCCGCGTAGACGTCGTTGAAGCGCCGTCCGTTGAAGGCCAGCCGGGCAAGCTTCACCGTCGGAGTCAGCTCGGCGGAGGTCAGGCCGTGGACCAGGATCGGCGGCCCCGGCGGCAGGCCNNCCGAGCCGCTCCGCCACGTCGCGAGCGATGGCCGTCCGGCCGGCTCCGGTGTCCATGACGAAGGCGAAGCCGGGGCGGCCGTTGATCTCGGTCTTCACCGCCATCCGGGTGAAGAGGTTCGACAAAAGCTGGGCCTCGTCCTCGCTCGGCGGCGCGTCGGGAGAGGGGATCTGTTCCGGGACGCTCTGGCCCAGGGCGGGACCGGCCAGCGATCCCAGGGCGACAGTCAACAGCCCGCCCACGGCCCCCCTTCGCGACGGGATGGGCGACGTCAGAGCTTTGAAGGCGTCGCCGTATTCGGCTGAGGACCCCATGACCGCCTCCCAGCGGTATTTCCAGCCAGTCTAGGCCTGAACCCGGGCTCTGCCTAGCTCCGGGTACGGAGGGTCATGGAACCTGGGTCAGGGAACGGGGGTGGGAGGTGGTGCGTCCGCCAGAACGGCCCGGAGGTTGGCGATCACCAGTTCGGCCATCGCCGCTCGCGCCTCCAGCGTCGCCGAGCCGATGTGGGGGGCGAGGACGCAGCGGTCGCTCTCCAGCAGGGCCGTGGGGACCAGCGGCTCATGGGCGAAGACGTCCAGGCCCGCCCCGCCCAGTCGGCTTTCGGCCAAGGCCGCGATCAGGGCCGCCTCGTCGACGACCTCGCCCCGTGCGATGTTGATCAGGAGGCCCTGGGACCCCAACGCCTCAAGCACCCGGGCGTCGACCAGCCCCTTCGTCGCCGGACCGCCCGGGACCGCCACGATCAGGACGTCGACCGAGGCGGCGAGGGCGACGGGATCGGGGCAGTAGCGCCACGGGACCTGGGGATCGGGATTGCGGCTGTGCCAGGCGATCTCTCCCGCGAAGGGTTCCAGCCGCCGGGCGATCTCGCGCCCGATCCGCCCGAGGCCGAGGATTCCGTAGCGCAGCCCTGTCGCGCTGCGGGTCAGAGGGAATTTGCCGCCCGCGGCCCAGTCACCCGTCCTCAGCCAGCGCTCGGCGGCGGGCAGACGGCGCAGGGTGGACAGGGTCAGGGCCACCGCCAGGTCGGCGACGTCGGCGCTGAGCACGTCGGGGGTGTTGGTGACCACCACCCCCTTCGTCCGCGCATGGGCGACATCGACCTTGTCATAGCCGACCCCGTGGACGGCGATGATCTTCAGATCGGGCAGGGCGTCGATCAGGTCGTTCGGAACCGCCGTCCCGCCCGAGGCGACGAGGCCGGTGATCGAAATGCCCGAGGGCGGCGACCCGTCGGCGTGCGGCGCGTGGAGCGTCCACGGGCCGGCTTCCAGCCGTTCAGCGGCGAGCTCGGGCAGGCCGGGTAGGACGAGAATGTCGGGGAGGGATGCGTCGGACATCCGCCCCTTCTAGGCCCGGGGGTGGGCCGCGGCATAGGCGCCGAGCAGGCGGGCGGCGTCGACGGCGGTGTATTTCTGGGTCGTCGACAGGCTGGCGTGGCCCAGCAGCTCCTGGATCGACCTGAGGTCGGCCCCCGCGCCCAGCAGATGGGTGGCGAAGGAGTGGCGCAGGGCGTGAGGCGTGGCGCTGGCGGGCAGGCCCAGTCGGCCCCGGAGCTTCTGCACGGTCGCCTGGACGTGACGGGGGCTCAGGGGGCCGCCCCGTTTCGCCCGGAACAGGGCGTCGCGCGGCTCCAGCGGGAAGGGCTGCAGGTCCAGATAGGCGTCCACGGCCTCGCGCACGGCGGGCAGAATGGGGACGATGCGGGTCTTGGAGCCCTTGCCGACGATGCGGATCGTCTCGGGGAGGGGCGCATCGGCCCGTATCAGGCTCAGGGCCTCGGAGATCCGCAGGCCGCAGCCGTAGAGCAGGGTCAGGACCGCCCGGTCGCGCGCGGCCTCCCACGGCTCGGCGTCGGGATCGGCCTCGGGCTCCTGCATCAGGCCCCGGGCCTGATCGGTGCTGACGGGGCGGGGCAGGGAGGGCTTGATCTTCGGCCCCCGGACGAGGGCCAGCTGGGGCGCGGGCGTGTCGCAACGCCGGTCGAGGAAGTCGTGGAAGCCCCGGATCGCCGCCAGGGTCTGGCCCAGCGACCTGGCGTTCAGAGGATGCTCTCCGCTGCGGCGCTCGGCCAGATGGGCGCGGACCTCGGCGGCGGTGACGGTCCCGAGGTCGGCCAGCGACTGGGCTCCGCCGCGATGGCGCTCAAGGAAGCCGAGGTAGTGCCGCCCGATATGGCCATAGGCCTCCAGCGTGCGGGGCGAGAGCCGCCGCTCATGCGCCAGGTGCTCGAGCCAGGCGAGCAGGACCTCGCCGGACGGCTTCAATTGAGGATCGGCCAACGCTCGGCCGTGCGCTCGACGACCCGGGCGATGAAGGCGACCAGTTCGCAGCCCATCTGGGGCGTGAAGCCTTCCTCCTCGGGCGAGCCGAAGGCGCAGATGGCGTGGCGGGCGCCGCCGAGGTCGCCGGCCGGATCGCCGCCGAACACCGGGGCCATGCGGATCAGGGCGACGGACTTCACCTGCTCATCGGCCGCGCCGAACAGGTCCAGTCCTTCGAAGTTCGGACCCAGCCAAGTCAGGCCGTGCTCGCCGAGCAGGGAATCGACGCCCCCGATCTCCAGCGCGCGCCAGCCGAAGGGGACGCCGCCGGGCTTCTCAAGGGCGATCGCCGCCGCCGTCAGGCCGAACCGTCCTTGCGCGGCCGCATCGAGGCGGCGGGCCAGATCGGAATGGTTGCGGGCCTCCAGCAGGTCCAGGGCCGCGACATGGGTCTGGGTCTGGGCGGCGAAGTTGGCGCGAGCGACGGCCTCGATCTGTTTGCGGGCGTCCGATTCGCGGTTGGCCACGGCTTCCAGCCGGGTCAGGGCGGCGGCGCCGAACTCAACGACATTGCGGCCGTGCGGCTTCAGCCCGATCTCTTCCAAAAGGGAGCGGTCGTCCAGCAGGATCTGGGGATTGGCCTGCAACCAGACGCGCACCTCCGGCCAATGCGGCTCGGCTTGCGCTTCCAGCTCGGCGAAAAGGTCTCTGGTGCCGCTCAACGGTCGTCTCCTCCCGGAAACGCCGGGCCGGATGCTACAGGATGGACTGGCCGGTCTTGCCCCAATCCGCGAGGAATTGATCAAGACCCTTGTCGGTTAAGGGGTGCTTGACGAGGGCCTTGAAAACGTCGGCCGGAAGGGTGGCTGCGTCCGATCCCGCCACAGCCGCGGCCGATACGTGACCCGGGTTGCGCAGGGACGCGGCCAGAATCTGGGTCTCGAAGCCATGCAGATCATAGAGGACGCGGATTTCCTCCAGCAGGCCGATGCCGTCGGCGCCGTGATCTTCCAGACGGCCGACGAAGGGCGAGATGAAGGTCGCGCCGGCCTTGGCGGCCAGCATGGCCTGGGCGGCGGAGAAGCACAGGGTGACGTTGGTCTTGATCCCCTTGTCGGTGAAGACGCGGCAGGCGCGCAGCCCGTCCCAGGTCAGGGGCAGTTTGACGACCACGTTGGGGGCGATGGCGGCCAGCTTGTCGCCCTCCTTGACCATGGTCAAGGAGG
>DBBK01000162.1:0-11758 GCA_002292165.1 Brevundimonas sp. UBA986
CGTTGTCGCCCGGCAGGCGGCCGCGCGCGTCGCCGCCCCCTTCCAGCGTCATGATGTTCATCCAGCGATCGCGTTCGTAGGGGCTGATCCAGACCGTCACCGGTCGAAATCGGCAGACCAGGGTCCAGGACGCGCCCTGGGGCGCGGCGACGGACCAGTGAAGCCCCTGATAGGCGTCCTTGCCCACATGGGTCTGGGCCGGCGCCCCCGCGGCCGAAGCCATCGTCATCGCCACCGCCAAGACAAGTCCTCGCCCCATGATCCCCGCCCCCGTTTCCGGGGATGAGGATGCCCTGATCAGGGCCGGCTGGCCATGCCCAGCTTGATCGGCTTGGCTTCTTCGGTTCCGCCGCGCTTGACGCCCCACAGAAGGATGATCGGCGCGCCGACATAGATCGACGAATAGGTGCCGATGATGATGCCGAACATCAGGGCGATGGAGAAGCCGAACAGGGCCTCGCCGCCGAAGATCGCCAGGGCCGCCAGCACCATGACGGCGGTCACGCCGGTGATGATGGTCCGGGTCAGGGTCTCGTTCAGCGACAGATCGATCACGTCGCGCAGCGGCAGGGTCTTGTACTTGCGCAGGTTCTCGCGAAGGCGGTCGAAGACGACGACGGTGTCGTTCATCGAATAGCCGATGACGGTCAGGATGGCCGCGACCATGTTCAGGCTGAACTCGAGACGCAGCAGGACGATCAGGCCGAAGGTCAGGATCACGTCGTGCAGCAGGCCGGCGACGGCGCCGAAGCCGAACTGCGGCTCGAACCGGAACCAGATGTAGGCGAACATCAGGGCGATGGCGACGCCCAGGGCCAGCAGGCCCGAGGTGAACAGCTCGCCCGAGACCTTGGAGCCGACGACGCTGACGCCCGAATAGGCCACCTGGCCGGTGGCGGCGGTGATGGCCGTCTCGACCTCATTGACCACCTGGGTCTGGTCCTTGCCGTCCGGCACCTGGAACTTGACGATCGCGGTGGAGCCATCCTGGACGTTGGTGTCCAGACGCGCGATGCCCTGAACCTGGACGTCGCCGAGGCTCAGCTTGGATACGGCGTCGCGCACCTCTTCCAGCTGGATCACCTGGCCGGCGGGCTTGGACACTTCCAGCGACGCGCCGCCGCGGAAGTCGATGCCCATGTTCAGGCCCGGAACGAAGCAGCCGACGATGGAAGCGACGCACAGCACGACCGACAGGACGGCGGCGTAGCGGGCGTATTTGACGAAGTGCAGATTGGTCTTCTGCGGCAGGACCTTGATCAGGGGCCACCAGGTCATCGGACAGTCTCCGCGTCGGCGATCGGCAGTTTCTTGGGCTTGGCGACCTTCAGCCAGTAGGCCAGCAGCACCTGGGCGACGAGCACCGAAGAGAAGACCGAGGTGAACACCCCGATGGTCAGGGTCCAGGCGAAGCCGCGCACCGGGCCGGCGCCGAAGATGAACATGATGGCAGCGGCGACCAGGGTGGTCAGGTTGGCGTCGACGATGGTGCCCATGGCCTTGTTGAAGCCGGCGTCCATGGAGGCGATGACCGACCGGCCCGCCCGGGCTTCGTCACGCATCCGCTCATAGATCAGCACGTTGGCGTCGACGGCCACGGCGAAGGTCAGCACAAGCCCCGCGATCCCCGGCAGGGTCAGCGACGCCTGGGTCAGGGACATGGCGGCGATGATCAATAGGCCGTTCAGGAGCAGGCCGATCACCGACACCCCGCCGAACAGCAGGCCATAGGCGCCCAGCATGAAGATCACGATGATGGCGAAGCCGATGATCGTGGAGACCTTGCCCTTCTGGACCGCGTCGGCGCCCAGTTCGGCGGTGACGGTCCGGCGTTCCTCGACCTTCAGCGGGGCCGGCAGGGCGCCGCCGTTGAGCAGGTTGACCATCTCGGACGCCTCGGCGATCGAGAAGCGGCCCTGGATGATGCCCGAGCCGTTCGGAATGGTGGAGTTGATGCGCGGGGCCGAGATGACCTTGCCGTCCAGGATGATGGCGAAGCGCTTGCCGATGTTCTCGCTGGCGGTGGCCTGGGCGAAGCGCTGGGCGCCGACCCCGTCGAAGCGGAAGCCGATGGCGGTCTGGCCGTTCTGGTCGGTGGTCACGTCGGCGTGGGTCAGCTGTTCGCCGGACACCAGGACGCGGCGCTTGATCAGGATCGGGGTGACCCCGTCCTCGTCCATCATCAGGACGGCGTCGGGCGGCACGGCGCCGGCGACGGCCTGCTGGACCGAGTTTTCGCTGTCGACCATCTGGAAGGTCAGCTGGGCCGTCTGGCCGATGACGCGTTCCAGGGCGGCGGGATCACTCTCGCCCGGGGCCTGGACCACGATGCGGTTCGAGCCCTGACGGGTGATCGCGGGCTCCTTGGTGCCCAGGCTATCGATCCGGCGGCGCACGACCTCGATCGACTGGTCGACGGCGGTGGCGCCCATGCTGTCCAGCGTCTGCTGGGTGAAGGCGAAGCGCAGACGGCCATTGCCCTCGCGGGTCACGGCGCGCTCGACGACGCCCTGCTGGTTCGCCCCGCCGACGAGGCGACGCAGGGCCTGATAGGCGGCTTCGTTCTGGCTCTGATCGGCCAGGGTGATGACCACCCCACCCTCTTCACGCTGGGTCGAGGCCACGTTGATCCCGGAGTCGCGCATCGTCACGCGGACGTCCTCGGCCAGGTTGTCGACCCGCTTGGCGCGCATCGCCGGCACGTCGACTTCCAGCAGCAGATAGGAGCCGCCCTGCAGGTCGAGACCCAGGTTCAGCGCGCTCTTGGGCACGAAGCCCGGGAGCTTGGCCCGTTGTTCGGGCGTCAGGACGTTCGGGAACGCCAGCAGCAGCCCGAAGACGAGCGACAATGCGAGAAGAACGACCTTCCAGCGCGAAAGCTGAATCATGGGAATCGATTATCCGTTGCGGCGACGCGAGGCGTTCAGCCCTTGGAGATGGCTTTGGTGTCGTTTGCGGCGACGGCGGTGCGGTTGCGCACCTCGGCGATCATGCCCTTCACGACGCGAATGTTGACGCTCGGGGCGATCTCGACATTGACCTCGGCGTCTTCGACGCGGGTCACCTTGCCGATCACGCCGGACGACAGGACGACGGTGTCGCCGCGCTTCACGGCCGAGATCAGGGCCGCATGCTCCTTGGCCTTCTTCTGCTGCGGACGGATGAGCAGGAAGTAGAACATCACGAAGATCGCGACGAACGGCAGGAAGGTCACGACCTGGGCCATCAGGCCGCCAGCTTCACCAGTAGGCATATTCAATAGTCCCCGACGCGGGCGGGCCTCTGTCGGGCGCCCTTTGAAAACGAGGCGCGGAACCTAGGGCCGGTCGCCCCAAGATGCAACGCGACGTTTAAGCCAAGACGCCTTTGCTGCGTCAGCGCGGCAACACCGTCAGGGGATCGATGGCCACCGGCTCGTCGCCCTGCATGCGCCGGGTCTCGAAATGCATCGACGGACGGCCGTCGCCGGCGGTCAGGCCGACGGTGCCGATCTGCTGACCGGCGCGCACATCGGCGCCGTCCTCGACCGTCGCGGAACCCAGGTGGCCGTAGACAGTGCGCCAGCCGTCGCGGTGGACGATCAGCACCGTCAGCCCCTGCCCGACCAGGGCGTCGCCGACATAGGCCACGCGTCCGGCGGCCGAGGCGACCACGGGGGCGCCGGCCGAGGCGCCGATGTTCACCCCATTGTTGCGCTCGCCCATGCTGACCGGGCCGAAGCGCCGCACGATGTCGCCGCGCACGGGCCATTGCAGGCCGATATTGCCCGCGACGGGCGCGGAGGGCGCCGTCGAAAGGGGAGCCTGGGCAGGGACCTGGGCCGGCGGACGGATCGGACCGGTCGGGACCGGCGTCACGGGCGGGCGGGCCGGCGGCAAGGCGGCGTTGCCCGCGGGCGGGGTCGGCGGCGGCGGCACGGCGCCCGCGCGCGGCACCGTCACCCCGACCGGCGCGGGACCGGTGGCGTAGGGGTCAGGACCGGTGTCGACGGCGTTGTCGGGCAGGACGATGCGCTGGCCGCTATTGATCTGGGCGCGCGGCCCAAGGTCGTTCAGGTCGATCAGGGTCTGGACCGGGGTCTGGAACCGCCGCCCCACGCCCGAAATCGTATCCCCCGGCTGGATCACATAGGCGACCGCCCCGCCCGTCACCGGCGCGCGCGGCGTGCCGGGCGGATTATAGCTGGGCGGGCTGTAGTTCGGCTCAGGCAGGGTCGAGCTCGGATAGTTGTTGCTGGGCTGCGAGGGCCGGCCGGGCGCCGTCGCCGGGCCGCCGTTCAGCGAACTGGTCACCGCCGCAGGCGGCAGGCCGCCGCCGTCGATGCTCTCGATCGGCGCCCGCGCGGGCGGCGGCGCCTCATTGGCGACCACGGCGCCCGGATAGGGCTGGCCCGGCTGTCCCGGATAGACGGGGGCGTTTGGATAGGGATTGGCGGTCGGCGGCACATTGGCCACCGCGTGCGGCTGGTCGGCGCGCGTCGAATAGCGGGGCTCGGTCGGATAGCTGGCGCAGGCCGTTACCGTCAGGGCCGCGCCCGCGACCACCAGACCCCGGGTCCAGCCGCTCAATCCGCTCATCGCGCTCTCCAGATTATCCGGTCTCGAATCCCGACCAGATGTGCCCGCCGTTCACCATAAGCCAAGCCGCCAAACCCGGCGAAAGTGGGGAGCGAAGGTTAATGGCGGGGAGAAAGCGTCACCCCTCCTTCGCCGTCCCCTCGACCAGGGGCACGAACCGGACCTCGCGCAGGCTTTCGCGATGGAAGCTGCCGTCGGGCTGGCCGGTGTAGCGGTGCAGCATCTGGACCGAGGTCCGGCCCACGGGGCAGACCAGAATCCCGCCCGGTTTCAGCTGCTTGAGCAGTTCGGTCGGCTCGGTCGGAGAGGCCGCCGTGACCATGATCCGGTCGAAGGGCGCCTGCTGCGGCCAGCCCAGGCCGCCGTCGGAGTGCTGGGTGATGACGTTGTCGATCTCGAGCTGGCGCAGCTTGGCCTCGGCCTCGACCAGCAGGCTGCGGTAGCGTTCAACGGTATAGACATACCGCGCCAGCCGGCTCAGCACGGCGCACTGATAGCCGCTGCCCGTGCCGATCTCCAGCACCCGGTGGCGCGGCTGGACGTCCAGCGCCTGGGTCATCAGGCCGACGATATAGGGCTGGGAAATCGTCTGGGCGCAGTCGATCGGCAGGGCCTGATCCTCCCAGGCCTGATCGAGGAATTTCTCGTGCACGAAGACGGCGCGGTCGATGGACTCCATCGCCCCCAGCACGCGCGGATCCGTCACCCCCTGCTGACGCAGGCTCAGGATCAGTCGGCCCGCGCGGTCGTCCCTCAGGTTCATTCGGCCGCCAGAACCTTCGGCGGCACCCCGCCCAGCACGCCCTTCAGGTCGTTGACGCTGGCGCGGTGGGTCAGGTCGATATGCAGGGGGGTGACCGAGATCTTCCCGTCGTCCATGGCGCGCAGGTCGGTGCCCGGCGCATGGTCCTGTTTGGCGCCCCGGAAGCTCATCCAGTAGTAGTCGCGGCCGCGCAGGTCGGTGCGCTTGACCGGATGCATCTCGCCGATCTGGCGGAAGCCCTGCACCGTCACCTCGACCTCGGTCACCTGCTCCGGCGGGCGCGCCGGGAAGTTCAGGTTCATCACCACCCCCGGCCGCCACTCCTGGGCCAGGAGGGTCGAGATGATGGCCGGGGCGAAGGCCTCGCAGGTTTCCCAGTGGGCCGTCACCTCGTCATGGAACCGGTCCAGCGATTGCGACAGGGCGATGGAGCGGACGCCATAGGCCATGCCCTGCAACGCGCCGGCCACCGTGCCGGAGTAGGAGCAGTCCTCCCCGACATTGTGGCCCCGGTTAACGCCGGACAGCACCAGATCAGGCTTTTCGTCCATCAGGTCGAAGGCGAGAACGACGCAGTCGGTCGGGGTCCCCGTCACCGAAAACCGCTTGTCGCCCAGACGGTTGACACGCAGGGGCTCGGTCAGGGTGATGCCCCGGCCCTTGCCCGACTGCTCCGTCGCGGGCGCGACCACCCACACGTCGTCCGTGAACGTCCGCGCGATCCGCTCCAGAGCCGCCAGGCCCTCGGCCTCGATCCCGTCGTCGTTGGTCAGCAGTATCCTCATCCGCCGCGCAGCACCCGCACGCTGTCGGCCGCGATGACATAGTCGCCACGGCATTCATTGGTGATGCGCGAGCCCGCGTGATCCAGCGAGGTCGGGGAATCGCGATCGGCCCAGGCCACGGCCTTGCCGGTGAAGGTCACCTTCTGGCCCGAGATGTCGGCCGACGACCGCTGCAGGTCGCGCGGCAGGGCGCCGGAGACGCAGGGGCGCGAGAAGGGCTGCGCCAGCGCGCGCTGCTCGGAATAGAGTTCGAACTCCCCGCCCGTCACCTTGACCCAGCCGGTGAAGCTGGTGGCGGACGGGTCGACGGCGTTCGACGACTGGGCGGTAGCGGCGCCCGCGAACACGGAGGCGGCGATCAGGGCGGCGGTGACGGCGATGCGGGTCATGGCTCAGGCTCCGATGTGGGTCAGACCACCCATATAGGGCTGCAGGGCGGCCGGGACAGCGATACGGCCGTCCTCGTCCTGATAGTTCTCCATGATGGCGACAAGAGTGCGACCGACGGCCAGACCCGAGCCGTTCAGCGTATGGACGAACTCGGTCTTCTTCTCGCCCGCGCGCTTGAACCGGGCGTCCATGCGCCGCGCCTGGAAGTCCCCGCAGTTGGAGCAGGAGCTGATCTCGCGATAGGTGTCCTGCGACGGCAGCCAGACCTCGAGGTCGAACGTCTTGCGGGCCGTGAAGCCCATGTCGCCCTTGCACAGCAGCATCCGGCGATAGGGCAGCTCCAGCTTCTGCAGCACCGCCTCGGCGCAGCCGGTCATCCGCTCGTGCTCGGCGTCCGAGTCCTCGGGCCGGGCGATGGAAACCATCTCGACCTTGGTGAACTGGTGCTGGCGGATCAGGCCGCGCGTATCGCGCCCCGCCGACCCCGCCTCGGCCCGGAAACAGGGCGTCAGGGCCGTCAGCCGCATCGGCGTCGCGATCTCCGCCTCATCGAGGATCTGCTCGCGCATGAGGTTGGTCAGGGAGACCTCGGCGGTGGGGATGAGGAAGTGGTCGCCCGCGCGGAAAAGATCTTCCTCGAACTTCGGCAACTGCCCGGTGCCGAACATCGCCTCGTCTTTGACCATGAAGGGCGGGTTCACCTCCAGATAGCCGTGCTGGTCCGTCTGGATGTCCAGCATGAACTGGCCCACGGCGCGTTCCAACCGGGCCAGCTGGCCCTTGAGCACGGCGAAGCGCGCGCCCGACATGCGGGCGGCGGCCTCGAAGTCCAGCATCTTCAGGGCCTCGCCGAGGTCGGCGTGGTCCTTCTTCGGCCCCGTGCGGCGCGGCTCGCCCCACTTGGAGACCTCGACGTTTCCGGCCTCGTCCTCGCCGTCCGGCACGCCCTCGGCGGCCAGGTTCTGCTCGCGGGCCAGGATGTCGCGCAGCTTCGCCCCGACCGTCTTCTCGGTCTCTTCGAAGCCGGCGATCTCGCCCTTCAGGCTCTCGACCTCGGCCTTCAGCCGGTCGGCCTCGGCCATGTCCTTCCTGCCCATGGCGGCGCCGATCAGCTTGGACGCCGCATTGCGCTTCGCCAGCGCGTCCTGCCCGGCCGTCTGGGCCGCGCGCAGCTCGACGTCCAGCTTCAGTATCTCGGCGACGATCTCCGCGGCATTGTCCACGCCGCGCGACGACCAGCCGGCCACATAGGCGTCCGGATTGTCGCGAAGGGCTCGGATATCATGCATGGCGGCGTCGTTTCAGCTCGGCGTTTCAGAAGGCGTACGCCTTACCGCCCCCAACGGAGTCGGGCAAACAGGATCGATCCTCCACATTCAACGTTAACCGCACCCGTTCATGATGGTGGGCCTAGCGTCGCGTCCGTTTCAACACATATCGGTCCCATGGCCCCTCGTCGTCAGACCCCGCGCCCCGACACGCTCGAAGCCGCCCTGGCGCGCGTCTTCGACGACCGCAACACCAAGGCCAGCTGGTTCGCCCTGACCGGCGGCGAGCCCCTGTTCACGGCGGGGGAGGAGGCCGACAGCCTGTATCTGCTGCGCTCTGGCCGGCTCGGCGTCTTCCGGCGCGAGGAAGGCCAGCTGCCGCACTTCGTCGGCGTCGTCCGCCCCGGCGAGCCCGTCGGCGAAATGGCCCTGATCGCCGGCACGCCCCACACCGCCGACGTCGTGGCCCTGAGAGATTCCGAGATCCTCGCCCTGCCCCGCGAGGCCTTCTTCGACGCCGTGAAGACCCAGCCCGACGTCATGATCGAGCTGTCGCGGCTGATGCTGCACCGGGCCCGTGAGCGCACCACGGGGGCGACCGAGCCCAGCGTCTTCGGCTTCATCTCGGCCCGGCACCGCCCGATCCGCGCCTTCGTCGAACGCGTCGCCGCCGCCATCGAGGCGCAAGGGTCCACCTGCCAGGTCATCGACCATTCCGCCCTTTCGTCCGCCTCGGAGTGGTTCTCCCGCGTCGAGGACAGCCACGACTACGTCCTCTATGTCGCCGAACAGGACGAGCCCAACTGGGCCTCCCTCTGCGCGCGTCAGGTCGACCGGCTGTTCATCGTCGGCAACGCCCTGACCGCCCCGCCGCGCTCCATCCCGACCCGCGACCTCGGCGGCGGGCACCAGTTCACCGACCTGATCCTGCTGCGCGACCCGCGCATGCCGCGCCCGGCCAACACCGCCGTCTGGCTGGATGCGCTGGAGCCCGGCCGCTGGTTCCACGCCACCGAGGGCGACGCCGCCGACGCCGAACGCATCGCCCGGGTCGTGACCGGCACCTCCGTCGGTCTGGTCCTGTCGGGCGGCGGCGCCCGCGCCTATGCCCATATCGGCGTCGTCAGGGCCCTGCATGAGGCCGGCGTCACCCTCGACTTCCTCGGCGGCTCCTCCATGGGCGCGGTGGTCGCCGCCGGCCCGGCCCTGGGCTGGAGCGACGACGAGCTGGACGCCCGTATCCGCAAGGCCTTCGTCAAGTCCGACCCCCTGTCGGACCTCGCCCTGCCCATCGTCGCCATGACCCGGGCGCGCAAGGTCGCGGGCCTGCTCAACGACGCCTACGGCGAGATTGACATCGCCGACATGCCCCTGCCCTTCTTCGCCGTCTCGTCCAACCTGACGACCGGCCGGATCGAGGTGCACCGCCGGGGTCTGCTGCGCCGGGCCATGCGCGCTTCCATCTCCATTCCCGGCGTCATGCCGCCGGTGGTCATGGACGGCCAGGTCCTGGTCGACGGGGCGGTGATCAAGAACTTCCCGACCGACGTCATGCGCCAGCTCAACTCCGGCCCCATCATCGGGTCGGACATGTCCCAGACACGCGGCGTCGATCCCTCGGGGCTCGAGAACCCGCCGTCCTGGTGGAAATGGATCCTGTCGGGCGCCTGGAAGGCCGGGCCGCCCATTGTTTCCATCCTGATGCGGTCGGCGACCATCACCACGGACGCCGAGCTGGAGCGGTCGCGCGAGGACACCGATCTGCTGATCCTGCCCCAGCCGACCGGCGCCGACATTCGCGACTGGAAGATCTACGACCCCGTGGTCGCGGCCGGCCATGCGGCGGCGGCGGCGGCCTTGGCGACCCTGGACGGACCCATCCCCACGCTGCGCAAGCGTCGGGCGGCGGCCCTCGTCGGTGATGACGTCTCTTCGCCCGAGCCGGAGGCCGAGGCCGTCCCGGCGCCGACCGGCAAGCGGCGCGCCCTGTTTCCGGTCAAGGCCAAGGCCTGATCCGGGCGCCTGATCCGGGGGCCTGATCCGGGCTTCATGTCCCCATCGGGCGCGGCGTCGCGAAACCTCGGGCCGGAGGCGGGATCCGCAGCCGCCCCGCTCAGGTGTGAAGCCGCCACGGGCGACCCCCGGCCAGGACTGACAGGCTGACGATGTGAGGAATTTCGCACCGGCGTCTCGACCCGACTTCGGGGGACGCAAAGGGCGATGGTACCACCTCTCAGGCTTGAACTGAGGACCTCCGGTTCCACAAACCGGCGCTCTAACCAACTGAGCTAAGGTGGCGCATCGATGCGGCGAACCGCGCGAGGGGCGTTCTCTAGCGGCGGTCCGTCCGCCGATCAAGCGCACAATGCGCCGATCCACACCAACCGCACAAAGAAAAACGCCCCGGAGTTTCCTCCGGGGCGTCTGACCTTGGTTTCGGTCTGCCTTAGTCGGGCAGGCGGAACGACGTACCGAACCGCACCTTGCCGCCGGTGGCGACCCCGTCGACCGAGCGGGGCGACAGGCGGGCGCGGCGGGCCGCGGAGAGGGCTGCGGCGCCGAAGCCCGCACCAGCCGGGGTTTCCGAGATGATCGTACACGCCGTGACCGAACCGTTCGCGTTCACGGTGCACTCCAGCTCGACACGGCCGCTTTCGATGCCGCGCGAGATGGCCCGTTCCGGGAACTCACCGCGCGGGGCGGAAGTCCAGCTCGGGTTCGAGATCTCCGCGGGCCGGGCCGGAGCCGGCGGAGCCGGAGGCGGCGGCGGACCGGGGACGATAACCGGAGGACCCGAATACTCGACGCGGTCTTCCTTCTTCGTCGGCTCGATCGGCAGGGTGATCGGCGGCGGCGGCGCGTTGGGCACCACGACCGGCGGGCGGACCTGGAGCTTCGACGGCGGCGGGGTGTCCGGCGGCGGCGGCGGCGGCGGCGGAGGCGGAGGCGGAGGCGGAGGAACCAGGTCCACCTTCACCGCATCATCCTCGTAGGTCATCACCTTGTTCTCGAACTTGGTCCGTTGGACCCAGAGGAGAAGCGCGACGAACAGGAGGCAGACGACAGCCAGGGCAATCAGCCAGACAACGGGGTTGGCCTTCTTGCGCGGTGCGTCATACCGGCTGCGATGATACTCAACGGGAGTGTCTGTCATATGTTTCCCGTCCTACTTCGCTTTGTCTTCGCCGACGAGCGCGACACTGTAGAAGCCCGCGTCCTGGAGCGAGTTCATGGCGTGCATGAAGTCGCCGTAGCGGGTTTCCTGGTCGGCCCGGATGAAGATCCGTTCCTTGGTCGGGTCCCGACGGCCGATCTGGCTGTTCAGGTCCGAACCCAGGGTGTCGAAGCTGGACTCTCCGTCACCGATGTAGACCCGTCCGTCGGTGGTGATCGAGATGAACACCGGCTTGGGCGGGTTTGTCCCGGCCTTCACCTGGGAAAGAGGAAGTTTCACCTCCACCGACACAGTGGCGACCGAAGACGCCACCATGAAGATGATGAGCAGGACGAGCATGATATCAACGAAAGGCGTGACGTTGATGTCAGCGTTCTGCTCGACGTGATACTTACCGCCGCCCGGTCCTCCGAGTTTGGCGGCCATCCGTCTTACGCTCCCTTGTCGAGCTGACGCGAGACGGCGTTCAGCAGCTCAGCGGCGAAGCCATCCGAGCGGGTGCCGTAGGCCGAGATGCGGGTGTTGAAGTAGTTGTACATGACGACGGCCGGGATAGCGGCGAACAGGCCGATACCGGTGGCGAGCAGGGCTTCAGCGATACCCGGAGCAACCGAGGCCAGGTTGGTGGTGTTCGACTGAACGATACCGATGAAGGAGTTCATGATGCCGTAAACCGTACCGAACAGACCGACGAACGGGCCGATGGAGCCGGTCGAGGCCAGGAACTGCTGACCGCCCGAGAGACGCGAGGCCAGACCGGCTTGCACGGCCGAGACGGCGTGTTGGGCGCGGGCCAGAGC
>DBBK01000162.1:11843-12034 GCA_002292165.1 Brevundimonas sp. UBA986
GCGGCCATGTCGGCCAGCGGGTTGCCTTCGTAGGCTTCGTCCGTCGCGACCTTGTGCATGTCGGCGATGGTGCGGGCGCCGCGGAACTCTTCCAGGAAGCGGTCCGTCTTGCGGTTCAGGCTGCCGAACTCGATCAGCTTGATGATCAGCAGGGTCCAGGAGAAGACCGAGGCCAGCAGCAGGCCGATCAT
>DBBK01000162.1:12075-20993 GCA_002292165.1 Brevundimonas sp. UBA986
CCGGAGCCGGAGCCGGGGCGGCGGCGGGAGCCGCGGCGGCCGGGGCGGCAGCAGCGGCCGGAGCCGCGGTTTCCTGCGCCAGGACCGGCGTGCTCGCCATGAGGACGGCGGCGCCGGCCATGGCGAGAAGGATGTTGGTTTTCTTCAGCATGTGTCGCCAGTTCCTGTTTCGGTCTTAGCTCTTGGACCCTGGAGCCAATCGCATGATGCGACCGCCCCTCCACAAATTCGGTTTTGTTCCACCGCCAGGCCGGAATGGCCGACGGCGGAACGCCTTTTATCACATCCGGTTGCCCCTAGGGGAACCTTCACGTGCCAAACGACCCCCGGACAGGTGTCCTCAGGCCGCTCGTTCGCTAACGCTTAAGAAAGGCGTCAAGCGTCTTTGGCGAACCGTTATCAGAGCGTCAAGGGCGCATTGGCGCTTTTCGCTCGTGAAGCGAATGCGACGTGCAAAACCCATATGCAGTGGGCGAAAGCGACATTTTGATGATGCCCGGAAGGCATCGTCCCATGCGCGCCGGACATCCCTCACGGCGATATCCGAATCCCGACGAAAACCGGTGGCGGTGAGCGACGCGATTAACAACCGGAGGAAAGACCGATGGAGCGATGGTGCCTGGGGGCGGATTCGAACCACCGACACGCGGATTTTCAGTCCGCTGCTCTACCAACTGAGCTACCCAGGCGAACGCTTCCCGTTCGGGAGCGGGGTCTATAGGCGAGCCGATCCGGGGTGTCCAGCACTCGCTGAAAGAAGTTTTCAGTCTTCCTCGAAAGACCGCCGCGACGGGGTTTGCGCCCCCTGCCCCGCGACACCCTCGTCGTCCGTCGGCTCGTCGTCGCGCACCGGAATCGCATAGGTCCCGGAGAACCAGCGGCCCAGATCCACGTCGGCGCAACGGCGCGAGCAGAAGGGTTTGTACTTCGCGTCGGCCGGATGCTTCTGGCAGATCGGACAGGTCGCCATGGGTCAGGCCTCCTCGATCACGACGCGGCCGGGCGTGGCGGCGGGATCGGGTCTCAGATGGGCGCGCGGCCCCAGTTTTTCCACCAGAGGGCCTGCGATTTCAGCCTCTTGCGGCGTACAGCGTGCGAACAATCGCGGTGAGCGGGTGTCGGCCAGCAGGGCGTGACGCAGCCGTCGCACGACCGCGATTCCCCGCGCCATCTCGCTCGGTCGACCGTCCGCGCCGTTCAGCACCTCCTCCAGAGGGGTCAGCCGCCACGGCAGGGACAGCATCAGCACGCCGAAGCGGTTCAGCGGCCCGAACACGATGTCGGGATCGTCGCCGAAGCCGGCGCGCGCGGCCTGGATCAGCGGCTCGGCCTCCTGTCCGCCGCCGATCAGATCGATCGCCACCAGTCCGCCCCAGCGGTTCAGCCGGATCAGCCGCGCCGCCTCCGCCAGACCGGTCAGATTGGCCTGACGCGCGCCGCCTGACTTGCCGCTCCCCTTACCGGCCGCGGAATCGATATCGACCGCGATCAGGGCCCGGGTCCGCTGCACCGCCAGATCGACGCCGGCCAGAACCACGCGTCGGCCCAGCGCCTCCTCCTCCGCCTCCCAGACCGCCTCGATGGCGACGGCCCCGGCCTGGACCTCCACACCCGGAGCGAGTGCGGCGAGGCTCTGCGCGACCGTCGGACCGGTCTGCAGCAGGCGCGGATCGCCCTCTGCCGCGCCATTCCGTCGCAGGGTCGCGGCCTTGTCCTCGCGCGGCTCGGCGACGACCTCGACCTCGATCTTCTGGCCCTGCTTCAGGTCGTGGGTCTTCGGAAGCGGCAGAAAGCCCCCCTGCCCGCCACCAAGATCGACGAAAGCGCCTTTCAGCCCGGCATTGATCTCGGCCACACGCCCCACCGAGCGCGCGCCCAGCCTCACGGCGGCGGGATCCCCCTCGCGTTGGATCAGAATGTGGGTGAAGCGGCCGTCGCGGGCGATCAGGCCCCGCGTCTCGCCGGGCGTCTGGTCGAGGAAGACCTCGATCTCACCGGGCATTGGCCTGGTTCCGCCAGCCGGCGCCGGCCAGCAGATTGACCGTCTCGAACAGCGGCAGGCCCATCACCGCCGGATAGGAGCCGACGATGCGGGTGACGAAGGCCCCGGCCGGGCCCTGGATGCCGTATCCGCCCGCCTTGCCGCGCCAGTCGCCCCCGGCGACATAGTCGGCGATCTCGCCGGGCGACAGCACCTTGAAGCTGACGCGGGTGTCGACCACCCGGGTGCGGACCTTGCCCGCATGGGCCACGGCGACGCCGGTGAAGACGCGGTGATTACGGCCGGACAACAGGGTCAGAAAGCGCGTCACCTCCGCCTCGTCGGCGGCCTTTTCCAGCAGACGGCGGCCGACCGCGACCACCGTATCGGCGGCCAGCACCACGGCCTCGGGCGACCGCGCCGCGACCACCTCGGCCTTGGACCGGGCCAGACGCACCGCCAGCCGCGACGGGGTCTCGTCGCGTTGGGGGGTCTCGTCGATGTCGGCGGGATCGATGCGATCGGGTTTGATCCCGATCAGCGCCAGCAATTCGATGCGGCGCGGGCTGGCCGAGGCCAGCACCAGTTCAGGTCGGGCAGTCACCCGACCTTACTTGAAGCGGTAGGTGATGCGGCCCTTGGTCAGGTCATAGGGCGTCATCTCGACCAGGACCTTGTCGCCGGCCAGGACGCGGATGCGGTTCTTGCGCATCTTGCCGGCGGTGTGGGCGATGATCTCGTGGTTGTTGTCCTCGAGCAGAACCCGGAACGTGGCGTTCGGCAGCAGTTCGCTGACGACGCCGGGAAACTCGAGCAGTTCTTCCTTAGCCATGCGGCCTCTCACGCCCGGTGAATACGAATCAAGGCTCGCGCCGGGCGGAGCGCGAGCCGTAAGAAGTGGGGGCTAATGCCCGAAAATGCGCAAACAGTCGAGGGCGGGAGGCCATTTGGGCGCCCGCCGCCCGGATTCACCGCCGATAAAGCGCGCACACCAGCGTAAACAGCCGCCGCGCCGTCTCGTGGTCGATGGCGACCTTGCCCTTCAGCCGCTCCTCCAGCGCATCGGCGCCTTCGTTGTGCAGACCGCGCCGGCCCATATCGACGGCCTCGATCTGGCTGGGCGAGGAGCCGCGCAGGGCTTCGTAATAGCTGTCGCAGATCAGCAGATAGTCCTTCAGCACGCTCTTCAGCGGCGTCAGCGACAGGGCGTAGGTCCGGGCAAAGTCCTCGTGCGCCCCCTCCCCCGCGATGTCGAACACCAGCCGGTTGTCCTGCAGCGAGAGCTTCAGCTTGTAGGGCCCGCCGGGCGCACCCTCGGGCTCGAAGCTGTTCTTCTCGATCAGGTCGAAGATGGCCACGCGGCGCTCGTGCTCGATCTCGGCGGTGGCGGCGGGCAGGGTCGCCATGTCCAGATCGACGGCCGAAAGCCTGTGCTCGCTCATGCGGCGCTCTCCGACGGCGTCTCTTCCGACACCGGATCCAGATGGGTGGGAGCGACGCGCGCTTCCCAGCGGTCGGACAGATCGGCGACCACGGCGTCCAGGCACTCGACCTCGACTCTCAGGTCGCCGCCGCCCGCGAACATCAGCGTCACCTTGCCGCCCGGCGCCTCGACCTCCTCGAAGTCGATGGCCAGCAGCTCCAGCGGCGTATCGGGCAGGCGCGGCAGGCCCCGGCTCTTGACCGCCATGACGTCGCCGAACTGCATCGCGGCCCGGACCCGGGTGCCTCCGCATTCCCAGCAGAAGCGGCTGAACTCGACCGTCAGCCGGCGCGCGGCCCGCTCCCAGACGATGTCGGCGGGGCGCAGGATGGCGTCCTGAAGCGCCGCGGAGATGATGGCCAGGTCCTCGGCGTCCTCGGCCAGAAGCCGCAGCGGCTCATTGGCGCCCGAGCGGACGCTCTCGACCTGTTCGGCGACCTCGGCGGCCGTCGGGGCCGCCTGCATCATGTCCGCGTCAGTGCTCATCCGCCGGTCCTTCCACGGGTGGACCGTGGATCCGGCGGATCTCGGCCCCGCAGGCCCCCAGCTTCTCCTCGAGACGCTCGAACCCGCGATCCAGATGATAGACGCGTCCGATCGTGGTTTCACCCTCCGCCGCCAGACCGGCGATCACCAGGCTGACCGAGGCCCGCAGGTCCGTCGCCATGACCGGCGCCCCGCGCAGCCATTCGACGCCCGTGACCTTGGCCTCGCCGGCGTGGACCGAGATGTCGGCGCCCAGCCGCGCCAGCTCCGGCGCGTGCATGAAGCGGTTCTCGAAGATGTTCTCGTGGATGGTCGACACGCCCTCGGCCGTGGTCATCAGGGCCATGAACTGGGCCTGCAGGTCGGTGGCGAAGCCCGGATAGACCTCGGTGGCCACATCCACGGCCTTCAGCCGCCGGGCCCGGTCGCGCTTGATGATCACCCCGTCCTCGGTCGGGGTCACCTCGACGCCGGCCTCGACCATCTTGACGGTCAGGGCGTCGATCAGCTCGGGCCGCGCCCTGGTCAGACGCACCTCGCCCCCCGCCATGGCGGCTGCGCAGGCGTAGGAGCCCATCTCGATCCGGTCCGGGATCACCGCCCAGTCCGTGCCCCTCAGCGAGGTCACACCGGTGATGGTCAGGGTGTCGGTGTCCACGCCCTCGATCCTGGCGCCCATCGAGATCAGGCAGCGAACCAGGTCGCCGATCTCCGGCTCGCGCGCCGCGCGTTTCAGCACCGTCGTGCCTTCCGCCAGGACGGCGGCCATCAGGGTGTGCTCGGTCGCCCCGACCGAGACGAACGGAAACTCGATCTCGGCGCCCTTCAGCCCCTTGGGGACCGTGGCGTTCACATAGCCTTCTTCCAGCTCGATCACCGCGCCCAGCCTGGTCAGGGCGTCGATGTGCAGGTCGACCGGCCGCGCCCCGATGGTGCAGCCGCCCGGCAGGGAGACCTTGGCGTGGCCGGTGCGCGCCAGCAGCGGCCCCAGGACGTTGAACGAGGCCCGCATCTGGCGAACCAGATCATAGGGAGCGAAGGTCGAGGTCAGCTCCTTGGCGTCGAACAGGGTCTGCTGCCCGTCCGGGCCGTCGCTCTCGGTCACCGTCAGGCCGAACTGGCGCAGCAACTGGCCCAGGAACTTGGTGTCGGCCAGACGCGGCATATTGGTCAGCCGCACGGGCTCGGCCGTCAGGATCGAGGCCGCCATCAGCTTGATGGCCGAGTTCTTGGCGCCGCTGACCGGGATTTCCCCGTAGAGCTGTGCGCCGCCGTTTACCGCGATACTGTCCATGTCGATCCTGGTCGCCATCCGCGACGTGCGGTCCGGCGAGCCGGCTATCTAGCGCGCCACGCCCGTCCTGCGAAAGGCCCGCTCAAACGTCCGGCGATGACTTTCCGTTGCCGGAGCCTTCAGGGGTTCTGATGGCCCGGCCCTAGTTGCCGGGACGGGGGGCCGCCGGGTGGGCGATCTTCCTGCGGCGCAGATTGTCGCGCAACGCCTTGGCCAGGCGCGTGGCCTTTTCGGTCTGCTCCGGCGAACGCTGTTGGACGGCGACTTTCGGGTCGGGCGTTTCGCCCGGCGTCTTCGGCGTTTCGGTCATGCCGCATCAGGGCCCGAAAATCTTTCGTCGCACAAGCGCACTTTTCAGTTTGCCCACTGCGAGTCTGTTGGCTATACGGCCGCTTCCTCAGAACAGGCCGCCGTAGCTCAGTGGTAGAGCGCATCCTTGGTAAGGCTGAGGTCGTGGGTTCGATTCCCCCCGGCGGCACCATCTGAAAAGAAAGGCCCGATCCTCACGGATCGGGCCTTTTTCCTTATCGGGCCTGTCGAATCCCCGCCTCGCGGGGCCCCTCCCCTCAGGGATAGCCGGGGTAGCCGGGCTCGCGCGTGGTCGAATCGCTGGTGAAGCCGAGGCTGAAGCTCTGGCTGCTGCCCGACAGGGGGCGGCCGTAGCCATAGGCCCCGTAGCGGCCGTAACCGGGATAGAAGCCTGGATAGCCATAGCCGTACATGCCGTAGCCGTTCTTGGTCTGGCGATATTCCAGATCGACGCGGCCGGTCTCGCCCACGGGGATGGAGACCGCCGCCGAATATTCCGAGAAGTCGCCCGTGCCGATGGCGGCGGAGACCTGGCCGTGGACCTTGCGGTCGTCGACAGGCCTGGCCCAGGGGTCCGGCGCGTTGGAGAAGGGCTTCTCCGCATCGGCGCGCTTGCTGATCCACTGGTCGATCTGCTCGGCGGTGGTCAGGCCGTGCGGCGTAATTTCCTGGCTGGAGGCCGGCGGCACCTCGGTCGCGACCGGCGCCTGGACGTCGGTGGCCACGGACTGATGCCCCGCCGGGGCGGTGGTCACCACCCCGTCCGGGTCGTCGGAGGCCATGACGGCGGTCAGGGCGAGAAGAGCGATCAGCATGCGGCCTTACTCCGGGTACAGAGGCACTCTAGCGAACTTTGCGGCCAAGGTCAGGCGGTTCCGTCTCCGCGCTGCAACGGGTCCGGCAGGGGTTCGCCCTCGGGCACGAACTGCAGCGCCACCGAGTTGATGCAGTAGCGCAGGCCGGTCGGCGGCGGGCCGTCGGGGAAGACGTGGCCCTGATGGCTGCCGCAGCGGGCGCAGGTGGTCTCGGTCCGGACCATGCCGAACGACCGGTCGACGATGGCGGTGACGTGGGCCTCGTCCACCGGCTGGGTGAAGCTGGGCCAGCCCGTGCCGCTCTCGAACTTGGTCGTGGCCTTGAACAGCGGCAGGCCGCACTCGCGGCAGCAGAACACGCCCGGCCGCTTCTCGCCCAGCAGGACGCCGCAGAAGGGCGCCTCGGTGCCATGCGACAGCAGGACCCGCTTCTCCTCGGCGTTCAGGTCGGCCTCCAGGGCCACGCGCTGCCCCTCCGACGGCGGCGTCAGATCATAGCCGGACGGAGAACGGAGCGGATGCGGAGCGGTCGATGTGTCGGTCATGGCGTCCAAATGGGAAGGGCCGGGCCGAGGTTCCACCCCTGCCCGGCCCCAAACAACCCCAAAAGCGCGCTCAAGCAGCGAGCCGCCGCGCGGCGAGCGTTAGCGCGCCCCTGGACTATTGCATCAGCGTCCCGACCCAGGCGCGGACCGCGGCCTCGTCGGTCGGGTTGCCGGTGTAGGCCAGGCCCGCCGCCGGAACGAAGGCGGTGTTGTTGGCGCGCTGACGCGAGGTCCAGGCCTTGTGGCCGTAGCTGAGGTCCGAATAGTTCGACGGCAGGCGCACCATGGTCGGCTCGATGAAGATCGAGTCGGTCGCGGTGGTCGAACCGGCGATGCGGACGTTCGGCAGGCGGCTCAGCAGGTCCAGGGTGTCCAGGCAGCCGCCGGCGCAACCGGCGTCGACCAGGACGATGACCGGGCCCGAGATCGGGTTGGCGGCGCCCGTGTCCTGCACCGCGGCGCGGCCCGGCAGGGTGAAGCTCTGCTGCCCCGAGGCCAGGGCGGCGTCGAAGGCGGCGACGATGGCGGCGGTCTGTTCGATCACCGGGCCGCTTTCCTGCACGAAGCGCGGGTCAGCCTGCATCCGGCCCAGGGTGTCGGCGTACCACTGACGGTTGGCGGTGGTGGCGCGGTAGGTGATTTCACCCGCGGCCGGCTGGCGGCTGACGGTGAACTCCGGCGTCCAGATGCGGTTGGCCAGGCCATAGCCACGCGCGGTCGACGTATACGACTGACCCTTGGCGCCACGCAGGTCCAGAACGAAGCCGTTCTTGAAGGTCGCGGCCTGGGCCAGGACCGTGGCGTTGAAGGCGTCCCAGCCGGCGGTGTCGGCGAAGGAGTGGACGTTGATCCACGGACGGCCGTTCACCTGTTCGATGCCCAGCGGGGCGCCCGAGGGCATATAGACGGTGGCGCGGTAGGCGGCTTCCAGATCCCCGGCCATGACCGGCGTCGGGCGCAGCTGGAACTCACGCGGACGGCCGCGGCCGACCTGGAAGTTGCACAGGGCCGGCACGCCGCTGGCGAAGGGGTTGTTGCGGTTCCACAGCAGATAGGGGGCGGTCAGGACGCGGCCCGATTCCGAGGTCAGGTCGCCTTCCCAGCGGTCCAGCTTCTCCTTGGCCAGGTCCTCGGCGGTCTTGCCGAAGCAGTCGACCAGGATCGCGCCGAGCGGCGGCGTGTTGCGCACGCCGGGCTTGATGTAGGTCACGACGTACTTGCCGTCGCGCCAGCCCGTGGTGAAGCCCGGCCAGCTGATGCCGAAATAGGGACCCGCCCCCTCGAAGCTCGGCGTCATGGCGATGTTCGAGTCGCGGAAGCCGTTGGCGTAGAAGCGCATCAGATAGGCGTGGCTGTCGCCGCTGGTGGCCTGATTGGCCTTGGACAGGGCCTCGGCCAGACCGGCGTCGACCCAGCCGTTGAAGGTCTGGGCCGCGGCGCCGCCGACCACCGGGGCCGGGTGGTTGGCGCGCAGCTGGTCGTGGGCGGACTGCAGGTCCTGACGGGCCAGCTCACGGAAATCCTGGGCCTGGGCCGATCCGGAAGCGACGACGAGGGCGAGTGCGGCGGCGGAAGCCGCGATCAGACGATGCATCATGGGAGGACTCCGGGAGCGGTCACAGCGTGTTGCGGCGTGTTAAAGCCGATCCACCGCCGCCTTGCCAAGTCCCAACCCCTGTGACGCGACGTCATGCGGCATCAAAGATCGAAACCGGTCGCCTAGACAGCATTCACCGCAATTTTCTCGCCCATTTCGGCCCGGACGGCGAGATCGCTCACCACCTGGATCAACGCTGGCGGCGTGAAGGGCTTGGCCAGGTGGCGATCGGCCCCCGCCGCCTCCGTTTCCGCAAGGTGCTGATCCATGGCGTTGGCGCTCAACATCACGATCGGCGTCGCCGTCCGATCGGGCGATCCGGCCTCGATGGCGCGGATGGCGCGGGTCGCGGCCAGGCCGTCCATGACCGGCATCTGCATGTCCATCAGGATCAGATCGTAGCGGTCG
>DBBK01000005.1 GCA_002292165.1 Brevundimonas sp. UBA986
GGCAGATAGACCAGGCCCAGACGCTCGTCGCCCGAGGCGGTGGTCCACATGTTCGGCGTGCCCAGGGTGTAGATCTGACCGGCGGGCGGGGTGGTGTTGATGTCGGGGCGCATCATGTCCCAGGCCCAGCGCAGCCGGCCGGTGACGGCGTCGAAGCCCTTGATCACGCCCGAGGGAGCGCGGCGGTACTGGCCGTCCAGGATCTGGTGACCGGTGACCACCACGCCGCGCACGATGGTCGGGGCCGAGGTGATGGAGACCATGCCCGGGATCAGCGGACCCATGTCGGCGGCGGTGTCGACCTGGCCGTTCTGGCCGAAGCCGGCGCAGCGCTGGCCGGTGCGGCTGTCGACTGCGATCAGCCGGGCGTCCAGCGTGCCCCAGATGATGCGGGTGGCGCAGGGCGTCGCGGCCGTCGCGTTCGGCACGACATAGTAGCTCACGCCGCGGCAGGCGGCCGTATAGGGGATGTTGGCGTCCGGAACCTGGGGGTCATGACGCCAGATCGTCTTGCCGGTCGCGGCGTCGACGGCGAGGACGATGCCCTTGCCGGAGCAGATGTAGAGGGCGTTGCCGATCTTCAGCGGGGTGTTTTCGGAGGCGTATTTCTTCTGGGCGAGGGGGCGGTCGCCGGGCAGGTCGCCGGTGTGGATGTCCCAGGCCCGCTGGAGTTTGGCGACATTGCCGGTGTTGATCTGGCTCAGGGGCGAATAGCGCTGGGCGTGGTAGGTGCCGCCGTAGGCCGGCCAGTCGGCGCCGACGGGAATGGCGTCCGGATCGCTGTTGGTCGCGGGCCGGGCGGCGGGCAGGGGCATGTCGACCCGGGGCGCATTGGCCAGGGCCACGCCGAAGCCGCCGATCAGGACGAAGGCCACGAAGGCGACGCCGCCGCCCAGCGCCCATTTGCGACCCTCGCGGCCCGGCTTGAGCACCGGCAGCGACGCGATCACCAGNNAGCGGTCCGACGATCCGGGGGACCAGGCCCCAACCGTCGAGCCCGACCTCCCAAAGGGCCCACAGGACCGTCAGGGCGAAGAGGCCGATGTAGATCCAGGCCCCGATCAGCTTCAGCCGGAACATCATCACACCGGACGCGACCAGGCCCAGCCCGGCGAGAAGATAATAGAGGGAGCCGCCCAGCAGCATGAGTTTGATCCCGCCGTAGACCAGTATGGCCCCGATCAGGATCAGGATGAGGGACAGGAGGCGGACAAGGGAGTGGACGAGGATTTGGGTGAGCGTGGCTCCCGTCCCCCCTCCGCCGGATGTTGCGAGGGACGGTCTGGCCATGTCGTAGTCCTTCTCAGGGTGCGTCAATTTGTCATGCAAACACGCCTGTCAGGCAGGTCGTTCCCTCACGAACCGTAACAGCCGCGGTATTTTATGTGTCGCAATGTGTCGCGCCACGGCCGGTTCGGGGATCGGGGATTCGCGAAGCCGGGCGCTAAGCCTTGCTCAAGGTTCTTGTGCGATGACCGAGGGTCACCCGGATTTCGTATGTTCCGTCTTGTAAAGTTCCTTGTCGCGGCGTGCTTCGCGATCCTCCTCGGCGCCGAGGCGGCATCGGCCGAGGCCTCGACTCCGCCGCGCAGCCCCAATGCCCTGATCGAGGCGGTCGAGAAGCGGGCGAGCGCGACGAACTTCCAGGCCCTGGACCGGTTCGGCGAGGCGGCCATCGCCCGCAACGACCGCGAAGGCCTGAACCGTCTCTATCATGTCGCCTGGATCTATCTGAACCAGGGCGAGTTCGATCACACCCGCTACTGGAACGGCCAGCTGGAGGCCGCGGCGCGCAACCAGCGCGACGCCCGCTATGTGACCATCGCCCATCTGAACGATCTGGCGATCCGTTATGACACCGGCGAGGCGGCGGCGGCCGCGGAAATGCAGCGGATCGCTGCGACGGCGACCGACTGGTTCGTCCGGGTCCACGCCACGCGGCTGTACGCCCTGTCGCTGATGGACAACGACCGGATCGGCGACGGGCTGAAGATGCTGGCCGAGATCGACGGGATCATCCCGGAAAAGGACGCCTATGCCGCCACGGCCCATGCCGGGGTGTGGGAGGTCGCGGGTATCGGCCTGATGAAGCTGAACGACTTCGAGGGCAGCGCCACCGCCTTCGGCAAGTTCGAGATCGACTTCGCCAATCCGGCCTATCCGCGTCCCGACTTCGACAGCCTGTATAATCTCGCCCGCCTGGCCGTGCAGGTCGGGGACCAGTCCCTGGCCGACCGTCTGGCCGCCGCCCACCACCGGCTTGCCGCCCGCGCCGGCTTGCAGAGCCTTTCAGTCTATGACGCCAGCCTGTGCGCCACCGTGGCCCAGGCCCGCCATGCGCCGCGCGACGTGCTGAAATGCCTCGAACCCTATGGCCATCAGCTGGGCGCCGCCGCCTTCCTGGCCGGCCGGCTGCTGCCGATGAGGGCCATCGCCAACGCCCAGCTGGGCAATGTCGCGGCCGCTCGCGCCGATCTGGCCGAGGTCCGCCGCCGCGAGGCCGCTGGCGCCTTCCGCGAGGACGGGGCGTCGGAAATCCCGCACGTCGAGGCCGAGCTGCTGTTCGCCGAGGGGCGTCCGGAGGAGGCTTACCGCAAGCTGCGCGAATACGATCAGGCCGCCGAGATCCAGGCCAACCGCCGCTTCAGCGCCGGCATCCGTCAGGTCACCGGCGACATGCAGGACAAGCTGGACCGCCGCCGCCAGCAGCTGGAGACCGAACGCGCCAACACGGTCCTGCAGAAGGACGTGATCCAGTCGCAGAACTGGATCGTCGGCATCGCCGTGGTCTTCTTCCTGTCGGCGATCGCGACGCTGATCTGGCAGTTCCGGCTGTCGAAACATCTGCGCGAGGCCCGCAAGCGGGCCGAGGCCGCCAACCTGTCCAAGTCCGAGTTCCTGGCCAATATGAGCCATGAGATCCGCACGCCGCTGAACGGCATCGTGGCCATGGCCGACACCCTGGCGCGCGCGGGGATGAAGCCGCGCGAGCATGAGATGGTCGAGGTCATCCGCGCCTCGGGCGTGACGCTGGAACGTCTGCTGTCCGACATCCTCGACAGCGCCCGGATCGAGTCCGGCAATGTCACCATCGAGACGGCGCCCTTCCATCTGGGCGACGCCGTGCGCGGCGTCGGCATGCTGTGGACCCAGCGCGCCGAGGAGAAGGGGGTGGCGCTGGAGGTCTCCATCGATCCGGCGCTGGAACACGTCGTCAGCGGCGACCCGGTGCGGTTCCGCCAGATCCTGACCAATCTGATTTCCAACGCCCTGAAGTTCACCGACAAGGGCGCCGTGCGGGTAACCGGCGAGACCACGCCCGAGGGGCTGTTCCGGTTCACCGTCGCGGACAGCGGCGTGGGCTTCGACGACGCCGAGAAGGAACGAATCTTCGGCCGCTTCCAGCAGGCTGACGGTTCGATCACCCGACGCTTCGGCGGCACGGGTCTGGGCCTGGCCATCTCCAGGGACCTGTCCGAGCTGATGGGCGGGACACTGGACTGCCGCAGCCGGCCGGGCGAGGGCGCGACCTTCTGGTTCGACCTGCCCCTGCCGGAGTGCGAGGCGCCGATCGCGGTCGAGGCCGCCAACGCCGCGACGGACGGTTGGGAAGAGGGCGCGTCGCTGCGTATCCTTCTGGCCGACGACCATCCGGCCAACCGCAAGGTCGTCGAGATCATGCTGGCCGAGAGCGCGGTCGAGCTCGTCCCGGTCGAGAATGGCCAGGAGGCGCTGGACGCCTATGCCGCCGCTCTGGAGGGAGAGGGCCGCTTCGATCTGATCCTGATGGATATGCAGATGCCGGTGATGGACGGCCTGACCGCCACCGCCGCGATCCGCGCGCTGGAGACCGAAAAGGCCGCCGCGCGTACCCCGATCATCATGCTGACCGCCAACGCCCTGGCCGAGCATGTCGCGGCGGGCAAGGCCGCGGGCGCCGACGGCCACCTGGCCAAGCCCATCACCCTGACCACCCTGTTCGCCGCCATCGAGACGACCCTCGCGGGCGCCGGGGCGGAAGAGGAGCTGGAAGCGGCCTGAGTCTTTCCTCACCACGCGTAGCGTGGGGAGGGGGGCGCCCGCGTCTTCGCGGGTGGTGGAGGGGGCTCTTCGCAGAGTCCCATTCCATCCGGCTATCGGTGATCAAGGCAGGAAAGAACCCCCTCCGTCACGACGCCAAGCGGCGTCGCGCCACCTCCCCACGCTACGCCTGGTGAGGAGAAAGAAGACGGCTACCGCCGTCCCGGGTGGGCTTCGCTGCCGACGGGGGGGAGGACGGCGCCCTTGCGGACGGCCTTCAGGCGGCGCTTCGCGGCGCTGGCCAGGTCGTCGTAGATGAGATCCAGCAGGCTCCACGGCTCGACGCAGTAGCGGCGGAACAGGCGCTTGGGATCGGCGGCCAGGCGGTAAAGCCATTCGACGCCGGCCTTGCCCATCCAGCGGGGCGCCGACTTCTGGACCCCGGCCTCATAGTCGAAGGCCGCGCCGACCGAGAAGATGGCGCAGTCGGGCAGGGCCTCGAAATTCTGGGTGATCCAGATTTCCTGACGCGGCATGCCCATGCCGACGAACAGGATGTGCGGCTGGAAGGCCTTGATCTGCTTCAGCAGGGCGGCGTTGTCGGCCGAGCCGGGGCTCGCGTCGAAATAGCCGTTGCGGGTCTCGATGACGGCGCGCGGATAGCGGGCGTTGAGCCGCTCTTTCGCGATGTCGACGACCTCCTGGGTGGCGCCCACGTACATGATGCGCCAGCCGTTGCGGTTGACCAGGCTCCAGAAGTGGTCGCGCCAGTCCAGATAGGTGCAGCGGTGGAAGGGGCGGCTGTTGATGCCCAGCAGCTTGGCGAAATGCACCAGGGGCGTGGAATCCAGCTCGACCAGCTCGGCGCGCTCATAGAAGGCGCGCATCTCGGGATGCTTCCGCAGCAGGTAGAGGCTGTTCAGATTGTGGTTGGCGATGATCGCCTTGCGCCGCTCCTGGATCCAGCGCTGCATGTGGTAGAGCACCTCTTCGGGCTTCACCAGGTCGACGGTCTGGCCCATCAGGCGCACGCGTTCCTGCGGGCGGCGGGACTTGCGGAAGCCCGTCCGGGTCTGCTCCCGACGGTCCGGGGCGACGCTCGAAAACCTGAATTGGGTGCTGTCGGCCATCGCATGACCGTAGCGGAGATGTCTCAAGGGCCAGTGAGCAGACAGCGTTAATGAAACCTGCCCCTTTCGCGCCGCGCCGGTATCGCCTCTTATGCTGTCGAGCCGGAGACCTCCCTTGAAGCCTATCGCCATTCTGGAAACCGGAAAGCCGCCGGCCGATCTCCAGGACGCCTTCGACGACTATCCCGCCCGCTTCCGCGCCCTGCTGGGCGAGGGGGTGGCGACGGTGCGGTTCGACGTCCAGGCCGGACGGTTGCCCGAGGACCCGACCGAATTCCAGGGGGCCATCGTCACGGGCTCGGCGGCCGGGGTCTATGACGACCTGCCGTGGATCGCGCCCCTGCTGGACTGGCTGAGGGCGGCGCGGGGCAAGACGCGGCTGGTCGGCATCTGTTTCGGGCATCAGGCCCTGGCCCAGGCCTTCGGCGGCCATGTCGCCAAATCGGACAAGGGCTGGGGCGTCGGCCTGCATCGCTATGACGTCGTGCGCGAAGAGCCGTGGATGTTCCCGCGCGCCCGCTCCATCGCCATCCCGGTCTCGCATCAGGACCAGGTCCAGATCCTGCCGCCCGACGCCCGGGTGATCGCGTCGAGCGCCTTCACCCCCTATGCGGGCCTGGCCTGGGACGATCCGGCCGGCGGGGAGAACGGCGTCGTCTCTTTCCAATGCCATCCGGAGTTCCAGCCCGAATACGGCGTCGCCCTGATCGAGGCGCGGCGCGGGACGCGGGTGCCGCATGACCTGGCCGACGAGGCCGTGGCCAGCCTGTCCCGCGTCAACGACCGGGCGGTGCTGACGGCCTGGATCCGCGCCTTCCTGATGCTGACCCCGCCTCCGGTCGAGGAGGCCGGAAGTGGCATCTAACCTGCATGACGCCGGTCGAGAGACCCCAACCAGAGACTCCAGCCAGAGACCCAGGATGAGACCTATGCGCGCCTTCGGCCTCTTCGCCGCCTCTTCCCTCATGCTCGCGCTGGGGGCCTGTGGAACGACCGGCGCTCCCAGCGGGCCGCCCATCGTGGGCAGCCCGGCCTCGGCGGACGACTGCGCCGTCATGTCGACGACGCTGGAGGTCTTCTCCCGCCCGCTCGACGGGACGGGTCTGAAGGTGCTGGACGTGGCGACGCCCGAGACCCCGTCCTTCATGCCGCAGCGGCCCGAGCAGCGGGCGACCAACCCCATCTCGCTGCGGAACTGCCGCTTCATCGAGGTGCAGCTGGTGTCGCGCGGCCCGGCGGTGATCCTGCGCCGGCCCGAGATCCACGACGACCGGGTCATCGTCTCCTATCAGGAGCCGGGGGCGGGGCCGGTGCATGCGGTCTTGCAACGCCGGCCCGACGGGGCCTGGCAGCATGTCGGGGCCCTGCTGGCGCCGCCACAGCCCTGACAAGCAAGGTTGGCGGCCCAACGTCACGGACAGTTTGCGGTGTCGATGAGGCCGGGCCGCCCGTCGCCGGGGGGACCAGCGACAGGCCCATCAGGTCACAGGCGGAGACGGTGCGGAAGCGCGGTGCGTCCCTCTGTCGCGGACCTTAAGGCCAGGCGACCGATGGGGGCATCGAGCTGAGGATCGACTCGACATTGCCGCCGGTCTTGAGCCCGAACATGGTGCCTCGGTCATAGAGCAGATTGAACTCGACATAGCGGCCGCGCCGGACCAGCTGCTCCTGCCGCTCCTCGGCCGTCCAGGGTTCGGCCATGCGGCGGCTCACGATGTCCGAATAGACGTCGAGGAAGGCGGAGCCGACGTCGCGGGTGAAGGCGAAGTCGGCGGCGTGGTCGCCGGTGTCGTGGTGATCGAAGAAGATGCCGCCGACGCCGCGCGGCTCATTGCGGTGTGGCAGCCAGAAGTACTCGTCGCACCAGGCCTTGAAATGCGGGTGATAGCTCGGGTCGTGGGCGTCGCAGGCGGCCTTCATGGCGGCGTGGAAATCCAGGGCGTCGGGCGCGTCCTGCGTCCGGTCGACATCCAGCACGGGGGTGAGGTCAGCGCCCCCGCCGAACCAGCTTTTGGTGGTGGCGATGAAGCGGGTGTTCATATGCACCGCCGGAACGCGCGGGCTCCACGGATGGGCGATCAAGCTGATGCCGGTGGCGAAGAAGCGGGGGTCCTCGGCGGCGCCGGGGACGGTCTTCGCATAGTCCGCCGGGAAGGTTCCGTGGACGGTCGAGCAATGCACCCCGACCTTCTCGAACAGCCGCCCGTGCATCATGCCCATGACCCCGCCGCCGCCTTCAGGGCGGGCCCAGGGGGTGCGGACGAAGCGGCCGGGTTCGCCGGGGAAGAGGTCGGCGGGCGCCGCGTCCTCCAGCGCCTCCAGACCGGCGTGGATCCGGTCGCGCAGGGCCTCGAACCAGGCGCGGGTCTCGGCCTTCTTCAGGGCCAGGGGATCGGACGTGGCTTCACTCATCCGCGGCTTGAACCACGGATGGGACAGGGCGTCACCGGTGCAATCTGTCCAACCCCTTCGGGGCTGGTGGATCAGGCGGCGCGCTTGATGTTGTTGGCGTCGTCCAGCAGGACCACGGTCGGCGACCACTGACGGGCTTCTTCCTGGGGCATCTGACCGTAGGTCACGACGATGACCTTGTCGTTCTTCTGGACCAGGCGCGCGGCGGCGCCGTTGACGCCGATCACCTTGGAACCGCGCGGGGCCTCGATGGCGTAGGTGGTGAAGCGGGCGCCGTTGGTGATGTTGAGCACATCGACCTGTTCGTGCGGGAAGATTCCCGCAGCATCCAGCAGATCGCCGTCGATGGCGATCGAGCCTTCATAGTCGAGGTCGGCCTGGGTCACCGTCGCGCGGTGCAGCTTGGCCTTCATCAGGGTGACCAGCATGGGAGGTGCTGTCCGGTCATGACGCGGGGCGATTGGCCCCCGCTCGCAGGCGGCTCATATAGGGATTTCACCCGAGGGCATCAATCGCGTTGCTGCGTTGCGGTGAAATCGTGATTTCCTCTCGCCTGGCGCGATACGTTCATTTGACGGTGACGGGCGGCCCTCTATGGTCGTTCAAGCGCCGCCATTGGCCCTGCGACGGAACGCCGCCCGACCATGAAACAGTTCTTCCTGACGATGGGCGGCGTGTTCGCCGGATTGCTGCTGTTCTTCATTGTCCTGCCCTTCGTCCTGATCACGGCCCTGGTCGGCATCGCCTCCAGTTCTTCCAAGCCCACGACCGCCGCCAACTCCGTGCTGGAGCTGGACCTGCGCGACGGGATTTCGGACCAGCCGTCGTCCAGCCCGTTCGCGGCCTTCGGCGGCTCTGGCCTGTCGGTGGTCAAGGTGGTCGACACCCTGGCCCAGGCGGAGAAGGACGAGCACGTCAAGGTTCTGCTGCTGCGCCTGCCCGAAGGCGGCGTGACCCCGGCCTCGGCCGATGAGATCCGTCAGGCGGTCCGCCGCTTCCGCGCCTCGGGCAAGCCGGTCATCGCCCATTCGCAAGGCTTCCAGCCCGTCGGGACCGTGATCGACAGCTATATGATCGGCGCCTCGGCTTCCGAGCTGTGGATGCAGAACACCGCCAACTTCCAGGTGACGGGCTTCTCGTCGAGCGAGGTCTTCCTGGGGCGGGCCTTCGAGAAATACGGCGTCCGCGCCGATTTCGAGCAGCGCTACGAGTACAAGAACGCCGTCAACGAATACACCCAGTCCGACTTCACCGGCCCGCACCGCGAGGCGATGACGGCCTGGATGACCTCCATCTATGAGAACGCGCTGGGCAATGCCGCCTCGGACCGCAAGGTCGCCCCGGCGGCGCTCAAGGCCGCCATCGAGGCCGGCCCCTATTCGGCCCAACAGGCCCTGGCCCTGAAGCTGATCGACAAGATCGGCCAGGTCGAGGAGGCCGAGGCCGAGGCCAAGCGCCGCGCCGGCTCCGACGCCGAGATCATCGCCTTCGGCGACTATGCCTCGTCCCAGGGCGAACGTTCGGGCTCGGGCAAGGACGCCATCGCCATCGTCGGCGCCGAGGGCGACATCGTCACCGGCCGGGGCGGCGGCGGCGGTTTCGGCGGCGGCTCGTCCATCCACTCCGACGATACGGCCAAGGCCATCTATGACGCCATTGAGGACAAGGACGTGAAGGCCATCGTCTTCCGCGTCTCCTCGCCCGGCGGCTCGCCCGAGGCGTCCGAACAGATCCTGGCCGCCGTGCGCGCGGCCAAGGCGGCCGGCAAGCCGGTGGTCGTCTCCATGGGCTCCTACGCCGCCTCCGGCGGCTACTGGATCAGCTCCGAGGCCGACTGGATCGTGGCCCAGCCCTCGACCCTGACCGGCTCGATCGGCGTCTTCGGCGGCAAGTTCGTCCTGGCCCCGGCGCTGGCCCGCTTCGGCGTCGACATGCGCGGCATTTCGGTGGGCGGCGACTATTCCGACGCCTTCTCCCCGACCGAGCCCTTCACGGCCAGCCAGCGCGCCGCCTTCGCCGCCTCGATGGACAAGACCTATGGCGAGTTCGTCCAGCGGGTCTCGACCGGCCGCCGCCTGCCGATCGACCGGGTCCGCGAGATCGCGCGCGGCCGCGTGTGGACCGGCGCGCAAGGCAAGGAACTGGGTCTGGTCGACCAGCTGGGCGGTCTGACCGAAGCTATCGGCAAGGCGCGCGAACTGGCCAAGATCCCGGCCAGCCAGTCGGTCCGGTTCAAGCGCTATCCCAAGGCGGAATCGCCGTGGGAGGCCCTGTCCTCGGCCTTCGGCGTGTCCAGCGAGGCGGCCCACGCCCTGATCACGATCGGCGGGGTGATGTCCGACCCGCAGGTCCAGGCGACCGCCCGGATGGTCGAGGCCGACCGGATGCGCAGCCGCGGCGCCGTGGTCATGGCCGATACGCCGCTGAATTGATCGAAAACGGACGAAAGACCGGGCTTCACACCGGGCTGTGAAGCCCTTGGTCATTGACGGTTCACCTCTATGGACCGACATTGGGGGCTCAGGCGTTCTCCGGGACGCCTCGAAAGGGATTCGAATGACCCAGGACCGTTTCACCCCGCTCGGCTTCAACGCCCGTCGCCAGACGAGCGGCTGGCTCGCGCCGGTGATGTGGCTGGGCGGTCTGGTGGCGACGGTCGTCGCCCTGGCCGTCGGCGCGATCCTGGCCGTCTTCACCGCCGCCGCCGTGGCCGTTATCGCCGTGGTCGCCAGCGTCCTGGTCTTCTTCGCCGGCCTGGCCATGGGCGCGCGCCGCAAGATGACCGTCCGCGCCCGTCGCGGCGACGATGTGATCGAGGCCCGCAAGGTCGGCGACACCTGGGTCGCCTACGGCTGGGAACGCCAGGGCCACTAAGGCTCCCGATTCCATGCCCCTGAAATTCGAAGACGCGCCTTCGCCCAACTTCAATGAGCGGCGCGCCCCGCCGGACATCCTGGTCCTGCACTATACCGGAATGCCGACCGGCGAGGCCGCACTGGCGCGCCTGCGCGACCCGGCCGCCGAGGTCTCCGCCCACTATCTGGTCGAGGAGGACGGGCGGATTTTCTCACTCGTCCCCGAGGAACGCCGGGCCTGGCACGCGGGGCGCGGCGCCTGGCAGGGCGAGACCGACGTCAACGCCGCCTCCATCGGCATCGAGATCGTCAACCCGGGCCATGAGTTCGGCTATCGCGCCTTCCCGGAGGTCCAGATCGAGGCGGTCATCGCCCTGGTCGCCGACATCCGCTCGCGCTGGAGCATTCCCGACGCCCGCATCATCGCCCACTCCGACCTGGCGCCCGAGCGCAAGGAAGACCCCGGCGAGCTCTTCCCGTGGAAGCGGCTGGCCCAGTCCGGCCACGGCCTGTGGTTCGAACCGGCGCAGGAGCGGATCGCGGCTCTGGGCGGCTTCCTTCAGGTCGGGGACGAGGGGATAGGGGTGGTGGTGCTGCGCGCCGGCCTGCACCGGCTGGGTTACGCCCTTCAGCCGGGCGGAACCTATGACGCCGAGACGGCCGCGACGGTGAAGGCCTTCCAGCGCCACTGGCGTCAGGACCGCGTCGACGGCGTCGCCGACGGCGAAACCCGCGCCACCCTGATGGGGGTGCTGCAACTGGCCACGGCCGAGAGCGTCACGGGCGTTCTGAATTGACGTCGCCCCACTAAACCCTCACTAACGCCGCCGTCAGACGGCCGGGCGGTCGCGGCGGGGCTTGCCTCGTCGAGGAAAGTCCGGGCTCCACGGTGAAAAGGCGGCGGGTAACGCCCGCCCGGGGCGACCCGAGGGATAGCGCCACAGAAAGCAAACCGCCTGCGTCGCGACGCAGGGAAGGGTGAAAGGGTGGGGTAAGAGCCCACCGCGGGACTGGCAACAGGACCGGCATGGCAAGCCCCGCCTGGAGCAAGACCGAATAGGGATGTCGCGCGGTTTCGGCCGCAGGGTCACCGCCCGAGGCATCCGGGTAGGTCGCGAGAACCGCTCCAGCAATGGACGGTCCAGAGGAATGATCGTCGCTGTCTTCGGACGGAACAGAACCCGGCTTACAGGCCGTCTGACTTTATTTCTGGCCTACCGCCTGTCGGCTACTTGAGGCCAGGGTTATGGCTTGGCGCCTGTCGTCTACTCGAGACCAGCAGGCCTTAACCTTTGCCGTTCGTCGAAGCCTGGTTGGCCGACGATCCACATCTAACTTTGGCATGACCAGCGCGAGCATTCGCCTCGGCGGGTCCGCGCGCCCCGGTTGTCGGGGTTCCGCGACGGCGCCCGAACGGATGGATTGATTTTCCTCGTTAATCCTTGGGAGAGGCGGAGCGGTCAGACTGTCCGGCGGATCGGCGTTGCTGATAACGTTCTATGTATGTTCTTAGGTATCATTACGCGACTTCAGGAACACAGTCGGAACATGGTTAAAAAGTGCCTTCCAATCCCATTGAGGCCCATCTGATCCCATGTTATCCCAGTTTAGTGAGCCCGGGGGTGATCGCGCCCGGCTCTCGGGTGGCTGGATGATTTGCGAGGGGCGGGCCTAGGAGCCCGATGGGATCAGAGCGTGTTTCTCGGAACCTATGAGAAGCAGCTGGACGGCAAGCGCCGCCTCCTGATCCCTCAGGAGTTCCGCACCGCCGACAACGGCGCCGAGCACGGCGTCTTCTGCTTCTTCTCCATGACCGACGACTGTCTGGAAGCCGGCGGCGATCCGCTGATGGGCGACTACATCGACCGCATCGAGGCCCTGCCGTTCGGCAGCGACAAGCGCACGGCTCTGGAAGAGACCTTCTATGCGGGTCAGCGCCCGCTCTCCTACGACGGCGGCGGCCGCATCACCCTGCCGGAGAGCCTGTGCGAAGAGGCCGGGCTGACCGACGAGGTCGTCATCCTGGGTATGGGGCGGCGCTTCCGCATCTGGGACAAGGCGAAGTGGGAGGCCCGCAAGCCGGGCAGCCGCAAGCTGGCGGCCGACGCCATGTCAGGGGAGGGCGCATGACCGCGTCTCCTCACGCGCCCGTCCTGATCGCCGAGGTGATCGAGGCCCTGTCGCCCAAGGCGGGCGAGACGATGATCGACGCCACCTTCGGCGCCGGCGGCTATACCCGCGCCATCCTGTCGACGGGCGCGCAGGTCATCGCCCTGGATCGCGATCCGACGGTCCAGCCGCACGCCGATGCGGTGGCGAAGGATTTTCCCGGCCAGTTCACTCTCGTCCGCACCCCCTTCTCCGGTCTGGCCGAGGCCTTCGAAGGTAGCGGCAAGGCGCGGCTGGACGGCGTCGTGTTCGACATCGGGGTGTCCTCAATGCAGCTGGATCAGGCCGAGCGCGGCTTCTCCTTCATGCGCGACGGACCGCTCGACATGCGGATGTCCGATCAGGGGCTGACCGCCGCCGACATCGTCAACACCTATGAGCACGGGCCGCTGGCCCATCTGATCAAGCTGTACGGCGAAGAGCGTCAATCCGGGCGGATCGCCACGGCCATCCTGCGCCGCCGCCAGAGCCAGGCCTTCACCCGCACGCTCGACCTCGCGGAGGTCGTCGAAAAGGCGCTGGGCGGCCGTCGCGGCGCCCCGACCCATCCGGCGACCCGGACCTTCCAGGCCCTGCGTATCGCGGTCAATGACGAGTTGGGCGAGCTTGAAGCCGGTCTCGCCGCCGCCGAAGCCAGCCTGTCGCCGGGCGGCCGTCTGGCAGTCGTGACCTTCCACTCGCTGGAAGACCGGATCGTGAAGGCCTTCTTCACCGAACGCAGCGGCAATGCGCCGGGCGGCTCGCGCCACGCGCCCGTCGCCGTCGAGACTCGCAAGCCCAGCTTCACCCTGTTGTTCAAGGGCGCGCGCGAGGCGGGCGAGGAAGAGCTGGCGGCCAATCCGCGCGCACGGTCGGCCCGGCTGCGCGCCGGCGTCCGCACCGACGCCCCCGTCTGGAGGGCCGCCGCATGAACGCCTCCCTGATGCTCAAGCGGCTGTTCGACTGGAGGGTGCGTGGCGTCCGCTGGGTCGAGATCATCGGCGTGGTGCTGGTCGCGGCCATGATCTTCTCGGTCTATATCGCCAAGACCGCGGCGGCGCGCGAGAGCGGCCGCATCGACGAACTGAACCGCGACATCGCCGAGAACCGTCAGCGCGTGCGTCTGCTGCGCGCCGAGATCTCGCGTCTGGAGCAGCCCAGCCGGCTGGAAGCCCTGTCGCGCGAGGCCGGCCTGGCCCCCGTCGATGTGCGGCGTCAGGCGACCGAGACCGAACTGCCCGAACTCAAGCCGACCCACGCGCCGGCGCATGCCCCGACCCCGGCGCCCGCCGCGGCGCCCGCGCCCGAGGCTCCCAGGACGCCGGGAGAGCCGCTGTGAGCGCCCACGATCACCGCACCGACTATCACCGGCCCGCGCCGGGCCAACGCCCGGGTGTGGGCCCGGATCTGGGCTCGACCGTGGGCCAGAGCCTGTCGCCCTGGCTTCGGCTGATCTCGTCGGGCATCTGGTGGATCGAACACGCCTTCGAGCGCGCCCGCGCCGACGGCCGGCCCGAGGAAGACACCCGGGTTCGCATCTTCCTGATCACCTGCGTCTTCTCGCTGGTCTTCGTCGGGCTCGCGCTGGGCGCGGCCCACGCGGCCCTGTTCGCCGACCGCGGCGGAGCGAGCGCCTCATCCAATCCCAACGCACTGTCGCGCGCCGATCTGGTGGACCGCAACGGCGCCCTGCTGGCCTCCAACATCACCCACTACGGCCTCTATATCGATCCGGCCGAGGTCTGGGACCGCGATCTGGCCTATGAGCAGATCCATCGCGCCCTGCCGGCCATCCCGGCCAGCCGCCTGCGCAAGGTGCTGTTCGGCGACCGCCGCCTGATCGTCCAGCCCGGCCTGACCCCGCGCGAGCGGGCGACGATCCACGCCCTGGCCCTGGGCGGGGTGTCGTTCGAGCCCGAGGACCGCCGCGTCTATCCGCTCAACAACTCGGCCACCTACGTCGTCGGCACGGCTGACACCGGTGGGCAGGGCCTGTCGGGCGCCGAACTGGCCTTCAACGACGAGATCCGGGCCGCCGGCCAGCGCGGCGAGGACTTCCCCCTGTCGATCGACCTGCGGGTTCAGGGCGTGCTGGAGAACGAACTGGCCGCCGCCGCCATGGCCAACGGGTCCAAGGGCGCGGTCGGCATCGTCGCCGACACCCGGACCGGCGAAATCCTCGGCATGGCCAGTTGGCCGCTGGGCACGATGAACCGGGCCGTGGGCTCGGTCTATGAGATGGGGTCTGTGTTCAAGACCTTCACCATCGCCGCCGCCGTCGACGCCGGCCGGGCTGACATGAACTCCATGATCGACGCCTCCAGCGCCTATATGATCGGCACGCGCAAGATCACCGACTTCCACGCCACCAACCGGGTGCTGAGCCTGGAGGAAGTCTATCTGCACTCGTCCAACATCGGCTCGTCGCGCCTCGCCGTCGGCATGGGCGGGACGATGATGCGCGACTATCTGGACCGCTTTGGCTTCCTGGCCCCGGCGCCGATCGAGCTGAAGGAATCGGCGCGTCCGATCCGGCCTCGCGACTGGTCGGACTCGACGCTGGCCTCCATGTCCTTCGGCTACGGCATCTCCATCACCCCGGCCCAGATGTCCGCGGCCATGAATGCGCTGGGCAACGGCGGCCGCTACCTGCCGCTCAGCCTGCGTCGCGGCGGGGCTCCGAACCGGGGCGAGGGCCGTCGGGTGGTGTCGGAACAGACCTCCCTGACCATGCTGGAACTGATGCGCCGCAACGTCGTCGCCGGCTCGGGCAACTTCGCCGAGGCGCCGGGTCTGCGCGTCGGGGGCAAGACCGGCTCGGCCAACAAGCTGGTCAATGGCCGCTATGATCCCAGCCACGCGGTCGGCACCTTCGCCGCCATCTTCCCGGCGGACGGTCCGATCGGCACTCACCGCTATTCGATCCTGGTCCTGATGGACGAGCCGCAGAGCTATCCCAAGACCGGCGGCTTCGTCGCGGCCCCGGCTGTGGGCCGTATCGCCGACCGCATCGCCGGCTTCCTCGGCGTGCAGCGCAAGGCCGATCCGTATCGCACCGCCATGGGCGACAAGATTCCGCGCTTCCAGGATGTTGAGGGCGACGGTCGATGAGCGCCATTCACCTCTCCGATCTGCTGCGCCGCGACGTGGCCTCCGACCCGGTGATCACCGGGGTGACCGCCGACAGCCGCAAGGTCGCGCCGGGCTCGCTGTTCGTTGCCCTGCCGGGCAGCGCCGCGGACGGCCGCGCCTTCATCCCCCAGGCCCTGGCCCAGGGCGCCGCGGCGATCCTGGCTCCGGTCGACACCCCGATCGATACGGCGCCGCTGCTGGTCACATCGGGCGATGTGCGCCGGGCCTATGCCCTGGCCGCCCGCAGCTTCTACGGCGCCCAGCCGGCGACCTGCGTCGCCATCACTGGCACCAATGGCAAGACCTCGGTCGCCGCCTTCTGCCGTCAGATCTGGGCCGGTCTCGGCCTCAAGTCGGCCAGCATGGGCACCCTGGGCGTCGTGGGTCAGAAGGGCGACAAGACCTACAGCCTGACCGGCCCCGGCCTGACCAGCCCCGACGCCGCCGACGCCGCGCGTCTGCTGGCCGAGCTGGCCGCGAAGCAGGTCACCCATCTGGCGCTGGAGGCCTCGTCGCACGGCATCGACCAGCGCCGTCTGGACGGGGTCACGATCAAGGCGGCGGGCTTCACCAACCTGACCCAGGACCACCTCGACTATCACGGCACGATGGAAGAGTACCGGGCCGCCAAGCTGAGGCTGTTCGAGACCCTGCTGCCGCGGGGCCGGACGGCGGTGCTGAACGCCGACTCCGATGCCTATTCCAGCTTCGCCTCGGCCAGCATCATGTCGGGTCTGGGTATCATGGGCGTGGGCGAGCGTGGTCGCGACCTGGCCCTGATCGGGCGCAAGGCGACGCCCGAGGGCCAGCGCCTGTCGATCGACGTGCGTGGCGTGGTCCACGATATTCTGCTGCCTCTGGCCGGCGCCTTCCAGGCCTCCAACGCTCTGGTCGCCGCGGGCCTGTGCATCGCCGCGGGCGAGAGCGCCGACCGGGTGCTGGGCGCGCTGGAAGGGATCACCGGCGCGCAAGGGCGGCTGCAGCGGGTGCGTGGCCCGGAGGGCGTCGCGGCGCCCGGCGAGGTCTATGTCGACTACGCCCACACCCCCGACGGGCTGGAGACGGTGCTGACCGCCCTGCGTCCCCATGCGACCGGCAAGCTGATCGTGGTTTTCGGCGCAGGCGGCGATCGGGATCGCGGCAAGCGGCCCCTGATGGGCGAGATCGCCGGACGTCTGGCCGATGTCGCCATCGTGACGGACGACAATCCCCGCTCCGAAAAGCCTGCCCTGATCCGCGCGGAAGTGAAGAAGGGCTGCCCTGACGCGCTGGAGATCGGCGATCGCCGCGAAGCCATCCATCACGCCATATCGCTGATGGGCGAAGGAGATGTGGTGGTCATCGCCGGAAAAGGGCATGAACAGGGTCAGATCGTCGCCGGGGTGACCCATCCCTTCGACGACGTCACCGAAGCGACCGAGGCCCTGCTCGCCTATGCCTGACACCCATCCGCCGCTGTGGACGGCGCCCGAGATCGCCGCGGCCACCGGTGGACGGATCGAGGGCGGCGATTTCAACGTTTCCGGCCTGACCTACGACAGCCGCGAGATCGGTCCGGGGGAGTTGTTCCTGGCCCTGAAGGGCGAGCGCGACGGTCACGACTTCGCCGCCGCCGCCTTCGCCCGTGGAGCTTCCGGCGCCCTGGTCGAACGGGTGGTCGAGGGCGGGCCTTGCGTCGTCGTTCCCGATACCCTCAAGGCGCTGGAAGCACTCGGCATGGCGTCGCGGGATCGTGCGCCCCAGGTCCGGCGCGGCGCGGTCACCGGCAGCGTCGGCAAGACCAGCGTGACCCAGGCGATCAAGGCGGGTCTGGATCTGGCCGGTCCGGCCCATGCCTCGATCAAGAGCTATAACAACCACATCGGCGTGCCCCTGACGCTTGCCCGCATGCCCGCCACGGTCGAGCGAGCTGTGTTCGAGATCGGCATGAACGCGCCCGGCGAGATCGGGCCCCTGTCGAAGATGGTCCGGCCGCACGCGGCCTGTGTCACCACCGTCGGGCCGGTCCATATCGAGGGCTTCTCCGACGGCGAGACCGGGGTGGCGCGCGAGAAGTCGACCATCTTCCAGGGCCTCGACGCCCACGGCGTGGCGGTGATCAACGGCGACAATGTCTGGGTCGACCTGCTGCGCGAGGCGGCGGCGGGGCAGGGGGCTCAGATCGCCCTGTTCGGCTCGGGCGTGGGCGCCGACGCCCGTCTGATCGACTTCGTTCCCGGCCCGGACGGGGCGAAGGTCACGGCCGAGATCCGGGGCCGGACCCACGCCTTCACCCTGAAGCAGACGGGCTTCCACTGGGGGCTCAACAGCCTGGCGGTGATCCTGATGCTGGAGGCGCTGGACGTGCCGCTGGAAACCGCCTTCGCGGCCCTGGCGGAGTTCCAGCCGCTGGCGGGACGCGGCGAGACCCGTACCGTCCGCTTGCCCGGCGGGGCCTTCACCCTGATCGACGAGAGCTACAACGCCAATCCCCTGTCGATGAAGGCGGGCTTCATGAGCCTGGGCGCCAAGCCGGTTTCCGGCGGCGGCCGTCGCGTCGTGGTCCTGTCCGACATGCTGGAGCTGGGCGACCAGTCGGCGGCCCTGCACGCCGGTCTGGCCGAGACCATCGAAGCGGCGAGACTGGATCTGGTCCATGCCGCCGGTCCCCAGATGCGCCACCTGTACGACACCCTGCCGGTCTCGCGCCAAGGTCTCTGGGCCGCGACCTCGGCCGAACTGGCGGCGCGGGCGAGCGAACTCGTGGCCCCCGGCGACATCGTCATGGTCAAGGGATCGAACGGTTCGAAGGCCTCTCTGGTCGCAAAGGCCCTGGCCGCGCTCGACAACCCCGGGAACGGCGCATAAGGCCTGAAGGCACGGTCGCGCCGAACGCGCGTCCGGAAAGGGACAAAGGAAAGCCCCTCCACGATGTTCTACCTGCTGTACCTGCACTACGCCGACGTGGCGAAGGACTATCCGCTTCTCCACCTGATCCAGTATCAGACGGTGCGCGTCGCCCTGGCCATGGCCACGGCGATGATCGTGGCGGTGGCGATGGGCAGCCGGTTCATCAACTGGATCCGCGCCAAACAGGGTCGGGGTCAGCCGATCCGCGACGACGGCCCGGTCTCGCATCTGTCCAAGGTCGGCACCCCGACCATGGGCGGTCTGATGATCTTGGCGGGCATCGGCGTCGCCGTCCTGCTGTGGGGCGACCTGACCAACCCCTATATCTGGATCGTCAGCTTCGTGACGGCGGCCTTCGGGGTGCTGGGCTTCATCGACGACTACGCCAAGGTCACGAAACAGACCTCGGCCGGGCTGACCTCGAAACAGAAGCTGGTCGCCCAGGTGGTCGTCTCGGTCATCGCGGGCGTACTGACGGTGCTGTGGATGACCCAGTCGCCGACCTCGCCCAATCTCGAGACCTCGATCGCCTTCCCGTTCTTCAAGAACGTGTTGCTGAATGTCGGCTGGTTCTATGTGATCTTCGCCGCCTTCACGATCGTGGGCTTCTCCAACGCCGTGAACCTGACCGACGGTCTGGACGGTCTGGCCATCGTGCCGGTGATGATGGCCTCGGCCGCCTTCGGCCTGATCGCCTATCTGGTCGGCAACTTCATCTTCGCCGAATATCTGGGTGTCCACCACGTGCCGGGCTCGGGCGAGCTGGCCATCTTCTGCGCCGCCATCATCGGCGGGGGCACGGGCTTCCTCTGGTACAACGCCCCGCCGGCCAAGATCTTCATGGGCGACACCGGGTCTCTGGCCCTGGGCGGCGCGCTGGGCTCCATCGCGGTCGCCACCAAGCATGAGCTGGTGCTGGGCATCGTCGGCGGCCTGTTCGTGCTGGAGGCCGCCTCGGTGATGATCCAGGTCGGCTACTACAAGGCCACGAAGAAGCGCATCTTCCTGATGGCCCCGATCCACCACCATTTCGAAAAGCTGGGCTGGCCGGAATCGACGGTGGTGATCCGCTTCTGGATTGTCGCCGCCATGCTGGCGCTCGCCGGTCTCGCCACCCTGAAGCTGCGCTGATCCCATGATCGCGGTTCCCGGTTTCGAGGGGCGTCGCGTCGCCGTCTTCGGCCTGGGCCGGTCGGGGATCACGGCGGCGCGGGCCCTGCATGCGGGCGGCGCCATCCCCATCCTGTGGGACGACAGCGTCTCGGGCCGGATGCAGGCGGAAGCCGAGGGTTTCGCGGTCGAGGACCTGACCACGGCGGATTGGAGCCAGTTCGCGGCGTTGATCCTGTCGCCCGGCGCCCCCCTGACCCGTCCGAAGCCCCACTGGACGGTGGATAAGGCCAAGGCCGCCTGGGTGCCTGTCATGGGCGACATCGAACTGTTCGCCCGGGCCCTGGCCGCCACGCCGGAGGCCGTACGGCCCAAGGTCGTCGCCATCACCGGCACCAACGGCAAGTCGACGACCACGGCCCTGACCGGCTGGGTGCTGAAACAGGCGGGGCTCAAGGTCGCGGTCGGCGGCAATATCGGCATCGGCGTCCTGGCCCTGCCGGCGCCCGCCGAGGTCGAGGTCTATGTGATCGAGGTCTCCAGCTATCAGCTGGACCTGACGACGGGCTTCTCACCCGACGTGGCGATCCTGACCAACGTCACCCCTGACCATCTGGACCGCCATGGCGGAATGGAAGGCTATGTCGCGGCCAAGCGGCGGCTGTTCCAGACCCAGACGCCCGAACGTTTGGCGCTGGTCGGGGTCGACGACGACTGGGGCTGGGCGGTGGTCGGCGACCTGAACTCGCGCCGCCTGCGCGTCAGCACCATCACGACCCGCACGCCGGGCGAGCGGCGTCACAGCGTCCCGGTCGCCGATCTGGAGGCCGAGCGGCCCGATCTGGTCCCGGCCTTCGAGGCGGGGCGGTTCATTATCGTGGACGCCACCGACGGCCATCTGACGGTCGACGGGGTCTTCGTCACCGAACTGGCCGGGGCGCGCTCCCTGCCGGGCCGGCACAACGCCCAGAACGCCGCCTTCGCCTATGCCGCCGCCCGGGCGGTGGGGGTCTCGAACGCCGCCGCCGTCGCCGGCCTGATGAGCTTCCCCGGTCTCGCCCACAGGATGGAGGAGGTCGGCCGTCTGGGCCCGGTCCGCTTCATCAACGACTCCAAGGCGACCAATGCTGACGCCGCGCGCCAGGCCCTGACGTCTTACCCCGCCGTCTTCTGGATCGCAGGGGGCAAGGCCAAGGACGGCGGCATCGACGACCTGACCGACCTCTTCGGCGTGGTCACCAAAGCCTACCTGATCGGGGAGGCGGCCGAGGCCTTCGCCGGGACGCTGGGCGACACGCCGCATGTGATCTCCAGGACCCTCGACGTCGCGGTCGCGCAGGCGGCCGAGGACGCGAAGGCGGCCGGTGGTGACCAGATCGTGCTTCTGTCGCCCGCCTGTGCATCTTTCGATCAATATCCCGACTTCGAGGCGCGCGGAGAGGCGTTCCGGGCGGCGGCTCTTAACCTTGGAGCTACCCCTGTCGTTCATGGTTAGCGAACCATGACCAGCACCTCCTACGTCCCGCCGTTTTCGCGCAACGACCCCAGCCCGCTGGCGCAGTGGTTCTGGACGGTCGACCGCGCCCTGCTGGGCGCGGCGCTGGTGCTGATGTCGATGGGGGTGGCGCTGAGCTTCGCCTCCTCGCCGGCCGCCATCCTGGCCGATGAATCGATCACCGATCCCTTCCACTATTCCTGGCGGATGATCGTCTGGGCCTCGGTCGGGGGCGGGATCATGCTGACGGTGTCGCTGTTCTCGCCGCGCGGCGTGCGGCGTTTGGCGGTGCTGGGCCTGCTGGGCGCCATCGTCGTCATGGCCGCCCTGCCGTTCATCGGCGACGAGGTAAAGGGCGCCGCGCGCTGGGTGAACCTCGGCCCGTTCAGCCTTCAGCCGTCCGAGTTCGTCAAACCCTGCCTGATCATCTTCGCGGCCTGGATGTTCGCCGAAGGCCAGAAGGGGCAGGGGGTGCCGGGCGTCAGCATCGCGTTCGGCTTCTGGGCCCTGGTCGTCGGCCTGCTGCTGATCCAGCCGGACATCGGCCAGACCCTGCTGATCACCACCACCTTCATGTGCGTCTTCTTCATGGCCGGGGTGCCGCTGAAGTGGATGGCCGTGCTGGCCGCCGCCGCCGCCGGGGGCGTGGTGTCGCTCTACTTCATGTTCGGACACATGCGCGACCGCCTGAGCCGCTTCACCAATCCCGAGACCACCGACACCCACCAGATCGACCGCGCCTCGGACGCCATCCGCGCCGGCGGCCTGTTCGGGCGCGGCGTGGGCGAGGGCGTGATGAAGCGCCACGTTCCCGACCTGCACACCGACTTCATCTATTCGGTCGCGGCGGAAGAGTTCGGCCTGGTGCTCAGCCTGACGATCATCAGCCTGTACGCCTTCATCGTCATCCGCGGCATGCGTCGGGCGATGAAGCTGAACGACCCGTTCGAACAGACGGCGGCGGCTGGGCTGTTCATCCTGATCGGGCTGCAGGCCTGCATCAACTGCGCGGTGAACCTGAACCTGATCCCGACCAAGGGGATGACCCTGCCCTTCATCAGCTATGGCGGCTCGTCCATGCTGGCCATGGGACTGACGATGGGGCTGGCTCTGGCCTTGACCCGCCGCCGTCCCGGCGCCTACGAGCCGGGGGCCAGCCTGTCGCGTCCGCGGCGGCGTATCCTGCCCTAGAGAGTTCTATGTCGAGCAAGGTCTGCGTCGTCGCCGCCGGGGGCACCGGCGGGCATATGTTCCCGGCCGAGGCCCTGTCGCGCGAGCTGACGGCCCGGGGCTGGCGGGTGGTGCTGGCGACCGACCAGCGGGGGGAGAAGTACGCCGCCAACTTCCCGGCCGAAGAAAAGCTCTATCTCGACACCGCCACCGGCTCGGGGCCTGTCGCCCTGCTGAAGGCCGGTCTGGCGATCACCCGGGGCGTGCTGCAGGCGCGCTCGGCCTTCAGCCGTCTGGACGCGGGCGTGGTCGTCGGCTTCGGCGGCTATCCGTCGGCCCCGGCTCTGGTCGCGGCCCTGACGCAGGGCAAGCCGACGCTCATTCACGAACAGAACGCCGTGCTGGGCCGCACCAACCGGCTGCTGGCCGGGCGGGTCAAGGTCGTCGCCTCCTCCTTCCCGACGCTGAAGCATGGGCCCGAGGGACTGAAGGCCGAGGTGGTGGGCAGCCCGGTCCGGGCCGAGATTCGCGCCCTGTTCGACCGGTCTTACGTCGCCCCGGCGCCCGATGGTCCGATCCATGTGCTGGTGACCGGCGGCAGCCAGGGCGCGCGCATCCTGTCGGAGACCACGCCCCGATCGCTGGCGGCCCTGCCCGAGGCCATCCGCAAGCGCCTGAAGGTCCAGCAGCAGTCGCGGCCCGAGACGCTGGAGGCTGCACGTCAGATCTATCTGGAGGCCGGGATCGACGCCGTCGTCGCCCCCTTCTTCCGCGACATGGCCGCGCGCCTGTCCGAGGCGCATCTGGTCATCGGCCGGGCCGGCGCCTCGACCTGCGCCGAGCTGGCCGTCGCCGCCCTGCCGTCGGTCCTGATCCCGCTGAAGATCGCCACCGACGACCACCAGACCCTGAACGCCAAGGCTCTGACCGACGTCGAGGCCGCGAAGGTGATCGCCGAGGACGACGTCACCATCGACCGCCTGACCGACGTGCTGCTGCCCCTGCTGTCCGACCCGGCCAAGCTGGCGGTGATGAGCGCGGCGGCGAAGACGGTAGCCATTCCGGACGCGGCGCAGCGTCTGGCCGATCTGGTCGAGGCGACGGCGGGTTAAGGTCGCAGGCCTTCGCAACTGCGAAACAGGGCGGCGGCTGGCGCGTTAAAGCCCGATGCCTCCCGAAATCCACAACATCACCCGCGAGATCGCCGTCCTGTGGCGGCAGTTCAACTGGCTGCCTGAATGGGCGGTGGTGGCGATCGTGCTCGCCGTCTTCGTCGGCGGGGGCTGGATCGTGCACAAGCTGGCCTTCGCCATCCTGCGTCGGGTCGTGAAGAACCGCGACGTCTTCTGGCGTGGGGTGGTCGAGCGCGGGCGGGCCAAGCTGCGCGTGATGATGATCATCGTCGCCCTGGGCATCGGTGTGACCGTCTCGCCGATGGATCCCGGCCCCTCGGCCCAGGCGCGGGCGGCCCTGTTGTTCGCCTTCATCCTGACGCTGGGCTGGCTGGCCTCGGGCGTGCTCGACATGTGGACGGCAATGCACCTGAGGCGGTTCAACATCACCGCCGAGGACAATCTGGTCGCGCGCAAACACTATACCCAGACCCGCATTCTGCAGCGGGTGGCCAAGGTGCTGCTGCTGATCGTCACGGTCGGCCTGGCCCTGATGACCATCGCCGGCTTCCGTCAGTGGGGCGTCAGTCTGCTGGCCTCGGCGGGGGTCGTCGGCATCATCGCCGGTCTGGCGCTACAGCCGGTCCTGACCAATCTTCTGGCCGGCATCCAGATCGCGCTGACCCAGCCCATCCGCATCGACGACGCCGTCATCGTCGAGAACGAGTGGGGCAATGTCGAGGAGATCACGGCGACCTATGTGGTCGTCAAGCTGTGGGACTGGCGCCGGATGGTGCTGCCGCTCAGCTGGTTCATCACCAATCCCTTCCAGAACTGGACGCGTGAGAGCGCCCGGCTGATCGGCACGGCCATGTTCTACGTCGACTATGAGGCGCCCATCGACCGGCTGCGCGAGGCCTTCGAGGGGATCGTGAAGAGCTCGAAGCTCTGGGACGGCGACGTTCAGGTGATGCAGGTCACCGACATCACCGAACGGGTCATGCAGGTGCGGTGTCTGGCCAGCGCCCGCTCGGCGCCGGTCGCCTTCGACCTGCGCTGCGAGATCCGCGAGAAGCTGATGGCCTTCATGCGCGACCAGTGCCCGGAAGCCCTGCCGCGGGATCGGCTCGACTGGGATCGCGGTGGGCCTATTCCGCCAGAGCGGCTCGTCCACGCCGAACCGCGTCCTCAAGCGTCGTAGCCTCGGCGGGGCGGTTCGGATCGCCACAGGCTGCGGCCAACAGCTCGGCCGCATCCCCGCCGGGCGCGGCGGCGTAGGCGGGCTGGGTGTCGGGACTGGACGGGCCTTCCGCGCCGCCCTCGCGCACCCCGGCGAAATCCAGCCGGTCGGCGGTCAGGGCCTTGCAGTCAAAGCGCCAGCGCGACCAGCCGCCCCAGTAGGCGTTGGCGCCCGCCGTGAAGCCGGGCTCGACCACCTGGAAGGAGCGCATCGTCGCCGTGTCGCCGTCGCGTTTGATCGTCGACAGGTCGGCGAAGACGGCGAACCGGCCCGCGCCGGTCAGGACGAAACGATGGGGTTCAGGCGCGGCCTGTGCTGCCATCGCTGCGGCAGCTAGCGCGGCGATGATCATCAGGCTCAGTTCGGGCGGAACAGGCCGGCGGGGCTGGCCGAGAAGATCTCGACCCCGTCC
>DBBK01000021.1 GCA_002292165.1 Brevundimonas sp. UBA986
GCTTCCGAGAGGTCGCCCCAGCGCCAGGCGTCGAACTCGACCTCCTCGTGCTGGTTCAGGTCGATCTCGGCCTCGTCGCCGGTGAAGCGGAAGGCGAACCAGGTCTGGCGCTGGCCGTTCCAGGGCTTGCGCTTCTCGCGCAGGTGTTGGGCCATCAGTTCGGCGGGAAAGTCGTAGAGGATCTCGCCTTCCGTGCGGCCCAGAAGTTCGACCGAGGTGACCCCGGTCTCTTCCTGCAACTCGCGCAGGGCGGCCGCGGCGACGTCCTCGCCCTTGTCCACGCCCCCTTGCGGAAATTGCCAGTTGTGGGGGCCTTCCGTCGCGTGACGACGGCCATACCAGACCTTGCCCCCGGCATTGAACAGCACGACGCCGACGTTGGGGCGGTAGAGGGAGAGGTCGGGTGCGGAGGTCATCCTCCGCCCTTACCCAAGGCCAACCCGATAGGCCAGAGCATGGGGCCCCTCGGCCTCAAGTAGCGCTACGCGCCGTAGGCCAACAAAAGAGCAAAGCCCGGTCGCGTCAGCGACCCGGCCTTTGCGTCATCGCCGACGCCGGGGCCAGCTGCAGGCCGCGTGCGTCCAGACCGGCGGTCCAGCGGGCGGCGGCCTCGACGGTGACCGGATAGCTGAAGCCGGTGCCCAGAGCCGCGCCGGTGGCCTTGGCGCGGGCCTCGAGCGCGTTCAGGCGGCCGACGATGAAGGCCGGGGTCTGGGTCTCGTCAATGATGGAATCGGCGCTGGCGCGCGCCCAGGCGCCCGGCTTCCTGCGCGCCGAGCCGTCGTCGATGAAGGCGACGCCGTGCTGGCGCAGATAGCTGAGGAAGGACGACATGCCGTTGTCCGAGGCCACGAACCGGTCGCCCAGATAGTTGGTCACCGCGAAATAGCCGGTGGCGCGGCCCAGCAGCCAGGCCATGCGAGCCGTGATGTCGTCGGGCGTGGCGTTGGCCAGCAGGGTTTGCGGACCCGGGTCGTTGTCGGGATAGCCCGAGGGCTCCATCGGAATCTCGATCATCACCTCATGGCCCTGGGCCCGGGCCAGGTCGATCCAGCCCTGCAGGCCGTCGGCATAGGGGACGAAGCTCAGGGTCACCTCGGCCGGCAGACGCTCGATGGCGGCGCGGGTTGTGACGGCGTTGAGGCCGAGGCCGCCGACGATCAGGGCGACGCGCGGCTTGCCGTTGGGGCGGAAGGGGCGGGCATAGGCCTGGGCCGGGACGCGGCCGTCGGCGGCGATGGTCGGCAGGGGGCCGTTGGGGCCCGGTTGGCTCAGGCCCGCGATGGGGGCGGCGGTCAGGGGCTGGGGCGCCTGTTTGGGCGCGGAGATGGCTCCGCCGCCGCCGGCGACAGTGGCGCCGTCGGGCAGGGTGATCAGGGCGTCGCCCCCGGCGGCGCCGGAGGCGGGATCGGCGTTGGGATCGCCCAGGGTCTGCCATGCGGCCCAGTCGCCGCCCATGCCGAAGGCCTCCATCCCCGTGGGGGCCTCGGGCCCGGCGGCGGGGGCGTGAGCGTCACGGTGCAGGACGGCGCGGGCCGACGGCGTGCCGGCGCGCGGATCGCCGAGCACCGTCAGGAACAGGGCCACGGTTCCGAGCAGCAGGAAGCCCGCGGCGCCCACGGCGACGGGCGGCCGCTTCAGGGCGTCGATGACCGGGGCCAGGCTCAGGCGCGGCAGTTTGCTCTGCGGAGCGGCTCCGGCGGCGGCGGCGAGGGCGGATTCTCTCTTGGCGAACATACGACGACTGGACGCTCGGTCAGGGACCGCGACGGGCGATCCTTCTCAAACGTCAGTCTGGCGTGTGGCGGTTAAGAAAGCCTAACGCCGCATTCACCAAGAACCAGGCTTACCGGCGGCGCTGCTGCGGCGTCGGGGTCGGCTCGGGAGCGGTCTCCGGCTTTGCTTCCGGTGTCGCGGGCGCATCGTCGTTCGCCGCCGTTTCCGCCTTGCCGCCATCGACCACGATCCCGGCCGGTGCCGCGGACAGCTTCGACAGGTCGCCGCCGGCGCGCAGCACGTCCAGCGCCCGCTCCAGCTGATAGTCCTTGGTCTTGTCGAAGTCGGGACCCGGGGCTTCGTGCGGGGTATGGGCGCCCTTGCGCTCGGCGCCGATGGAGGCGTCCAGGGCCGTGGCGTAGGCGGCCTCGGAATAGATGAAGCTGGAGCGCGAGACGATCCGGCCCTCGGCCTCCGAACGGGCGACCTCCAGATCGGGCTCGATGCCGATCTTCTGGATCGAGCGGCCGGACGGGGTGTAGTAGCGCGCCGTGGTGATCGACAGGGCGCCGTCCTTGCCCTGGTTCAGCGGGATGACGGTCTGGACCGAACCCTTGCCGAAGCTGGTCAGGCCGACCATCGTCGCCCGCTCCTGATCCTTCAGGGCGCCGGCCACGATCTCGGACGCCGAGGCCGAGCCGTAGTTGATCAGGACCACCAGCGGCAGGCCGTTGGTCAGGTCGCCGGGCTTGGCGGCGTAGCGGTCGATCTGGTCGGGCTTGCGGCCGCGCTGGCTGACGATCTCGCCGCGCTCGAGGAAGGCGTCGGAGACGTCGATGGCCGCCGTCAGCAGACCGCCGCCGTTGTTGCGCAGGTCGAGGACGAAGCCCTTGATGCCGGGCTTCTCGGCCTTCAGCCGGGTGATGACCTGGGTCAGCTCGCGGCCGGTGTTCTCGTTGAAGGTCGAGATGCGGATATAGCCGAAGTCGCCTTCCAGACGGCCGGTGACGGATTCGACCTTGATCACCTCGCGCACCAGGGTGACCTCGCGGGCTTCCTCGCCGTCGCGCAGCAGGGTGACATTGACCGAGGTGCCCATGGCGCCACGCAGCTTGTTCGACACCTCCGACACCGTCAGGCCGGCGGCGTTCTGGCCGTCGATGGCCGAGATGACGTCGCCCGCCTGAATCCCGGCGCGGCTGGCCGGAGAGTTGTCCATTGGCGAGATGACCTTCACCAGGCCGCCCTCGGCCGTGATGGTCAGGCCGACGCCCGAATATTCGCCCGAGGTCCGTTCCTGCAGGTCGCCGTATCCATCGGGCGACAGATAGTTGGAGTGGGGATCCAGCGCCGACATCATGCCCGCCAGCGCCGCCTCGATCAGCTTCTTGTTGTCGACCGGGACCACATAGGCCTGCTCGACCACGGCCAGGACGTCACCGAACAGCTGCAGCATCCGGAAGGTCTCGTTCCGGGGCGTCTGGGTGGCGACGGTCATGCCGCTCAGGCCCAGGGCCAGCACGGCGCCGCCGGCGAGGAGCAGTTTACGCATTCGGTCTCTTTCGCGGTCGTCTCAGAGGCTTCGAGTCCAGGGCCTTGGGCCGAAGCCTTCACGCGTCCGGTATCAGGGTCAGGAGCGCCGAAGTCACGACGAAATCGTGGCGCCGACGGCTGTGGCGGATAAAATCAGCGTCGGGGGCGGATGGAAAGCGCTTTCGCGATCGCCGAACGGGTCACCTGAGCCAGGGCGCGGGATCGACCGGGCGCTCGTCGCGGCGCAGTTCGAAATAGACCTCGCCGTCCTCGGCCGCGCGGCCGAGCGTCTGGCCGTCCGCCACCCGCCCGCCGGCCGAGACCGAGACGGTGTCCAGACCCGCGATCACCGCGCGCCAGCCGGGGCCGAGGTCGAGGATGACCACCTGACCCCAGCCGCTCAGCGGCCCGGCGTAGTCGACCACGGCGTTGGCGGGGGCGGCGACGGCGCGGGCGCCGGTACGCCAGCGCCAGCCGGAGGAGCCGCGGCCGAAGGTGGTGTCGGGCACGCCCGGCGTCGGCGGGGTCAGGCGCGACCGGCCGCCCGGCAGGCGGGTGACCACGGTCTCGGCGTCGGCCTCGGCGGCGGACAGGGGCGGAATCTCGCCGCCCAGACTGCGGATGCGGGCCTCCAGCACCTTCGCGGCGCGTTCGGACCGCTCGGCGTCGGCCTTGAGGACGGCGACCAGCGCGGCCTTCCTCGCCGACAGGCTCTCGATCTCGCCGCGCCGGTCGCCCTGGGCGCTCTCGGTGGTCATCAGCTGCTCGCTGGACAGGACGGCGAGGCGGCGGATACGGGCGATCTCGCCCTGGCGATCGACCAGGGCCTGGGTCCGGCGTTGCAGTTCAGGGGTCATGGCGCGGATCAGGATGGCGGCGCGGACCGTATCCACGGCCTTGTCGGCGGGAATCAGCAGGGGCGGCGGCGGATCGCGGCTCATCATCTGCAAGGCCGAGAGCAGCCGCGCCTGCTGACCCCGGTCCTTGGCGAGCGCGACCAGCAGGACGGATTCCCTCTGGCTCAACTCGTTCAGCCGGGCCCGCTGGGCGGCCATCTGGATGTCGTCGTGGGTCTCGGCCTGACGCAGGGAGGCCAGCTGGCGGTCCAGATTGACGATCTCGGCCGCCGCGTCGGCGGCGTCAGCCCTCAGGCGCCGGGCCCTGACCTGTTCGTCGCGGTATTCGGACTGGAGCCCCGCCAGCTCGCTGTTTTCCTGCCGCGCGCGCAGGCTCGCCGCCGGCGTCGCCGCCAGCGCGAAGGCGCAGCCGAGGAGGAAAAGGCGTTTCAAGACTTCAGGCGACCTTCAGGAGGCGGATCAGTCGCGATGATAGGGTGATCCGGCCAGAATCGTCACGGCCCGATAGAGCTGTTCGGCCAGCATGGCGCGGGCCAGGGCGTGGGGCCAGGTCTGGGGCCCGAAGGCCAGGGTCGATCCGGCGGCCTCGAGCACGGACTTGTCCAGCCCGTCGGCCCCGCCGATGACGAAGACGACCTTGCGCTCGCCCCGGTCGCGCAAGGCGGCGATATGGTCGGCGAAGGCGCGGCTGGAATAGGTCCTGCCGCGCTCGTCACAGGCGATCAGATGCGCGCCCTCGGCCGCCGCCAGCAGCAGCTCGGCCTCGGGGCCTTTGCCGGTCTTCTTCGGGTCGAGGTCGACCAGTTCCAGCGGACCGAGGCCCAGCGCCCGCCCCGCGAGGGTGGCGCGCCGGGCATAGTCGTCCGCCAGCGCGGCCTCGGGCCCACGCCCCGGCTTGCCGATGGCCGCGATGGCGAGTTTCAAATCAGGCGGAGGCTTGCGTGCGGTGGGCGCTGTCGACGGCCCAGATCTTCTCGATGTTGTAGAACATCCGCACTTCCGGCCGGAACAGGTGGATGATCACATCGCCGGAATCGATCAGGACCCAGTCGCAGTGCGGCAGGCCCTCGACCTTGGCCTTGCCCAGGCCGTGGTCCTTGAGGGTGCGCAGCAGGTGGTCGGCCAGGGCGCCGACGTGGCGGTGCGATCGGCCCGAGGCCACGATCATGGTGTCGGCCATGGGCGACTTGCCCTTCAGGTCGATCAGAACGATGTCCAGAGCCTTGTCGTCGTCCAGCTTGGCCAGCAGCGCGGTTTCCAGCGGCGTGGAGCCGGCCGGCAGGGCCGCGCGCGGACCGTCAAACCCCGTAGACTCGTCGCCGTCTTCGGAATGGATGGGCTCGAAATCGTCCATCTCATGGGCCGTGTTGGAAACGGCTTCGTCTTGCGTATCGTACGCGGGCGAGGGGGTCAGCGGAGGGCTCCAGGGCGGTGACTAAAGAGGGTCTCTAGCACAGACCGGCCCCGAGGTCACCCGACTCCGGCGAATCAGGTCGATTCGGTCGTGACCAGCTTGGCCTTGGCGCGCAGGGCCGTGGAGGAACTGAGGTTCAGCGGCGCGGTCAGATAGGTCCAGGCGGGGGCGGCCATGTCGGGCAGGCGGCGCGCCTCGGTCTCGGACACCCGATAGCCGGCGAACCGCCGCGCGGCCGGCGCCGAGCGGCTTTCCAGAAGGGAGCCGGGCCGGGCGATGACCGCCATGGGCATCAGCCGCATGATGTCGGTCCAGCCCCTCCAGCGATGGAAGCTGGCCAGGTTGTCCGAACCCATCAGCCAGACGAAATGCACGCCCGGATGGCGCGCCTTCAGGGCCCGCAGGGTGTCGACCGTCCAGGCCGTGCCGATGCGGGTCTCGACGTCGGAGACGATCATGCCGGGGCCCTTGGCGAAGGCGCGGGCCGAGGCCATGCGGCCTTCCAGCGGCGCCGTCTCCTGACGGCCCTTCAGGGGGTTCTGCGGCGAGACCAGCCAGATCACCCGCTCCAGCCCCAGCCGGGCCATGGCCGTCTCGGCGACATGGGCGTGGCCGTCGTGGGCCGGGTTGAACGAGCCGCCGAACAGACCCACGCGCATCCCCGGGGTCAGGGCCAGCCCATCCCTCAGCGCCCCGTGACGGGGCCCGGAGATCCGGGGCGCGGGACCGGCGTGGAAGAAGGACAAGGCGGGGAGGGCTCTGACAGGCTTATGCTCAAGGCTGCGCTATCACGGCGTTACGCCTGTGTCGCGTATCGTTTGACCCCCGGCGTGTCTTATCAGGGACGCCAGGCCTCGGCCGACTGCACGCGTTCGTCGCCGTCCTCGTCGATCTCGCCGCGGTTCTTGCGGACCTCGGCCCAGGCGGCGCGCAGCAGTTCGGGCACGCCCTCGCCCGAGACGCCCGAGACCAGCATCGGCCGGCGTCCGGCGACGGCTTCCAGCGCCGCGGCCTTCTCTTCGCGCTCTTCCGGCGACAGGGCGTCGATCTTGTTCAGGGCCAGGATCTCGGTCTTGTCGGCCAGACCCTCTCCATAGGCGTCCAGTTCGCCCCGGATGATCTCATAGGCGGCCGCGACGTCTTCCTGGGTCCCGTCGATCAGATGGATCAGGGAGGCCGAGCGTTCGACGTGGCCGAGGAAGCGCGTGCCGAGGCCCGCGCCCTCGCTGGCGCCCTCGATCAGGCCCGGAATGTCGGCGATGACGAAGCGCTCGCCCGGCGACAGGTCGACCATGCCGAGGTTGGGGGCCAGGGTCGTGAACGGATAGTCGGCGATCTTGGGCCGGGCGGCCGAGGCGGCGGCGAGGAAGGTCGATTTGCCGGCGTTGGGCAGGCCCGCCAGACCGATGTCGGCGATCAGCTTCAGCCGCAGCCAGATCCACATCTCCTGGCCTTCCTGGCCCGGATTGGCGAAGCGCGGCGCCTGGTTCTGCGGGCCCTTGAAGCGGACATTGCCCCAGCCGCCGTTGCCGCCGCGCAGCAGGCATTCGCTCTGGCCGACCTCGGTCAGGTCCAGAACCACCGTCTCCTTGTCTTCGCCCAGCACCTGGGTGCCGACGGGGACCTTGAGGATCACGTCGTCGCCCTTGCCGCCGTGCATCTGGCGGCCCTGGCCGTGGTGGCCGGTGCCGGCCTTGAAATGCTGTTTGTAGCGATAGTCGATCAGGGTGTTCAGCCCCTCGACCGCCTCGATCCAGACGCTGCCGCCATTACCGCCGTCGCCGCCGTCGGGGCCGCCGTTCGGGATGAATTTCTCACGCCGGAAGGAAACGGAACCGCCGCCGCCGTTGCCGGAACGGATGTAGATCTTGGCCTGGTCGAGAAATTTCATGGAGGACTTTTTGGGGGCGCTATCGCTCGCGACGCGGTNNCGGTCGCTCGCTGCTTGAGCGCCGGGCTTATAGTCGAAGAGAGCGGCGAATTACAGGCGCGTGATGATTCCGTTCGCGCCAAGGCCTCTCTTGGGCATGGAGCGACCACATCGCCGGCGACTACGCGCCCAGAAACCCGCTCGAGCAGCGAGGCCTCCCGGGCCGAGCGGTAGCGGACGAACCAGAACTCCAGACGTGAAAAAGCCCGCTGCGGGGGATACATCGCAGCGGGCTTTCACGCTCTCTGTGGAGCGGACGTTTCCTCCCCGAAACGCCTCCGACCGGCAGCGGTGCTTCCGCGTTGCGCCGTTCGAGTGAGGTCAAATGACCCGGATGCCCGGTCGGCGTCAATGAACCGTCACGCAAAAATCGAAACTTTTATGAGTGATCGTCGATAAGTCATCCGGGAAGGCGGATTTTATCGAAGCTTATTCGATAATGCCGCGAAGGGTTTGCACCAGCTCGGTTCTGGCCACCGTCATCTGGCCCGGCCGAGCGGCCTTCCAGGCTTCGTTGTCGGCCACGCCCGCGGCCAGGGCGCGTCCGGCGTCGAGGTCCTTGATGGTCACCTGACCGGCGGCGATCTCGTCCCCGCCCAGCAGGACGACGGCCGGAGAGTTGCGTCGGTCGGCGTATTTCATCTGGGCCTTCATCCCGGCCCGACCGAGGTAGAGCTCGGCGGGTATGCCCGCGTTGCGCAGCTCGGAGACGGCGTCGAGATAGGACTGCATGTCGTCCTGGGAGAAGACGATGACCACGACCGGCCCGCGCACCGAGCCGTCCTCGCGTCCGGCGGCTTTCAAAGCTGAAGCGAGACGCGACACCCCGAAGGAGAAGCCCGTCGCCGGGGTCGACTGGCCGGTGAAGCGGGCGACCAGATCGTCATAGCGGCCNNCGCCGCCGCCGATCGAGCCGAAGCGCATCGGCCGGCCCCTGTCGTCCTTCGTCTCCAGCAGCAGTTCGGCCTCGAAGACGGCGCCGGTGTAATATTCCAGACCGCGCACGATGGTCGGGTCGAACTTCACTGACGCCTGATCCACGCCCATGGCCTTCAGGGCCGCGTCGATTCCGGCCAGCTCCTCAAGCGCGGCCTCACCGGCGGCGCCCAGACCGCCGGCGCGGGCCACGGCTTGCAGCGTCTCGGCGCGCGACAGGGCGGTGTCGCCCGCGGAAGCGAGGAAGGCCTCGATGGTGGCGGCGACGCCCAGCGGCAGTTTCGCCCCCTTGGTATAGTCGCCGCTCTCGTCCAGCCGGCCCTCGCCGAGCAGGGCCGAGACGCCTTCCCAGCCCAGACGGTCGAACTTGTCGACGGCGCGAAGCGCCGTCAGGCGCTGGACCGGGTCGGTCACCCCCCCGGCGTCGAACAGGCCGTCGAACAGTTTGCGGTTGGAGACGCGGATCACCGCCTGACCCTCGGCCAGACCCGCCGCCCTCAGGCCCGCACAGGCCATGGCGATGATCTCGGCGTCGGCCTCGGGCCGGTCCGAGCCGACGGTGTCGGCGTCGCACTGCCAGAACTCGCGGAAGCGCCCCGGGCCGGGCTTCTCGTTGCGCCAGACGGGGCCGAAGGCATAGCGGCGGAAGGGTTTGGGCAGGGTCTCCCAGTTCTGGGCGGCGAACCGGGCCAGGGGCGCGGTCAGATCGTAGCGCAGGGCCATCCACTGGTCGTCGTCGTCCTGCAGCGCCAGCACGCCCTCGTTCGGACGGTCGGTATCGGGCAGGAATTTGCCCAGTGCGTCGACATATTCGAAGGCCGGGGTCTCCAGCGGCTCGAAGCCCCAACGTTCATAGACCTCCGACACCCTGGCCACGATGCGGCGCTCGGCGATCAGGTCGCGGCCGCGCTTGTCGCCAAAGCCGCGCGGGCTGCGGGCTTCGGGGCGGGCCGGAGCGGAAGCGGGAGCGGCGTCGGGGGTGGTCTCAGGCGTATCGGTCATGGCCGGGCGATTAAGCCATGCGGCCCGCTGCGGCAATGTTTCGAAGGGTCAGCGCTGCTTCAGCAGAGGCACGGACCGTCCATAGGTCAGGCACCGCCACACCCATTCCAGCGGCCCCATCTCGAACACCGACAGCCACAGCGGCGACCAGATCAGCTGCAGCAGCCAGATCCCGCCGACGATCCCCCACAGGGGCGCCGGCTCGACCTTGCCGTACAACAGCGGCCCCCAGGGCATGTAGAACAGCGACGTCATGATCATCGTCTGGGTCAGATAGTTGGTGAAGGCCATCTTCCCGACCGGCGCCAGCCGCCGCGTCAGCCAGCCCAGACCGTAGCGCGTCATCAGCACCAGCAGGCCGACATAGGCCAGGGTGCAGAAGGGGGCCAGGGCGTCACCGATGGAGCGGGGGATATAGACCTCCGCCGGGGCGTGGCCGGGCAGCAGGTCCAGCCAGTTGTACCAGCCGAACATCGCGGTGATGGCGATCCCGACCACGACCATCAGCCCATAGACCCAGGCCGAAGAGCGTCCGGCCAGATAGCCGGTCTTGAACAGGCCCAGACCGATCATCATCAGGCCGACGGTCGGGAAGACGAACAGGGCGGCGCTCATTCCCTGAACCCACATCCACATCTTCAGATTCTCGAACATGGCCCCGGCCCAGCCGGAGCGGACGGCCGCGACCGTCTTCAGCGTCTCGGCGAGCTGTTTGGCGATCTCCGGCCCCGCCTTGGCGGCGTCATAGGGCTGGAGCGAGGAGAAGACGTTGCCGCCCAGCTCCAGCAGGGTGAAGGCGGTCACCAGTCCGATCCCGGTCCACAGAAGGCGCTTGGGCGACCACGACCGGCACAGCATCATGAAGACGCCCGACCAGGCGTAGAGCAGAAGGATGTCGCCGAACCACAGGGCCAGGCCGTGGATCAGGCCGAAGATCGCCAGCACCAGCAGGCGCCGTCTCAGGATCGCGCCCCTTGCCTTGTCGCTGCGCTCGCCGCCGACAAGGAAGATCGACACCCCGAACAGCATGGAGAACAGGGTCCGGCACTTGTTGTGCAGCAGGACCTCCACGACCCAGACCGCCCAGCTGTTGCCCGTGTCCATCTTGTAGGGCGCGGCCATGGAGCCGGCGTCCATCATGGCGGGCCAGGCGAAGGACATAGCGTTGACCGCGAGAATGCCCAGCACCGCGAAGCCGCGCAGGATGTCGAGCGTCTCGATCCGGTCGGCCCGGCTGACCGGCCCCGGCTTCAGCGCGAGTTGAGGCTCCGGCGCGATGGCCGCCGCTGCGTCTGTCATGATGTCGTCCCCCGCCCGGCGCCCGGGCGTCAGGAAGGTGCCGAACGTCGGTTCGCGAAGCAAGGCTTCGCAAGACGAAGGTTCTTAGGGGTTGTCGTCGCGCATCAGGCCCAGTCGGTCGCGGACCTTTTCCGGCGCGGGCTGGAAGGCCAGGAAGGCGGCGCAGAACCCGGCCCACAGGGCGTAGCTGACGCCGACCAGGATCGACACCGGCAGTCCGCCGACGCCGTAGATCAGCAGGATGGTCTCGGTCGAGCCGAGCGCCTGCATGACATTGCCCGAGGAGATGGCGCCGATCAGGATCTGGATCAGGGCGAAAAGCACCGCTAGCGCCGCGCCGAGCAGGCCGCCGTACAGCATGAAGCGCCAGATGACGCCCAGACGCGAGGCCGGGCGGCCGGTGCGCTCGCGCTCGCGGCCCAGCAGCCACAGGCCGGTCGGGGCGGCGATCAGGCCGATGAACAGGACCAGCAGCCGCCAGTCCATCTCGCGGCCCGGGATCCAGTGTGGCCCGCTGGGCGGCCAGATGAAGAAGGTGATGATCAGCGGCGGCCAGCAGACGGCGGCGAGGCTGGCCAGGACCCGCGAGCCCGGGGTGCGCCGCCACATGACCCGGGTCTGGCCGGGAAGGTCCTCGGGCTTTTCGAAGGTCGGGATCATCGCGTCGGGACCGGAGCGGGGCCGGAATAGTCGTAGAAGCCGCGGCCCGACTTGCGGCCCAGCCAGCCGGCCTCGACATATTTCACCAGCAGCGGGCAGGGCCGGTATTTCGAGTCGGCCAGACCGTCGTACAGCACGTTCATGATGGCCAGGACCACGTCCAGACCCATGAAGTCGGCCAGCTCCAGCGGGCCCATCGGATGGTTGGCGCCGAGCCGCAGCGCCTTGTCAATCGAGGCCACGTCGCCCACGCCCTCGTACAGGGTGAAGATCGCCTCGTTCATCATCGGCACCAGGATGCGGTTGACGATGAAGGCCGGGAAGTCCTCGGCGTTGGTGGTGGTCTTGCCCAGGCTCTCGGCGAAGGCGACGGCGGTCTCATAGGTCGATGCCGAGGTGGCGATGCCGCGGATGATCTCGACCAGACCCATGACCGGGGCCGGCTTCATGAAGTGCAGGCCGATGAAACGGTCGGCGCGGTCGGTCGCCGAGGCCAGTCGGGTGATGGAGATGGAGGAGGTGTTGGAGGCCAGCAGCGTATGCGGGGCCAGATGCGGGACCAGTTCGGCGTAGAGCGCCTTCTTGACCGCCTCGTCCTCGACCGCGACCTCGATGACCAGATCGGCGGAGCCCGCCTCGGCCAGGGACGTCGTGGTGGTGATGCGCGCCAGGGCCGCGTCGGCCTCGGCCTGGGTCGTCTTTCCCTTGCCGACCTGACGGGCCAGGTTGGCGGCGATCTCGCTCATGGCGACGGGCAGGCGCGCCTCGGCGATGTCGTACAGCCGCACGGAATAGCCGCCCAGGGCCACGGCGTGGGAAATCCCGACGCCCATCTGTCCGGCGCCGATGACGGCGACTGTTCCGATCGTGCTCATCAAGTCGTGGTGTTCAGCGGCCTTCGGCCAGACGGCGGCACCTTAAGAGGGTCGCCGGACGGTGCAAGGACGGAATCGTGCAATGCAGCAACAGAGCGGCGGTCGAGGCGGCGCCGGGGACACGGTTTCGCCTCCTGCATGAGCCCGACCGACGCCTCGCGTTCCTAGCCCAGGAACAGCAGCGACGGCGCGGCCAGGGCGTTGAACATCCGCCGCGCGAACTCGAGCAGCAGCAGGACCACGATCGGCGAGATGTCGATGCCGCCCAGCGACGGGATGATCCGGCGGAACGGCTCCAGCAGCGGACGGGTCACGGCGTCGAGGAAGCCGGCCAGCTGGTTCACGAACCGGTTGCGGTGGTTGATCACGTCGAAGGCGAACAGCCAGCTCAGGATGGCCGTGCCGATGATGGCCCAGACCATCAGGGAGATGACGGCATTGACCAGCCAGATGATCGCACTACCCACGCGAGGTCTCCTGAAACGACGGGTACGGATTGCCGAACCCTTGCTTTGGGCCTTCTAGCCGAGGTCCGGCCCCGCGCCAAACGGCCATACGCCGCACGGGGCGCCGCACCGGCGGGCTCTCACGCGCGGAGGGCTCTACAATCCCCGTTGACACCAGACCCCCGCCCCCCGTATGTCCCGCCCTCGCCTGCACCCTGAGAAGGGGGCCGTAGCTCAGTTGGTAGAGCGCGTCGTTCGCAATGACGAGGTCAGGGGTTCGACTCCCCTCGGCTCCACCAAATCCTT
>DBBK01000117.1 GCA_002292165.1 Brevundimonas sp. UBA986
CCCCGACGGTCTTCGGATGTCGAAAACTTCTAAGTCCCGAGGGGCCTGCTCCCGCAGGCCCCGACGGTCTTCGGATGTCGAAGACTTCAGAACCCCCGGTCCCGCGCAAGCAGGGCCGGGGGTTTTGCATTTGAATCGCCTTTTCCGCCGCCCTCCGCCATCGCCTCGCGGGCCGGAACCGAATGGGAAATCGAAGCATTCTGATGCGGGGCAGGCGTGTGAAGCGTCACCATTTCGGCGCAAGCTTGACGGAATCGCCATCTTTCCCACGACCCATGCGAGAGCCGCCTTGTCAGCGGATGAGATGGGGCTCTACTAAGAGCGACCCCAGCGCAGAACTCAGAAAGTCCACGGGTTTGCTTGCCAGCCTCGATCCCGACTATCCCGAAGCCCCCGCCCCCGTTCAGGTGGGCGCACGGACCGCTGGGCTGACGGGTCGGCGCTTCCTGATCGTCACGGCTCCGTTCGGTCCGTTCGGCCGTGTCCTCGCCGAGGCTCTGCGCTCGCGCGGCGCCGACGTCTCCCGGATGCTCTTCAACGCCGGGGACGTCCTCTATTGGCGTGGGCCGGGCGCGATCCACTTCAAGGACCGGGCGACCCAGTGGCCGGACCGGCTCAAGGCGCTTTTGCCGTCCTATACGGACGTCATCGTCTTCGGCGAAGGCGGCCCCTACAATCAGGCCGTCCTGCGCGACGCCGCCACGCTTGGGGTGCGCGTCTGGGTTCTTGAGAACGGCTATTTCCGGCCCGACTGGATCACCGTCGAACGCAACGGCGTCAATTCCTCCAGCGCCCTGCCCCGTCATCGCCTGGCCTATGAGCCGCCGATTCCCGAGACGCCGGTCACCCGGCCCGTCGGCCGGATCCTGCCGTATCACGTGCTCAACATCAGCGCCTACCACCTGATACAGCTGCCCGGACGCTGGCTCTTCCCGTGCTACGTCGCACCCTACACCCAGGCGCCGTGGCTGCAGTGCGCCGGACATATCCGCCGGTATTTCGGACTGGCCTTCCAGTCCCGGGCCCGCAGCGACGCCGACGTCATCGCCCGGCGCGGCCCCTTCTTCATCGCCTGCCTGCAGCGCGAGGGCGACGCCCAGCTGCTGCGCTATTCCCGGTTCGCCGACAACACCGCCTTCCTCGCCGAGGTGATGAACAGTTTCGCCGAACACGCTCCGCCCGAGGCCCGGCTGGTGGTCAAGAACCATCCGCTCGATCCCGGTTTGATCGACCTGGCGAAGATCACCCGCGTGCTCGCCGAGGAGCGAGGGCTGGCGGACCGCGTCGACTTCATCGACGGCGGCAACCTCGCCCAGCTGTGCCGCGCCTCCATGGGCATGGTGGTCAACAACTCCAGCGCCGCCCTGTCTGCCCTGGGCTTCCAGACTCCGGTCAAGGTCCTCGGCCAGGCCTTCTTCGATTTCGAGGGCCTCACGGATCAACAGCCGCTTGACGCCTTCTGGTCGGCGCCCTCGACGCCCGACAAGGACCTCTTCACCCGCTTCCGGGCCCATGTGATCGCCCGGTCCCAGGTGAACGGCAACTATCACGAGCCGCGCTCCATGCTTCCGACGGCCCTGGCTCTGGCGACGGTCTTCGAGACCCGGGCCGGATCGATCTGAGCCTGACGCCCGCCGGCCCGTGATGTATCCGGCCAGGCCTTTCGGACGTATCTGATTTCGGCGCTCGCCCGAGGCGGCGCCGGTCCGTCAACGCCGGGAGCACAGCCATGCCCGTCTCGTCTTCATCCGTTACGTCTTTCCGTTTCCGCCTGATCGCCGCCGCGGCCCTCGTCGTCGCCGCCGCCTGCTCCCAGGGCGAAACGCCCGCCTCCGCCCAAACGTCGGGCCAGACATCAGGCCAGACACCGGGCCGCACGGGCGGCCAGACGCCGTCTCCGGCGCCTCGAGACAGCGGCCGGCGCGAGGTCGCCGTCTTCGCCGGCGGCTGCTTCTGGTCGGTGGAGTCCAATATGGAACACATCCCCGGGGTGGTCAGCGCCGTGTCGGGGTATGCGGGCGGAACCACGCCTCGCCCCACCTATGAGGCCGTCGAGGCCGGTAACGGCTATGTCGAGGCGGTCCAGGTCACCTTCGACCCCGCCCGCATCAGCTATCGGCAGCTGGTCGACCGGTTCTGGCGCACCATCGACCCGACCGACGCGCGCGGCCAGTTCTGCGACACCGGCCCGGCCTACGGCACGGCGGTCTTCGCCACCCAGGCCCAGAAGCCCATTGCCGAGGCCTCGCGTCAGGCCGCCGTAGCGGTCATCGGCGCCCGTCGTTTCGTCACTCCGGTGCGGGACGCGGGGCGGTTCTGGCCGGCCGAGGCTTATCACCAGGATTTTGCACGGCTGAATCCGGTCCGCTATGCAGGTTATTCGCGATTCTGTGGCCGCGCCGCGCGGCTGAGAGCGATCTGGGGCGCTTAAGTTCCTGACATTGTTCAAGGAACAGTGACAGGTTAATGACTGTGGCCGAGGGGCAACCCTGTGGCGCTGTCATATCACTGTCACATCACTGTCGTCCGACGTTACAAGAGCCGAACTAGATGGGGCAAGATTTCGTCAGGTCAGCCATCTGACGGCCATGGGCCCGCTTGCCCGCATTCATCTGGGGATACAGATACAATGATGAACCGCAAACGCGTGTTCTGGGCGACCTCCGCCCTCTTTACCGGCATGCTGATCGCCGGCGCCGCCTCCGCCCAATCGACCGGTACGGAAGCGACCGAAGTCGAACAGGTCATCGTCACCGGAACGCGCGGCCCGCGCACCATCGACGGCGCCATCGTCGCCGAGGACGCCGGCAAGTCGCGTAACACCATCACGCAAGAGTTCATCGGCAAGCAGGCCGCGGGTCAAACCATCCTGCAGACCCTGAACCTGACCCCCGGCCTGAACTTCACCAACAACGACCCCTACGGTTCGTCGGGCGGCAACATCCGTCTGCACGGCTTCGACGGCAACCGCGTCTCGCTGACCTTCGACGGCATTCCGCTGAACGACACCGGCAACTACGCCACCTATTCGAACCAGCAGCTGGACCCGGAACTGATCGAGCGCGCCTCGGTCAACACCGGCACCACCGACGTCGACAGCCCGACCGCCTCGGCGACCGGCGGCACCATCAACTACACCGTCCGCCGTCCGGCTTCGGACTTCGGCGGCTGGGTCCAGGGTTCGCTGGGTGACTTCGGCTACCGCCGCATCATGGGCCTGGTCGACACCGGCGAGTTCGGCCCCTGGGGCACCTCGGCCTGGTTCGCCGTCTCCAAGCAGGAATACGACAAGTTCAAGGGCCTGGGCGAACTGCGCAAGACCCAGTACAACTTCCGCGTCTATCAACCGCTGGGCGACAACGGCGACTTCATGTCGCTGTCGGCGCACTACAACGTCAACCGCAACAACAACTACCTCGGCCCGAACCTGCGCACGGCCACCGGCTTCTGCGACGTCGCCAAGACCCAGGTCTGCGTCGATCAGGTCAATGACCCGACCAACGCCTTCGGCTGGAACGTCGACCTGACGCCGACCTACACCGCCCCGACCTTCCGCAACGGCACCGCCGACGTGGACTCGAACGGCACCGCCTACTACGGCCTGCGCGTCAACCCGTCGAACACGGGCAACATCCGCGGCCAGTCGAAGATCACCCTGGGCCACGGCCTGACCTTCACCTTCGACCCTTCGTTCCAGTACACCCTGGCCGACGGCGGCACCCAGAACACGACCATCTCGGAACGTGACGCCCTGATCCGCGGCACCAGCGGCGCCGCCACCGCTACGGCCGGCGTTGACATCAACAAGGACGGCGACACGCTCGACACCGTCCGCGTGATGAACCCGTCGGTGACCAACACCCACCGCTACGGCGTCAACACCTCGCTGATCTGGGATCTGAACGACGATCACCGCATCCGCGGCGCCTACACCCTGGACTGGGGTCGTCACCGTCAGACCGGCATCTACGGCCTGATCAACTTCTCGGATCCGGCCAACCCCACCTACGTGAACCCGTTCGGCGGCCGCGACAGCGACACGAACATCATCACCAACCTGGACGGCTACCAGCTGCGCGCCCGCGACCGTAAGTCGGTCGCCGAACTGAACCAGTTCGCGGTCGAGTACCGCGGTTACTTCTTCGACCACGCCCTGCGCATCAACCTCGGTGTCCGCGCTCCGTTCTTCAAGCGTGAACTGAACCAGTACTGCTACTCGCAGAACGCCTCGTCGAACGTCCGCTGCACCACCGAGACCCCGAACGCCCCGCTGGCCAACGGCAACGTGACCTTCGGCACCTCGACGACCCAGTACATCCGTCCCTACACCGCCGAGAAGAAGTACGACGACGTTCTGCCGAACGTCTCGGCCCTGTACCGCTTCGGTGAAGGCCACTCGATCTTCGCCTCCTACGCCGAAAACCTCTCGGCTCCGCGTACGGACAGCCTGTACACGGTCCTGCGTCTGGCGGACGGCTCGGTCGGCAACCCGAACGTTCAACCCGAGCATTCGGCCAACTACGACCTCGGCTACCGCTACTCGTCGCCGACCGTCGTGGCCTCGATCGCGGGCTACTATAACAAGTACCAGAACCGCATCGTGAACACCTACGATGACGTCCTGGGCTACTTCGTCGACCGCAACGTCGGCGACGTGGACATCAAGGGTCTGGACGCCTCGATCGGCTGGTCGCCGACCGAAGCCCTGTCGGTCTACGCCTCGGCCTCGTTCACCAACTCGGAACTGCTGAGCGACTACGTCCTGACCTCGACCACCGTCGCGGCCACCAAGGGCAAGGAACTCGTTGAAACCCCGGACCAGATGTACAGCCTGCGTCTGGACTACAAGTTCAACGAAGTCTTCTCGGCCGGCATCCAGGCCAAGTACGTCGGTGAGCGCTGGCTCTCGGACGTCAACGACCTGAAGGATGACTCCTACACCACCGCCGACGTCGACGCCCGCTTCGACTTCTCGTCGCTGGGCTTCGAAGGCACCTACCTGCAGCTGAACATCATCAACATCACTGATGAAGACTACTACGGCTCGCTGGGCACCGTGACCTCGGCCACCCCGGGCCAACCCGGCTACGGCCGTCCGTTCGCCCAGGTCGGCGCTCCGCGCACGATGATGGCCAGCCTGCGCGTCGCCTTCTAAGACGAAACGCAGTCAAGACGATCAGGGGGCGGTCCGGAAACGGACCGCCCCTTTTTCTTTGCCCCGGGACCCGATACCCCTGTGCTCCTGCTGGAGCCGTTCCCATGAAGCCATCCCTCGTCGCCCTCGCCGTGCTGATGCTCGCCGGCGCCTCGCCAGCCCTGGCCCAGGACATGGTCCTGCGCGGCGGGACCATTCACACGGGCCTTCCGGGCGACGTCACCGCCGAGGCGGTTCTGGTCCGGGACGGCCGGATCGCCTTCGTGGGCAAGGCCGCCGACCTCCCCGCCGCCCCTGGCGTCCCGGTCGTGGATCTGAAGGGCGCAACCCTGTTTCCGGGTTTCACCGATGGCCACGCCCATCTGGACGGTATCGGCTGGCGCGAGCTGACCCTGAACCTCGAGGGCTCGACCTCTGTGGTCGACGCCATGGCCCGGCTCAGCGCCTGGGCCGCCGCCCATCCGGACGGTCCGATCATCGGACGCGGCTGGATCGAGACCCGCTGGCCCGAGAGCGCGAACGGCCCCCGCTTCCTGACCGCCGCCGATCTGGACGCCGCCGCCCCCGGCCGGATCGTCTTGCTGGGCCGCGCCGACGGCCATGCGGTCACCGCCTCCTCCGCCGCCCTCGCCGCCGCCCGCATCGACGCGACGACCCAGGCTCCGGCGGGCGGGGAGATCGCGAAAGACACCTCCGGCAAGCCCACCGGCTTCCTGCTGGACGCCGCCATGCAGTTGGTCGCCGACCTGAGGCCCCAGACCGATCCCGCCGCCCTGCGCGCCGCCTATCAGGCCGGCTTCCGCGTCGAGGCCGCCTATGGCTGGACCGGCGTCCACTTCATGAGCGCGCCGTGGAAGGACATTCCGCTGCTGGAGCAGATGGCCGAGGCCGGTGAGGCGCCGATCCGCGTCTATACGTCCGTCACCCCCGACGGCGCGGAAGCCCTGTTCGCCTCGGGCCCGCGCAGCGTCGCCGATGGCCGGATCATCACCCGGGCGATCAAACTCTATGCCGACGGCGCCCTCGGCTCGCGCGGCGCGGCCCTCTACGACCCCTATTCCGACGCGCCCGAGACGCGCGGCCTGATGCAGACCAATGCCGCCGAGATCGTGCCCATTTATGAAGGGGCCCTGCGCGCGGGAATTCAGGTCGCCACCCACGCCATCGGCGACCGGGGCAACGGCTCGGTGATCGAATGGTACCGTCAGGCCATGGCCGAGGTCCCGCGCGGCGAGTGGAAGGGCGGAACCGACATCCGCTGGCGCATCGAACACGCCCAGATTCTGAGGCCGTCAGACTATCAGGCCTTCGTCGACCTGCCGATCATCGCTTCCATGCAGCCCAGCCACGCCATCGGCGACTTCCATTTCGCCCCGGCCCGTCTGGGCGAGGAACGGCTGAACGGCGCCTATGCCTGGAAGAGCCTTGTCGACCTCGGCGTCATCGTGGTCGGGGGCTCGGATTCGCCGGTCGAGCGCGGCGATCCCCTGATCGAATTCTACGCCGCCGTCGCCCGCCGCGATCTGGAGGGCTTCCAGGGCCCCGACTGGCATCCGGAAGAGGCGGTGTCGCGCGAGACGGCGCTGAAGATGTTCACCCTCTGGCCGGCCTATGCTTCATTCCGCGAGAACGAGCTGGGCGCCATCGAGGTCGGCAAGCGCGCCGACTTCACCGCCTTCGACATCGACCTGATGACCGTCCCGGCGGCGCAGATCCCGCACGGCCATGCGGTCCTGACCGTGGTGGACGGCAAGGTGGTCTATGAGCGGAAGTAGGCCCTAGGCCCGCCCCGCCTGTCCCGACAGGAAGGCCGCGTTGACGCCCAGACGCGCCAGGGCCCGACTCCATTTGGTTTCGTGGTCGCCGTCGAAGATCAGGTCCATGTCGGCGTCAGCGGTCAGCCAGACGTTCTCGCCCAGTTCGTCCTCCAGCTGACCCTCGCCCCAGCCGGCATAGCCGAGCAGGAGCTTGGACCGGCGCGGCCCGGTGGCGACGTCGGTCATGGCCAGAAGCGCGTCCTTGGTCCCCGTCATGGCCAGGCCGCGGAAGAAGCCGACGCTGGCCTCGGGCGACATCCAATCATCGGTGTGCAGGACGAAGCCGCGCTCGCGATCGACGGGGCCACCATCCATCACCGGACGGCCGGCGGCGCTGTCGGGCGCCGGAATCTCGAGTTTGGCCAGGACCGACTTCAGGTCGACGGCCGGGGCGGGGCGATCGAGCCTCAGCCCCATGGCGTGGTCTGGCTCGTGCACGCAGACCAGGATCACGGCATGTTCGAAGCGGTCGTCGCCGATGCCCGGCATCGCGACCAGAAGCCGTCCGACGAGGGATTGGAAATCGCCCATGTGACGAATGATCGGTGCGGCGGCCTCCATTTGCAAGCCAGCAGCCCGTTTGCGCCTTGGCGACGCAACCGCGCGGGCCTATCTGCGCTTCTGGAGCCACGGCTTCCAACCAAACCCCTGGAGACGACCATGACCATTCAGATCGGCGACACCATTCCGGCCGCGACCCTCGGCACCCCGACCCCGGACGGCCCCAAGCCGATCACCACGGACGAGATCTTCAAGGGCAAGACCGTGGCCCTGTTCGCTGTCCCGGGCGCCTTCACCCCGACCTGCTCGGCCCGCCACCTGCCGGGCTACATCGACAACGGCGCGGACTTCAAGGCCAAGGGCGTCGACACCATCGCCTGCCTGTCGGTCAACGACCCGTTCGTCATGGGCGCCTGGGCCAAGGCCACCGACGGCGCCGAGGACATCCTGATGCTGGCTGACGGCTCGGGCGACTTCACCCGCACCCTGGGCCTGACCCTGGACGCACGCGGCTTCGGCATGGGCGAGCGCTCGCAGCGCTACTCCATGCTGGTCAAGGACGGCGTGGTCACCGAGCTCAACATCGAGGCCGGCGGCGAGTTCAAGGTGTCGTCCGCCGAGCACCTGCTGGCGCAACTCTGATCCGGAGGCCGCCCGTCCGGCCTGCGCCGGACGGGCGGTGACCGATATGACCGACGTCTATTCGCCCGAGAAACGCAGCGCTGTGATGCGTCGGGTGAAGGGTAAGGACACCACACCCGAGCTGGCCGTCCGCCGCCTGCTGAGGGAGGCCGGGATCGGCTATCGGCTGGGCGGCGCGGGCCTGCCCGGCAAACCTGATGTGGTGATGCAGGGCCGCAAGGTGGCCCTGTTCGTCCACGGCTGCTTCTGGCACGGCCACGACTGCGCGCGCGGCGCGCGTCAGCCCAAGGCCAACGCCGACTACTGGATCGCCAAGATCGGCCGCAATCGGGATCGCGATGCGCGCAACACCTCAATCCTGACGGAACAGGGCTGGCGGGTGGTCACCGTCTGGGAATGCGAAATGAAGGCGACGGACTTCGCCGCGAACCTGATCGCCGAGGTGAAGGATCAGGCCGCGGCCGACTGACCCTGCTCTTCCACCGCCGACAGCACCTGCTGCAGGGCGCCCAGAAGGGCCGGCGGGGTCAGGGGCTTGGAGACGAAATAGTTCATCCCGGCGGCCATGCAGGCGGCGATGTCGTCGGGCGCCGTATCGGCGGTGACCGCGATGACCGGGGTCCCGGCATTGGGGCTTGCGCCGGCGCGCAGACGGCGGGTGGTCTCGCGCCCGTCCAGCTCCGGCATCCGCACATCCATGAAGATGACGTCGAAGGCGGCGCTGTCGCATTGGCGCAGGGCGGCCATGCCGTCAGCGGCGGTGGAGATGTCGCAGCCCAGCGGCGCCAGGATCAGTTCGACCGCGCGCCGATTGATGTCGTGGTCGTCGACCACCAGGACGCGCAGCGGACGGTCCTCTTCCTCCTCCGCGGCGGACTCGGCGGCGGACTCGGCCGGGAAAACGGCCTCGACGGTCGGAACCTCGATCTCGGCGATCACGACGGTCTGTTCAATGATCGGAGCGGGTTCGGAGACGGCGCCACCGGGCAGGAGGGAGGCCAGCAGGGCCTCGACCGCGCTGGCCGGCTGGACCGTGGGTTCGGCGGCGGGTTCCGGAACCGCGACCGGTTCGGGCTTCGCTTCCGGCCGGGGCTGGGCCTCGGCGCGAACGACCTCGGCGGGGCGCAGAACCCGGGCCACATCGGCGCGGCTGTCGGCGTCCAGAACCTTGACCACCGCCTCGGGATTGATGGCCGGGGCCAGGGTCAGCGACAGGGTGAAACAGGCGCCCTGGCCCGGCAGGCTGCGCGCCGTCAGGCGACCGCCCATCAGTCCGACCAGATCGCGGCTGATGGCCAGGCCCAAGCCCGTGCCGCCGTGACGGGCGCTGATGCCTTCGGCGGTCTGGTCGAAGGGGGTGAACAGGCGCGACAGCTGGGACGCCGTCATACCGGGACCGGTGTCCTGGACCTCGATCAGGATGGCGTGGCCCGAAGGCTCCTCAGCCCAGGCCTTCAGTCTCAGGGTGACGGAGCCCGTGTCGGTGAACTTCAGGGCGTTGGAGACCAGGTTGTTGAGCACCTGACGCAGGCGCATGGCGTCGCCACGCACCATGGCGGGCATTTCGCTGGCGCCCTCGACGCGCAACGACAGGCCCTTGGCCCGGACCGGGCCGGCCCACAGGCGCAGGGTCTGGGCCAGCATGGCGCGCAGGTTGAAGTCGGCGACCTCGACCGTCATCCGGCCGGCGTCGAGCTTGGAATGGTCCAGCAGATTGTCGAGCAGCCCCTTCATCATCAGGCTGGCGTCGGTGATCAGGGCGGCGTTGGCGCGGGTGGAGGCGTCGCCGGCGATGCGGTCCATCTCGGCCGCCCCGGTCATGATGGCGCCGATGGGGGTGCGCAGGTCGTGGCCGATGGCGGCCAGGAAGGCGGAGCGGCTGGCCATGGCGCGCTCGGCCTCGATGCCGCGCCGCTCGGCGTCG
>DBBK01000115.1 GCA_002292165.1 Brevundimonas sp. UBA986
CGTGGAGATCGGCGCGGGCTTCGGCGCCGCCGAACTGACCGGCGAGGCCAATGCGGACGAGATGCGGATGGGCGAGAACGGTCAGCCGGTTTTCCTGTCCAACCATGCGGGCGGGATCCTGGGCGGCATCTCCACCGGCCAGCCGCTGACGCTGAAGGTGGCGTTCAAGCCGACCTCCTCGATCCTGACCCTGCGCCAGACCGTCAACCGCGACGGCGAGGAGGTCGATCTGCGGACCAAGGGGCGGCACGACCCCTGCGTCGCCCTGCGCGGCGTGCCGGTGGTCGAGGCCATGGCNNGCCGCCTGCGTCCTGGCCGACGCCATGCTGAGGCACCGGGCCCAGATCGGGTAGCGGCCACTCAACCCGGGCGGGTTGGGGGTGGCCGGGACGGATGGCCTTGGTTAGGCTGGCTCCATGACCGCTTCGCCCCTGCATGATCGCCGCGACAAGATGTTCCGCCGGGCGCGGCTGGGCCTGATGATCGCCGCCCTTGCGCCGGCGACGGCCTTCGCCGCCTTGCTGGGCTACAAGTTCAACCTCTGGCCGGCGGGCGTCGCCCTGGATGTGCTGACCCTGAAGATCACGCCGGTGCTGGCCGTCCTTGGGGTGTTCGGCGCCCTCTATGCGGCGACCGCGGCCCTGTCGGAGCGGCGCTATGCCGGGTCTCTGGGGCTGGCGGCGGTGCTGGTTTCGGCGATCACCATCGGCGCCTTCGGCTGGCACTACGTCCTGGCGCGAGACGCCCGGGGCGGCGGGGACGTTTCGACAGATGCCGCCGATTCTCCCTACTATCCCGAGCGGATCATGGCCCAGCGGACCGAGAGCCGCGCGCCGCCCGTTCCGGCCCTGGTCGGCGCCGGGGGGTGCGAGGTCAGCTTCCTGCCGACCCAGGTGGCGCCGGGGGTTGTGGCCTATGCGCTCGACAAGGCCGGCTTCGACGTACCGGCCGTCGGCGTCGGCGGCGGCTCGGGCAGCCTGATCACCTTCTGGTACAACCGCACCTATGACGCCGTGGTCCGTGTCCGGCCGGGCCGCACCGATGTGCGCGTCACCGCCCGCGATTTCAGCCACGATCGCGGCGAGGCCTGCCGGCTGGCGAAGAAGATCGTCGCCGGGATGACGGCCTAGGCCTTCAGGCGCCACACCGCATCGAGGACGGCGCCGGGCTCGGCGATGACGCGGCCGTCGCGGACCAGCTTGGTCAGATGGGCCAGGACCGACAGGCTGGCGGCGGGCCACAGTCTCTGATCCACCGCGGCGTAGAGGATCGGCACCATCTGGGCGATCATCCGGTCTCCGGCGGCGAGGCGGGTCAGGATCTGATCCTCACGCGCCTGACGATGAGCGCGATAGGCGATCAGGAAGGGGGCGGGATCGGTGACCGGCGCCCCGTGGGTCGGCCACAGGGTGGCGAAGTTGCGGGCGATGACGGCGTCGAGGCTGGCCATATAGTCGGCCATGTCGCCGTCGGGTGGGGCCACGACCGTGGTCGACCAGCCCATGACGTGGTCGCCGCTGAACAGGGCGTTCTCCTCCCTCAGGATGAAGGCCATGTGGTTGGAGGCGTGCCCCGGGGTGGCCAGGGCCTCGATCGTCCATCCGTCGCCCTCGATCACCTCCCCACCGGTCAGGATGACGTCGGGGGCGAAGGCGGCGTCCTCGTCCTCCTCCAGCGCCTCGCCCTGTCCGGAGTCCGAGGCGTGGACTGTCCGCGCGGGCGGTCGGGCGGCCAGGATGGTCGCGCCGGTCGCCTCGGCGAAGGGGCGGGCGAGGGGAGAGTGGTCGCGGTGAGTGTGGGTGACCAGCACATGGCTGACCCGCCGGCCGTTGACCGCAGCCAGCAGGGCCGTCAGGTGGGCGTCGTCGGGCGGGCCGGGATCGATGACCGCGATCTCCGCGCCGGGCTCCGGGCGGCCGACGATATAGGTCCCGGTGCCGGTGAAGGTGAAGGGGCCGGGGTTGTCGGCGATGACCCTTTGTATCAGGGCGGAGACCTGATCGCGGCGTCCGTAGACGACCTCGATTTCACGAACGAAAGGAATCATCGGGCGATCTTCCACAAAGACGCGGCGCGGACCGGGCTGATTATCCCGGAAAGGGCCGCCGCCGCGCGTGGAAAAATCAGCCCCCGCCGTTCAGACGCAGTTCCTCGTTCACGAACCGGGCCACCTTGATCACCGCCCCGGGTTTGGGGTGGATGTTGTCCAGATAGTCGTCGGGGGTCCACCGCGGGTCGCGCGTCAGGTCGTGGAAGACGACGTTCGGGGCGGCGAGCAGGGCCAGCCGGTCGCGGTACGTCTTCAGCTTCGCCGGATCGGTCAGCATGGCCTTGTTCGGATAGAGGATGACGTCGATCGGACGACCATAGCGGCCGGTGAATTCCCGCCAGTGCGTCAGGACCGGCGCTTCCTCGCCGAAGCGCGGATCCTCGGCGGCGGGCTTGAGCAAGGTCTTGGCCGCCAGATAGGTCACCGCCGACAGGGGGTGGCGGCGCGGATGGGTCAGGTCGCTTTTCCAGACCGAGCCGGACTGGATGTCGGCGTAGTTGACGATGAAGACCAGCCGGTCGGCGCCGGCGACGACCTCGGGGTTGGCGTCCAGATAGGCCAGCTCGTTGGCCACGCTCCAGCTGCCGGCGCCGATGGGCCAGACGGTGACGCCGGACAGAGCCTGGAGGTTCGGCCCCAGCCGCTGGTCCTGACGGTAGGATGAGGTCCCGTAGACCAGGCTGTCGCCGATCAGGACGACGTCGGTCGCCGGGCTCGGGGCGAAGGGCGCCGCCACCCCCATGTGATGTTCGTTGAAGACCCAGTCGCGGCCCAGCAGCCGGCCCGCGGTGTCGGCCGTCGGAATATAGCCGGTGACCGGATTGGCGTCGTAGGTGGGGAAGTCGACGGCGCCGACGGCCCGGGCGCCGACCTCGGCCGCCAGCAGGCCCGCCAGGCCGAGACCGGCCAGAATTCCTGCACTGACCAGAAGCTTGCGGCGGCCCCAGAGGGCGGAGAACCGGGCCCACAGCGCCCTTGGCCCGGAGCCCGCATCGCCCGCCGCGGCGCCCGTTTGCGCGTAGTCCATGTCGCCCTCATCCCGTTATGCAATTCTGAATTGCATAAACAAGGCGAAGCTTCAATTTACGATTGGCGCCCTTGGGCTGCGCGCCCGGCCAGTGAATCCACTCAAGGGTGTATGTCGGCGTTTCGGTCGATGGCGCGCCCGGGATGGGACGACCGGCTGGCCTGGCCCTTGCCTTAACGAGAGGTAAATCCCCTCTCGGAGCGCCGCCGTGGCCAAAGCCCTTGCCCTGAATGTCTCAAATCGGCTCCAGCCGATCGTGGCGGCGATCCTGTGTCTCATGGCGGCGCAACTGATCACGGCGTCGTGCACGCCCGAGCCCGCGCCCTACGCGGCGCGGGTCGCCATCATCCGCTAGGGATCAGAGGGGCAGGCCGCCCAGGGCGTAGCCGGCGCCGGCGGCCGCGGTCAGAATCTCGTCGCGCGACAGGGCGCCCGACCGGTTGACGGCCAGGGCCCAGGCGGCCGAGGACCGCATTCCGGACTTGCAGAACATCAGCACCGGCGTGCCGTCGGCCAGGGCCGCCTCGACCGCGTCGACCACGGCGGCGTCCGGGAGACCGCGCGCCGGGGCGTGGACATAGTCCAGACCGGCCGCCCGAGTCGCCGCCTCGATCTCGTCCGAAGTGGGTTGACCGGGCTCTTCGTGGTCGGGTCGGTTGTTGATCACCCGCCCGACGCCGAGGGCGGCCGCCTCGGCGAGGTCGCCGGTCTGGATCTGACCGGCCACCAGCACGCCGGGGAAGAGTTGTCGAAACGCCGACATGGGGAAGCCTTTTTACGAATATGTATGGTCTTATTGGCGGCGCACGCGCACGGCGCGGCTGCGGTCGATGGTCAGTAGATAGCTGCCGAGGGTGGCGCGGCGAACCCGCACCGCCTGGCCGGCCTGGTTGCGGAAATTGACCCGCTCGCTGTCGATCTGGCGCCAGGTGCTGCCGTCGGCCAGGACGAAGGTCCATTTGCCGTCGCCGGCCGCGACCGCGCGGGTCAGGGTGGTCTCGACGGAATCGATCCGCTCTGGCGCGGGACCGGCGTCAAACAGGGTGATGGAGGGCAGTTCGAAGCCGAACAGCTGGCGGCGAGCGGCGTTCACCTGGGCCCGATCGACCACCACCACCTCGCCCTGGCGCTCGGCCGAGTCGAGGGCGGAGGCGGCGGCGTCATAGCAGGCGAGGCGGGCTTCCGCCGCCGTCACGGCCCGGCAGGCGACCAGCCTCGAGAGCAATTCCGGCCGTTCCTGAGGTGCGGGCTGTTGCGCCGATGCTGCGGTCGCGAATGCGGCGAGGCAAGCAACGCCGAAGAACAGGCCGGAGGTCCGAAGGAAGGGGAGCGGGCGTAAACGCATGGAAGGTGTCACCGGTTCCGATTGGATTCAGGAAATTTTTCGTCTCGGGGGACCTTAGCGCCGTCCCGCTTCGGGTCATAGGCGCCCCTTTCGGAAACGTGTCTCGAATACGACAGTCCCGGGGCGAGTTTGTTACAGCTGCGTAATTGCTGTGGCGCAACACGGAACAAGGCGCCTAACCTTCCTTAGCGATCCGGAAATCCGGTCCGGGGTCAGCGAAAACCAAAACAGAGGTCGGGCCCAGCTTTCTGGAAGGAGCGGGGCCACATTCAGGAGAACGATCCTTGAGAACCCAACAAACGCGTCAACGCCTTCTGGCGACGACCATCATCACCGGGGCGGCCCTCGCGGCCTTCGCGGCGCCGGCCTTCGCGCAAACCGCGCCGGCGACCGACCCGCAGGCTGATACGGTCGCAGAAGTCGTCGTGACGGGCTCGCGCATTCCGCAAGCCAACCTCGTGACCACCAGCCCGGTGACTCAAGTTACGGCCGAGGACATCGACGTCCAGGGCGTGACGCGGGTCGAGGACCTGATCACCCAACTGCCGCAGGCCTTCGCCGCCCAGAACTCGACGGTGTCGAACGGCGCCTCGGGCACCGCCACGGTGGCGCTGCGCAACCTCGGCTCGTCGCGCACCCTGGTGCTGATCGACGGTCGCCGCATGGGCTACGGCTCGCCGAACGATCCGGCCGCCGACCTGAACCAGATCCCCGGCCAGCTGGTCGAGCGGGTTGAAGTCCTGACCGGCGGCGCCTCGGCCGTCTACGGTTCGGACGCTGTCGCCGGCGTCGTCAACTTCATCATGAAGAAGGACTTCGAAGGCATCCAGCTGGACGCCACCTACGGCTTCTACGCCCACCACAACAGCTATGACGGCACGGGCAACCTGCGCGCGGAAATCGCCCGCCGCGGCAGCACCAACCCGTCGCAGTTCAAGCTGCCGGAAGATGACGTTTCGGACGGCGAAAGCCGCGAAATCACCCTGACGATGGGTGTCGCCGCGCCGGACGGCAAGGGCGGCCTGCTGGCCTATGCCGGCTACCGGAACAACAACCCGATCCTGCAACGCGACCGCGACTATTCGGCTTGTACGATCGCCGCGCCGACGGCCGCCTCGGGCCCCACGACCTCNNCCGGGACCTCCTTCCCCGGTCGTTTCACCGACTTCGGGGCCTTCAACTACACCCTGGGCGCCGGCCAGACCTTCATCCCGTTCAACAACGACCGGGATCAGTACAACTTCGGCCCGGTCAACTACTACCAGCGCCCTGACGAGCGCTACACCCTCGGCGCCATGGGTCACTACGAGATCAACGAACACGCCGAGGCCTTCACCCAGCTGATGTTCTCGGACTATTCGTCGGTCGCCCAGATCGCGCCGTCGGGTAACTTCTTCAACACTGAAAGCATCAACTGCGACAACCCGCTGCTTTCGGCCTCGCAGAAGACCGCCATCGGCTGTACCCCGGCCCTGATCGCGTCGGGCGGCTCCGTGCCGTTCTACATCGGTCGCCGGAACGTCGAGGGCGGCGGTCGTCAGGACTCGCTGAACTATGAATCCTACCGTGCGGTGGTCGGCCTGCGTGGTCTGATCACCGAGGGCTGGAACTACGACGTCGCCGCGAGCTTCTCGCGCGTTCGTCTGTCGCGGACCTACCTGAACGACTTCTCGGTCACGCGTCTGAAGCGTGCGACGGACGTCGTCAGCGTCGGCGGCGTGCCGACCTGTCGTTCGGTCGTCGACGGCTCCGACCCCTCTTGCGTGCCCTACAACGTCTTCGTCGCCGGCGGCGTGACCCAGGCCGCTCTGGACTACCTGCAGATCCCGCTGATCCAGACGGGTGAAACCACCCAGCAGGTCGTCACGGCCGCCGTCACCGGCGACCTGGGCACCTACGGCATCCAGTCGCCCTACGCCGCTTCGGGCGTGAAGGTGGCCTTCGGCGCCGAATACCGCCGCGACTACCTCGGCTCCACCACGGACGCCGCCTTCGCCTCCGGCGACGGCGCCGGCCAGGGCGGCCCGACCATCGGCGTCACCGGTTCCACCGACGTCACCGACGTGTTCGGCGAAGTCCAGGTGCCGCTGGCCGACGGTCAATCGTGGGCCTATTCGGCCTCGGTCGACGGCGCCTTCCGTCACTCCGAGTACAAGAACGTGTCGTCGGACACCTACAAGGTCGGCGCCGACTACGCCCCGATCGAGGACCTCCGTCTGCGGGCCAGCTACTCGCACGCCGTTCGCGCGCCCACGGTTCTGGACCTGTTCTCGGCCCAGGGCCTGAGCCTGTTCAACATGGCCGCCGATCCCTGCGGCCCGGCCAAGACCGCGACCCTGGCCCAGTGTCTGGCGACCGGCGTTCCGAACTCGACCCAGTACGGCAGCACCGCCCTGACGAGCTCGGCGAACCAGTACAACCAGATCACGGGCGGTAACCCCAATCTGGCGCCGGAAGAATCCGACACCTACACCTTCGGTGTCGTGTTCACCCCGTCGTTCGTGCCCGGCTTCAACCTGTCGCTGGACTACTTCGACATCAAGATCGACGGTTCGATCAGCTCGGTCGGCGCCGCCAACACCGTCAACCTCTGCTACAAGGATAACGACGCGGCTGCGTGTTCGCGTATCCACCGCAACTCGAACGGTTCGCTCTGGACCGGTACGGGTTACGTCGAGAACCTCGCCATCAACATCGGCGGCGTTCAAACGAGCGGCCTGGACGTCAACGCCAACTACTCGTTCGATCTGACCGACCTCGGCGCTCCGGACCTGGGCAAGATCGGCCTGGCCTTCGTGGGCACCTGGCTGAACACGCTGGAAACCGACACCGGCACGGGCACGACCAGCGCGGTCTATGACTGCGTGGGCTACTACGGCTCGGCCGAATGCGGCACGCCGAACCCGGAATGGCGTCACCGCCTCCGCGTCAACTGGTCCACGCCGTGGAACGTCGATGTCGCGGGTACGTGGCGTTACTACAGCTCGGTCGACTACGGCTCGAGCTTGACGGGTTCCGTCGCGGGTCGCCTCGACTCGACGCTGGACGCCATGAACTACTTCGACGTGTCGGCCAACTGGCAGATCACGGACACGGTCTCGGGCCGCGTCGGCGTCAACAACGTGTTTGACACCGATCCGCCGCTGACCACGATCGGCAGCAACGGGAACACCTTCCCGGAACTGTACGACTCGCTCGGCCGCTACGTCTTCTTCGGCGTCTCGGCGAACTTCTAAGGCTGTCGGTCCCTCGCGGACCGGCAACCCTGGAAAAGGATTGGGCGGCGGACCTTCGGGTCCGTCGCCTTTTTCTTTGCCTGAAGGGCGTGGCCCGATTTTTCTTCGCCCCGGAAAAACCATTCGCGGGCGGCAAGCGTTACGGTGCGCCGCCGACGCCTGATGGTCGCCGCGCCCTTTCAACGACTTTGGATTGCCCATGCTCAGCCTGATCGCCGCCGCCGCCCTGCTGCTCCAGACCCAGACGGCGCCCGTCCCGCAAGACGGCCCGATCGCCACGGCGGCCGACGCCGCCGTCGCCGAGACCCCGGCCCAGCTGCGGATGCGGGAGGCCCTGGCCTATTCCAACCCCATGCCGCGCGGCGCGCCGGATCGGGACTATCCGCTGGTCGCCTGGTGCGACGCCCTGGTCAGCGGCCATGTGAAGCTGGGCGAGACCCTGACCGACCGCAATCCCGAGGATCTGGAGATCATCCGCCTGGGCAAGCTGGAGGCGGCGGACTTCCGCGGCGCCCTGGTCGCCGCCCGCTCGCGCCAGTCGGCCGCGACCCGCGCCGCCGCCGACGCCGCGCGCGCCGGCGGCGCGCGCGGCGGCGGCGGCGGCGGCGGCGCGCCCGTTCGGCGTCTGCATCCACCCACCGTGAACGTCAAGAAGCGCGGCTTGGCCTCCGCGGACCGGCGGGGGCTCATCTGCTTCGGTGGCGACGCCGCGACGCCGTGGGCGGTGTTCGCGCTCGCGGGGGACGTCGTCTTGCGCGCGGCGCGAGTCGACGTCACGCGCGAGACGAGCGAATCGTCCGATCCGGGTTCGCCCGACTCGGCCGGCGCCGGGAGCGCGCCGTCGTCGCCGGCGTTCTCGGCGCTCAGCGGTTCCGCCAGCGGTTCCGGCGGTTCGCACACCAGCGGCCACACCAGCGGAGGAAGCCTCGTGTCGTCCTTCGGGAGCTCGTTCTTCGGGAAGAAGAACGCGAAACGCCAGAAAGCGCTTTTGAAGATGAAGGGCGAGCACAACAAGCCGCTGGCGTGCGTGTGCGGCGGCGGCGACACTCTCGACGGCGACACTCTCGGTTTGGTGTACGCGGGCTACGCGGACGGCTCGGTTTTCTGCTACGACCTACGGACGCAGACGTGCGTGGGGTCCGCGTCGTTGCCGCGCGCGGTGGTGACGCAGAAGAAAGGGGGGTCGTACGCGTCCACCGACGACGCCGCGGACCCGCTCGGGATCGCGGCGGAGAAGGATGCGAACGCGTCGCGGGACTCGTCGCGTAACAGGGACGAGGAGGGACCCGACGCGAACCCGAGCGGGTCCTCTCTTCCGGGGGGAAAAGCACCGAATCGTACGTCGAATGGGGGTAAAAAGCCTCTCCGCTCGAAGGCGCCGCCGCCGTGTACGGCGATGGCGCTCGTGGCGCGCGGCGGCGACGCCGTCTTGGTCGTCGCGGACGCCGCGGGGCGGCTCACGTCGTGGTCCGCGCGGCCGAAGCCGCCCGAGTTTTACCCCGAGCCCGTGAAGAACCCAGTTCACGAACGACCGACCGCAGGTACCGCAGGTACCGATCGAAACCGAATCGAAAAGCCTTTGAAGATGAAGAAACGAAAGCTCGGGCCGGGGGGCGCGCCCGCGCTGGAGCTCCTGTCCGGCGCGCGAGCCAGCGACTCGAACGCGCCGGCGTTCGCGCTGGGCGCGTTACCGGATGGGCGCGGCGTCGCGACGCTCGTCGGAGAGCGGAGCCGAACGACGGGGTCGGCGTTTTGCGTCCTCAAGACGTTCCTCGTCACCACTCCGCTCGGGCATTTCACCGGCGTCGCGAGTCACCAATCCCGAGATCACACAGGAGTGATCTCGGCGTCGACGAACAACCCGTTCCCGCCTCTGCCCCCCGCGTCGCACCGCGTGGCGCTCGCCGCGCACCCGACGCAGGCGCGGGTCGCGGCGTGCGCGGCGGCGGACGCGCACGCGCGCGGCGCGCGCGGCTCGTCAAGTGACTGGCTCGTCAGGTC
>DBBK01000234.1:0-273 GCA_002292165.1 Brevundimonas sp. UBA986
CGCCCGCGCGGGCGTCGGTCGCCTGCAGCAGCTTGGCCACATCACGGGCCATCATCAGCTTGCGGGTCGGGGTGATCTCGGTCTCGACCTCGGCATAGGCGGCGAAGGTGCGGTCGGGGGCGCAGAAGCGCTCGCGCGGCACGCTGTTCAGCGCGGCCTGCAGGCTGCGATCGGTGACATCATTCACCCGGACTTGCGAGTCCACCATGACCTTGCGCGCGGCGGCGTAATCCATCGGCGGCGAATCCTTGTGCGTTCAGAGAGGAAAATCTG
>DBBK01000234.1:308-12017 GCA_002292165.1 Brevundimonas sp. UBA986
AACTGCTTGTAGCTATTTACTAAAACTTAAGGCAACGTGGCGGAATGGTTACGCAGAGGACTGCAAATCCTTGCACCCCGGTTCGATTCCGGGTCAGGCCTCCATCGCGGGAATGAGGGGGGAGCGGCGAGAGCCCTCCCCCCTTTCTCTTTTCTACTTCAGGGCGCCCGTATCCAGATTCAGGCTGGAAACCGGGATGACCTCGACGTTCGGATGTTTGGCGCGCAGGGCGTCGATGAACTTCGAGGCGTCGCCGACGATGACCAGGCTGGCGTTCGACACCGGCAGGGCGCGGGCGAAGGCGGCCTGGACCGAGGGACCGTCCACGGCGGCGACATTGCCGGCATAGGCGGCCAGATCGCTCATCGGCAGGTCGTAGAGGGCGAGGTTGGCCACCAGCGAGCCCAGACCGTCCACCGTTTCCAGTTGCGAGCCGAAGGCGCCGGTCAGGATGGCGCGGCGGGTGGTCAGTTCGCTCTCGGTCGGCTGGGTCGTGTCCAGACGCTCGATCTCGGCCAGAATCAGATCCGACACCTCGACGGCGGTCTCGTTCTTGGTCTGGGCCGAGGCGGTGAACAGGCCGGGGCCCTCGCGCAGGCCCAGCGACGAGCGGGTGCCGTAGCTGAGGCCGCGCTTGATGCGGATTTCCTGATTGAGGCGCGAGGTGAAGCTGCCACCCAGCAGGGTGTTGCCCAGCGTCAGGGGGAAGTAGTCGGCGTTGACGCGGGGCACGCCGCGCAGGGCCGCGACCACCGCCGCCTGACCGGCGCCCGGCTGGTCGATCACCACCACGCGCGGCGACAGGGTCTGGCCGGCCGGAGCCGCGGCCGCATTGGCCGCCGCCGCGTCGGAGCCCGACCCGCGCCAGTCGCCGAAGGCCGACTGGGCCAGGGCCCGGGCCGCTTCCGGGGTGATGTCGCCGCTGAACACCAGGGTGGCGTCCGAGGGCTGGTAGCGGGCGGCGTGGAAGGCCACGACGTCGGCGCGGGTCAGACCCGGCACCGTGGTGACCGTGCCGATGCCGGGCGAGCCATAGGGGGCGTCGCCATAGACCACCCGGCCCGAGACCATGGAGGCCACCTGACCCGGCGAGGCCAGGGACACCTTGAGGCCGTCGAGGGTCTGGGTCCGCTGACGGTCCAGCTCCTCCTCGGCGAAGGTCGGGTTGCGGACCAGATCGGCCATCAGGGCCACGGCCTGCGGGAAGACGTCGGCCGGAGCGTTGGCGTAGACGCTGGTGAAGTCCGCGCCCGCGCCGGCGCCAATCGAGGCGCCCAGTTGTTCGATCTGGGTGGCGATCTGGGGCGCATCGCGGGTCGTGGTGCCCTGGGTCAGGAGGTTGGCGGTCATGGCCGCGACGCCCGACTTGCCCGGGCCGTCATCGGCCGAACCGGCGTCGAAGCTGAGACGGGCCGAGACCAGCGGCAGTCCGGGCTTGTTGACCACCAGGATGCGCATGCCGTTGTCCAGACGCGCCTCGGCGACCGCGGGGGTGGTGGGCGAGACGGCGGCGGTCGGCTCGGGCAGTTTCGCGCGCTCGGCCTCGGGCAGCAGGGTCAGGGCTTCGCCGGCGGGGGCCAGATCGGCGATCTGGACCGGGGCGGTGACCCGGGTGTTCTGCTGCGTCACCGGATGCTGATCGTCGGCATTCAGATAGCGGATGGTGATGCTGCGCTCGGGCGTCAGATAGCGGCGGGCGACGCGCTGGATATCGGCGGCGGTCACGGCCTGGATCGCCGCGATCTCCCTGTCCGCGACCGAGGCGTCATTGGTGTTGATCAGGGCGAAGCCGAGAACGTTGGCGCGGTCGTCGACCGTCTCGCGGTTCCTCAGGGCGTCGGCGACCAGTTCGTTCTTGGCCTCGGTCAGTTCGGCGGCGGTGACGGGGGCGTCGCGGAACTTCGCCACCTCGGCGTTCAGGGCGGCGATCCCCTCCTCAGGCGTATGGCCGCCGGCCATGATGGCATAGACCTGCAGATTGCCGGCCTGCTGCGAGGAATCCGGGCTGGAGCCGATCTGGGCGGCGATCTGCTGATCATAGACCAGCGAGCGATAGAGCCTGGAGCTCTCGCCGGTCGACAGGATGCCGTCCAGCACCGTCAGCGGGATGCGGTCCGCCTCGTCCTTGTAAGCCACGGTCGGATAGGCGACCACGACCGCCGGCAGGGGCACGTTGGGGGCATAGAAGGTCGCCTCGCGCGGGCCGGTCGGCTCGCGTTCCTTGACGTCATTGACCGGCAGGGGCCGGTCCGGATTGGCGATGGGGCCGAAATACTGGTCGATCCAGCCATTCAGCTGGGCCTCATCAAAGTTGCCCGCCACGATCAGGATGGCGTTGTCCGGGCGGTAGTAGGTGGCGTGGAAGCGGCGCACGTCGTCGATGGTCGCCGCGTCCAGATCCTCGATCGAACCGATGGTCGAGCGGCGATAAGGGCTGTCCTGATAGATGGTCGCCGGGGCGAACAGGCCGAACAGGCGGCCGTAGGGGCTGGAGAGGACGCTCTGGCGGTACTCCTCCTTCACGACGTCGCGTTCGGACTTGAACACGTCCTCGTTGACGACCAGCGAGCCCAGACGGGTGGCCTCGGCGAAGATCAGCCGCTGCAGGTGATTGGCCGGGATGGTCTCGTGATAGGCGGTGACGTCGTCGGAGGTGAAGGCGTTGTTGTTGCCGCCCACGTCCTCGGTCAGGCGGTCGAAGGTCTCGTCCGGGAAGTCCTTGGTGGCCTTGAACATCAGGTGTTCGAACAGGTGGGCGAAGCCCGANNGCATCCCGCGCCGTATAGACGTCCAGACCGTTGGCCAGGGTGCGCTTGGTGAAGCCCAGCGGCGGCACCTCGATCCCGGCGGTCGCGGCGGCCGGCGGGGCGGCGGGCGCGCCTTCGGCGAAGGCGGGGGCGGCGCTCAGGAGGGCTACGGCGGAGGCGGCGGCCAACAGACGGAACTTCATGCGGTTTCACTTTCCGGACAGGTCTGGTCCAGACCTAGGCCCGCAAGTGCGACGGGAAAAGTGACCGATCTGTAATGCAACCGCCCATGACGTCAGGCGGCGGGGCGTCAGGCGGCGGGCGCGGTCGGCGCTGACTGGGGCGAGACCTCTTCCAGCTTGGTCCGGCAATAGGTGGCCGCGTCGACCATCACATCGTCGGGCGAGGCGGCGTAGGTCTGGCGGTTCAGGGTGACCATCTGGTCGGCGAGTTCGGACTGGATGCTGTTTTCCAGCCAGGTCTTCCAGCGTGCGTGGGCGGCGTCGTTGTCCGGCTTGCCCTTGTTGACCGGCAGGTCCAGCACCGCCACGCATTTGCCGCCGATCAGGTTCCAGTCGTCCGTGCCGAACAGGGTCCTGGTGGCTTTCATCGGATCCTCGGCCTTGGCCGCAGGGGCCTTGGGCGCGGGGGTCGGAGAGCCGCAGGCCGAGACGGCCAGAGCGAAGGCGAGGATCGGAAGCGCGGTTTTCATGGCGGCAGAATAGGCCGCCCCCATCATCTGGCAATGGCGTCTGGCAATCGCGAAGATCAGCGTTTGCCGCCGGTGTCGCCGGGCCACAGCGGGCCCGCGAACCGGCCGGCCAGATAGTCCATCAAGGCCGTGACCCGCGCCGGCCGGGGCCCGCCGCCGGGGGCCACCAGATGCAGGTCGATGCGCGGCAGCTCCCAGTCCGGCAGCAGGATCTCCAGCCGCCCTTTCGCGATGTCGTCCCAGTGGAAGAAGTCGGGCTGTTCGGCGATGCCCAGCCCGGCCAGCAGCGAGGCGGTCAGGGCGTCGGCGTTGTTGGCGCGAAGCGGGCCGTGCGGCCGGACCATGACCTCGCGCCCGTCGGTCCTGTGCCGGAACTTCCAGGTGTTGGGCGTCGGCAGATAGGCATAGCCGAAGCAGGAATGGCGCGAGAGCTCCTCCGGGTCACGGGGCCGGCCGCGCTGGGCGATATATTCGGGTGAGGCGACCAGATGACGTTTGATGGTGCGCAGCTTCCTCGCCGTCAGGGACGAATCCGGCAGGGCCGCGATCCGCAGGGCGCAGTCGAAGCCGCCCCCGACCAGATCGACCACCTCATCCGACAGATGCAGGTCGATGGAGACGTCCGGGTGGCGGGCCAGGAACTCCGGCAGGGCGGGCGCGACATAGGAGATGCCGAAGGACATGGGCGCCGCCAGCCGCACCAGACCGCGCGGGTTCATCGACTGATCGAGGGCCTGGGCCTCGGCGGCCTCGCCCTCGGCGACCATCTGGGCGGCGCGGGCGGCCAGGCCCCTGCCCTGTTCGGTCAGGGCGAAGCGGCGCGAGGTCCGGTGCAGCAGGGTGGTGCCCAGACGCACCTCCAGCCGGCTGACCGCCTTGGACACCGTCGCCTTGGACAGGTTCAGCGCCTCGGCCGCGCCCGAGAAGGACTGGGTCTCGGCCACCTTGGCGAAGATGGCGAGAGCTTCGAGGTCAGGCAGTTTCGACATGCGTATCCGGAAACGATGTGTTTCAGCTGTTTCTATTTCTGATCGTTAGCGGATCGCTATCTTGCCCTCAAGCCAGAGCGGCGGCGAGCGCGGCGGGGATGTCCCCGCCCCTGCCGGGACCGCGGAGACGAGACGATGATCGAGCGCAGACCTTTTGAATCCCTGGGCGGCGCCAACCACGGTTGGCTGAACGCCAGGCACCACTTCTCCTTCGCCAACTACTACGACCCCAAGCGGATGAGCTGGGGCAGCCTTCGGGTCTGGAACGACGACGAGATCGCCGCCGGCTCGGGCTTCCCGCCCCACCCGCACGCCGACATGGAGATCATCACCTATGTCCGCGACGGGGCCATCACCCATGAGGACAGCCTGGGCAACAAGGGCCGCACCGTCGCTGGCGACGTTCAGGTCATGAGCGCCGGCACCGGCATCCGCCACGCCGAATACAACGCCGAGCCGGAGCTGACCCGGATCTTCCAGATCTGGATCGAGCCGACCCGCCGCGGCGAAAAGCCCGCCTGGGGCGCCAAGCCCTTCCCCAAGGGAGACCGCGCCGGTCAGTTCGTGGTCCTCGCCTCGGGCTTCGAGGACGACACGGATGCGCTGCCGATCCGCACCGACGCCCGCGTCGTGGGCGCGACGCTGAAGGCGGGCGAGACGGCGACCTATCCCCTGGGCGCCAGCCGCCGCGGCTATCTGGTCCCCGCGATCGGCGAGGTCGAGGTCAACGGCGTCCTGCTCAACGCCCGCGATGGCGTGGCGATCACCGACGAGGAAACCTTGACGGTTCGCGCCGTTAAGGATGCAGAGATTGTCCTGGTTGACGCCGCCTGATAACTGGAACTAACACTGTTTCAATAAGACCCGACAGGCTCACACCTGTCGGGGCCCTCTCAGAGAAAGAAAAACAATGGCTTCCTTCAACACCGCACCCTGGGCGCCGCGCGCCCTCGCCGCCCTCCGCATCGTCGCGGGCCTGCTGTTCCTCGCCCACGGCGTGATCAAGCTGTGGGGCTTCCCGGACGGCGCCCAGCCCGGCGTGGTCCCGATGTTCAGCCTGTTCTGGATCGGCGCGATCCTCGAGGTCGTCGGCGGCGCCCTGATCATCCTGGGCCTGTTCACCCGCCCCGCCGCCTTCGTCCTCGCCGGCGAAATGGCCGTCGCCTACTGGATGTTCCACTTCCCCAAGAGCCCGTATCCGGCCGTGAACGGCGGCGACGCGGCCATCCTGTTCTGTTTCATCTTCCTGTACCTGGCCTGCGCCGGCGCGGGCGCCTGGAGCCTGGACAGCAAGCGCAAGTAAGCTGACAGCCTGAGCGTCAATGACAGACGGCCCGGAGTTCGCTCCGGGCCGTTTTCGTATGCGCTATTTGCGGGAAGCGGCGCTGGTTTCGCGGACGCCCTCGAACTCATTGCCGGGCGTCCATCTGGGCCAGTCGGTCCCTGTCGCCAGCTCGCGGCCCACGTCATAGAGCAACTGGACGTCGGCCGCGGCGCCGGTCATGTCCCAGCCCGGCTCCCAGGCGTCGGTCGGCTGGTGATAGCGGTCGCGGACATAGATCCGGCTGGCCTCGGACGCTCCGGTAAAGCCCGCCGCCGCGAACAGGGCCGGCACCCCCATCTTCGCCAGCGGGAAGTGGTCCGAGCGGTAGAAGGCCCCGACCTGCGGCGCCGGGTCGGCGATCAGGGTCCGGCCCTCCTTCGCCGCATCGCGCGCCAGCCGGTCCTGCAGATCGGTCTTGCCATAGCCGATGACCACGATCTCGGGCGACGGCCCGCCGGGCAGAAGCGAGTCCATATTGATGTTGGCGACCGTGGTCTCCAGCGGCACCAGCGGGTGGGCGGCATAGTAGTAGGGCCCCAGCAGCCCCGCCTCCTCGGCGGCCCAGGAGACGAAGATTTCCGAGCGCTCCGTGCGCGGGGCGGCGGCGAACAGCCGGGCCAGCTCCAGCACCCCGGCGACGCCCGAGGCGTTGTCGACCGCGCCGTTGTAGATGTCGTCGCCCTGGGCGTTGGGGGTGGCGTGACCGAAGGCGTCCCAGTGGGCGCCGAACATCACCGTCTCGTTCGGACGCGTCGTGCCGGTCAGCTTGCCGGCGACGTTGCGGGTGGTCAGCCGCTCGTACTTCAGGCCGAAGTCCATCGACATCGTGACGCCGTTCAGGGCCACCGGATGGAAGTCCGCTGTCTGGGCCTGGGCCTTCAGCGTCGCATAGTCGAGACCGGCGGCGGCCATCAGCTTTGCGGCGATCGGCTGCTGGATCCAGCCCTGGGCCTGGACCCGTTCGGCCTCGACGTTCTCGCGCACGATGTCGAAGCCGGCGGCGGTGGAGGAGTTCTGCAGCGTGGTCCAGGGATAGCCGGCGCCGGCGGTCTCATGGATGACCAGAACCCCGGCGGCCCCGCGCCGCGCCGCCTCCTCGAACTTGTAGACCCAACGGCCGTAGTAGGTCATGCCCTTGCCGTCGAACTTGCCCGCCACGGGGCTGTCGGCGGGGACCTCGAAGTCCGGGTCGTTGACCAGCATCAGTACGATCTTGCCGCGCACATCGACGCCCTTGAAGTCGTCCCAGCCGCGCTCGGGCGCCGTGACGCCATAGCCGACGAAGACCACCGGCACGTCGGTCAGGCTGATGCGCGAGACCGGCCGGTGGCTGCCGACGATGATGTCGGTTCCGCGATTGAAGGTCAGGGCCTCGCCGCCCGCCTTGGCGGTGAGAACGGCCGGACCATCCTGGAGGAAGCGGTTGATCGGCACGGTCTGGAACCAGCCGCCGTTGTCGCCCGCGGGCTCCAGCCCCATGGCCTTGAACTGGTCGGCGACGTAGTTCACCGCTGCCTCTTCGCCCGGCGTCGTCGGGCCGCGCCCGCCCATGGCGTCGTCGGCCAGGGCCGCGATGTGGGCGTTCAGCCGGGCCGGATCGATGTGCTGGGCGTCCTGCGCCATGGCCACAGAGGCGGCGCTCGCCAGCAGCAGGGCCACGGCGGAAACAGTGATCGATTTATGCAGGGGCATCAGACGGACTCGGCAGCTGGTCGGGGATGGGCGAACCCTGCCCCCCGACGGCCGTCGTGTCGACCTCTAACGCCCTGAATCGGCTAGACCGGAGCGGTCATCCAGCCGATGGCGCCGGCCGTGCTGACCGCGAAAACCACCACGCCCAGAGCCGTCGCGATGCGGCCGTTGCGGGTGACGAAATCCAGAATGCTGCCCATGACAATCTCCCCGGGCGCATGGCGACACGGAACGGGCGTTTCGGCAAGGTCAACAAAGCGTTAACGCCCTGATTTCGCGCGATTGTCACCGGATGGGCGCAATTGCGTCGCCGGCCCTCACGTGCGCGGCGAATTCGCCAGCGGTTCGCAGGCGTCAGGTGCGTGTCAGTTGATGCAGGGCGATGGCCGACGTCGCCGCGACGTTCAGGGAATCGAAGCCCCCGGCCATGGCGATGCCCACCGCCCGGCAGCGGTCGATGATCGCCCGGGGCAGGCCCGGTCCTTCCGATCCCAGCAGCAGCGCCCGCCGTCCGCCGGGCCGGAGCGCCGACAGGGGCTCGATCGCAGAGGGCGTCAGGGCGATGACCTCGAACCGCGCCGCCTTCAGGGTCTCGACCAGCTCCTCCAGCGGCAGGGGGCGCGGGCACGGCGTGCGCAGCACCGCCCCGACCGAGACCCGGATCGATTTGCGATAGAAGGGGTCGCCGCAACGGTCGTCCAGCAGCACCGCCCCGGCCCCGAAGGCCGCAGCGTTGCGAAACAGGCCGCCGATGTTGTCGTGGTTGCCGATGCCCTCGGCGCAGACGACCACCGCGTCGTCGCCCAGCCGGTCCAGCACCACGGATGCCTCTTCCGGCGCGGGCTTTTCGCCGAGCGCCAATATCCCTCTGTGAAGGGGGAATCCCGCCACCGAATCGAGCACCGCCTGGCTGGCCGCATAGACCGGCATGTCGGCGGGCGCGGCGGCGATGATGGGCTCCAGCGCCGCGATTCGCTTCTCGGCCAGCAGTATCGAGCGTGGCCGGCACAGGCTGGCGGACGAGACCAGATTGCGCAGCACCACCTCCCCTTCGGCGATGAACAGCCCTTCCCGCCCGGTCAGGTCGCGCTCCTTGATATCGCGATAGGCGGCGATCCGGGGATCGTCCGGGGCCTCGATGGAAATGATGCGCATGGCCCCACATTAGCCGTTGCAAGACGCGCGAGGCCACTGCTATACGCCCGCCTCCCGAGCAGATGTTCCGCAGTAGCTCAGTGGTAGAGCAGCCGACTGTTAATCGGCTGGTCGTAGGTTCGAATCCTACCTGCGGAGCCATCTCGGCCCAAGTCATCTGCGTTGTTGACTTAACAGACCCCCCGACAACCTTCCGCTTTCCGCCCTGCCTCGGCCGGGTTGACGTATCGCCGACGCGGCCGCGTCCCGAATGTGGGACGCCTCGCCGGGCCGCTTGATTTTGCGCCCAAGCTCGGCCCCTATCGCGTCAGGGATGAAACCAATCCGACTCACACCCCAAGGGTGCAAGAGCCGTTCGACCAGGCTTGGCCGCGGCGCAAGTCGCGGCGCGCCGCACGGACGGGATGGAGGCTGCGTCCTCGTCGTGCCTGGCACGGCCTCAATCACAAGGGGCGACGCCGCCCACACCCCGCCCAGGGGCATGCGGCGATCGCCCAGGCGGAGGATTCATGACGGCACGCTACATCAACGCCCTGGTGCAACAATCCCCGGTGACGATCGGCGCCACGGTGCCCGAACAGATCGGCGTCCTGGCCAGCCTTTACGAGGTCAAGGAATACAGGGATCTACGGCAGTCCTACGGCGCGGCCGGCCCGGTCGGGGGGCTGAAGGCCATGCGGGGCTACATCGTCTCGCTGCATCAGAAGCTCAGCCTGTCCAGCACCCTGGCCAATTCCTTCAACGCCCTGAACCAGGTCACCTCCTACAGCGGCTATCCGGTGCTGGCGGTGCAGATGGTCACGCCCTCCACGACCGCCGCGGGGCTGCAGTTCATCATCGAGGACTATCACCCCAGGACGCTCAACGCCTCGGTCTCGACCAGCGGCAACCAGTCCACGAGCGCTGATCAGGCCAACTCCGTCCAGTATTCCTCGGGCTCCTCCCTCTCGGTCACCAACTCCTATGAGGTGTCCGATTCCGTGGGCTTCTTCGGAGAGGCGGCGACCGGCGGCGTCTCGGCCAGCATGGGTCACTCCACCACCTCCACCACCGAACAGTCGAAATCGCAAGGGCATACCAGCTCCCAGTCCGCCCTCAACGGCACCGGGGCGTCGATGACGGTCAAGGACTGGGCCTCCTACGCCTTCCTGGACAGCGCCAAACAGACGCTCTCCTGGGTGTGGGGGCAGGAATATCCCTGGAACGTCATCGACTATCGCAATCTTCAGGCTACGGCGCCGCAGATCGACATGCCGCCCTTCGTCGGCAAGCGGCTGTGGGACGGCACCTTCCTGTACCCGCCCAGCGAGCTGTCGCAGTTCGGGGTCGATTTCGTCGCGACGGCCCGCTGGATCTTCACCCTCGAGGGCGACGCGGCGACGACCGACGAGATCGTCGCCTTCGATCACGCCATCACCTACTGGCAGGGCACGCACGACTCCAAGGGCGCCTCCCTGGTGATCGCGGCGGCGAACAAGGCCGTCGACACCGTGTCGTTGAACCTGCCGCTTCTGGCGCTCGATCCCATCTTGGCCACAGGGTCCCGCAACGGGGCGATCATCGGCTTCGTCAAGGGCGAGTTCATCTGCGCCCCGGCGTCAAACGGCGCCCCCTTCCGGGCGAAGAGCGGCGCCAACACCCTCTATGTCACGGGCTCCGGCTTCGACGCTCCCGCGACCAACGACACCGTGCTTTCGGCCTCGGCCGTCACCGCCGCCGCGCCCGCCCAGACCACCCTCTACTTCAAGGTGACCGACGAACTGGTCGAGTTGGCCCTGCATCTCAAGCACTGGAAACTGACGGATGCGGGCTGTGTCGTGACCATCCTCGTCAACGAACCCGATCCGGCGCACCCGGTGTCCCCGATCGTCCGTCACGTCGACGCGCGCGAGTCGGGCAGCGGCACGGACAACCTCACCTCCGTCACCCTGCGGAGCAAGGACTACACCTCCAACGACTTCTACGACTACCTGGTGGTGGGTCTGAACACCGTCACCATCACCGTCACGCCGGCCGAGGGCCAGACGACCGCGGGCTACGCCCTGCGCGCCGTCGCCATCAGCTGACCCACGATCCCATTCCAGACATGCGAGCGAACCCCATGACCACCCTGCCCGTCGGCGCCATCATTCCCTTCGTCGGCTCCAATCTGAACAGCCTGCCGGCCAACTGGCTCCTGTGCGACGGTCGACCGCTGGCCAGCACCGACTACCCCGCGCTCTCGGGCGCCCTGGACAACGCCTTCGGCGGCGACAGCACCAGTTTCAACCTGCCGGATCTGCGCGGCATGTTCCTGCGCGGCGTCGACGGCGGAGCCGGCAACGATCCCGATACCACCGGCCGAACAGCCCAGGCCGCCGGCGGCAACACCGGCGACGCGGTCGGTACGCGACAGCAGGATGAAATAGTTTCGCACGCCCACGCCCTCGGGCAGCCGTGGGGATATCACGGTCAGGGCGACTATCCGGTCTATCTCCAGGGTACGATGACGGCCAATGCGACGGGCGCGACCGGCGGAAGCACCGAAACGCGCCCCAAGAACGTCTATGTCTACTATCTGATCTACGCCGGCGGCTGATCGCGCCCCGCCAACGGAGGTCCCGCTCGAATGACCAAGAAGCGATCCCGTGAGGCCTTTGAAGAGGACGGCAATTCCGCGTCTTCCTCTTCATCTTCATCCTCATCCTCATCCTCGTCCTCGTCACCCTTCGCCACGCGCAGCCACAGAAGCGGTGAGCGGCCGCTGCCCGAGTCGAACAAACGCTCGCGCGGTTTCGGGCGGGACACCGAAAACATCATCTACACCGCCTCCTACGGGGAGCGGGCGGCGCATGGCCGCTCGTCCATGTCCGAGGCGGTCACCCAGGACATGCTCGCGGAAAGCCGTCGGGGACCGGGTTCGGAATACGCCATGCGGATCCTGCCCCTCGACGGCGGGGGTCCGCGCCTGAGGGCCGCCCGGGTATCCCGCAACCACATCCTGGCCGACAGCCGCATCCGCATCATCCTGATCGACGCCCGCGACGCCCTGAACCGCCGCGACCGTCAGGGGCTCGGCTCGTCCTCTTCATCGGCGCGGCCGCGGGAGGA
>DBBK01000234.1:12031-21780 GCA_002292165.1 Brevundimonas sp. UBA986
CCCGCCTCCACCAGGCCCGGGTGAACAATGACGTGGGCCTGTTCAACCAGGTCATGGACGAGGCCTGCAACGGCATCCTGAACCTGCGTTTCGGCGACGCCCGGACCAATGGCCAGATCTCGAACCAGTTCGATCCGGTGGTGATCAACGGCCGGCCCTCGGCCGAGACCGAAGGCATCATCGACGCGGTCAACCGGCTGGCCGCCAACGGTCTGATCTCCCCGCGACGCGCGATGAGCTCCCTGGCCGTCGCCAAGGATCGCGCCACGCTTCAGGACGTCACCTCCTCCGCGTTCGACATCCACGGCCGGACATCGACACGGGTGAGCGCCATCGACTATTTCCGCGGTCCGTCATCCGTGGCCGCGCGCCCGCGCCGAAACTCCTTCAGCACCACCTCTGTCGCCGAGCCGTCGACAGCCCAGGAACCGTCCCGCGAGTTCCACTATACGACCCGGGCGTTCGAGAGCGCCTCGTCCAACACCCTTGAGCCCTCGCCTTTCGCTCCGGCGGACAGCCTGGCCCCCGGCGGACTCGAATCCTCACCCTTCGCCCCTTCGTCCGCGTCTCCGACGGACGCCAATCCCTTCGACACCCAGATGTCGGACGCCGAGGCCGAGGCCGAGGGAATGCACGACTGAAGCGGCGCGCCGCCGGGTGTCAGGGCTGAGCCCGCCTTCCCCCCCGCCACACCACGCCGCAGGCCAGGGCGCCGATGACCCCCAGGTTCCAGACGTAGTAGGCCGAGATATAGGCCCACTGCTCCAGCGCCCGGTCGCGGGCGAAGACGAAGTGGGTGCACAGGATCAGGAACTGGAAGCTGGCCGCCGCGCTGGTCCAGCCGCGTCCCGAATAGAGGGCGGCGTACAGGAAGAAGAGGAAGACGGCGGTGTCGATGGCGATCGCCATCCACGGCGGATCGATCCTGTTGAAGGGCGTCAGGGCCGAGCCGATCCAGGCCGCCGCCAGCACGCCCACGGTGATCCGCTCCCACCGCCCGCCGCGCAGCAGGGCGGCGAGGCCGACCAGGACGAAGATGACGAGCGTGAACAGATAGATCGGCGACACGGCGGTTCCCCCCGCCGCTTCCTAACCCTGATCAGGCGCTTTCCTCAACCAGCGATAGGCGGGGGAAGAGCCTCAGGCCGCGGGGGTCCGGGAGATCATCCTTGTCCAGCCCGCCCAGTTTGAGGCCGCGGAAGGCGGTGCGGCCCTGCACCTCGGCCAGGGCCTGATGCAGATCGACCATGGCGCGCTGGGACTCGATCTGGGCGGCCATGGCCCGCGACAGGGCGTCGAACACCGGCTGGCCGACGGTCGGCGACAGGCCGGCGTCGCGGCGCGATCGGGTCAGGGTCTCGGCCAGACGGCCCAGGCGGGCGATGGACTGGTCCTGACCGGCCTCGGCCTGGGTCAGGGCCTTGTGCAGGCGAGCGGCGATGCTCGCGGCCTTTTCGGCGCGTTTCATTTCGGATTTCCGGAGATGGACCGGGGGGCTTCAGCCGCCGTAGCGGAACTTCTGGAGCAGGAAGGCGAAGCTTTCGGCCCCGGCGAGGCTGAGAAGGATCATCGCCGCCGCGGCGGCTACGCCGAAGACGACGAGGATGCGCCCGAGGAGTTCGTTCCCGTGAAGGACGGATTGAAGTCCTGATCGAGCAATGCCGTAGCCAGATAGAAGAGCTCGGTCATCACCCCTTCGGGCGTCAGGAAGGGCGCCTGCTTGCGCGTGCCCTCCACCAGATGTCCGACCATCAGACGTTTGTCGGGCGTATTGGCCATCCCCATGAGGATGGCTTCCACCCCGTTCCAGCTGACGGCCGGTATCAGATCCTGTTTCGCGGTCATGGTCTTCCTCGTTTGCCCCCTCAAAGGAGGCCGAAGAGGGCCAATGGGCCATTGGGATCGGATCGGATTGGGAACCGGTCCCAAGGGTCTCCGAGGCCGCCAGACGCAGGGCCGCGTCGATCCGGTTGCCGGCCTGAAGCTTGCGCACCGCATTCTCGCAATGCCGGTCGACCGTGCCCGGCTTGATGCCCAGCTCGCGGGCGATCTGCTTGGAGTTCAGGTGCGCGTGGACGAGGCGCAGACATTCGCGCTCCCGTTCCGTCAGCTTGTCCCCGGCTCCTGGCATGGATGTGCACCCGCGGCTTCTCCGCCCGATCATCGTTGCCGCCAGACGCCGGGCGACGCAAGGCGTCATACTGTCAGGCTTTAGTGCTAGGGCGCGGCCCCTCAGCCCTTCAGTCCTGCACCTTCAGGCCGAACATCATCGGCCGGGCGTAGTGGTCGACGGCGTCGGCCTGACCGAGGTCCGGGGTCCAGCGCCACAGCTCGGCCGCGGCGTTGATCATGTCGTCCAGCATCCGCGCGGCCAGGGTCTGGTCCACCGCGCGGATCGAGCCGTCGATCATCCCGTCGGCGACCATCTGGCCGAAGCGGTCGCCGACCCGGCGCGTCGCCGCCGCGATGTCGGACCTCACCTCTTGCGGCGCGGCGCTCAGGGCGGTGTGGCGCAGCAGGGGTCCCTGCTCGGACAGCTGCCGCCGGATCAGGGCCGCGACCGTCCGCGACAGCCTTTGCAAGCCCGGGGCTTCAAGCGCGAAGCCCGCGTCCTGGGCCCGGCGCACGATGCCGAAGCTGCGGTCGAAACAGTCGCTGACCAGGTCCGCCTTGGTGTCGAGGTGGTGGTAGAAGGAGCCCTTGGTCACGCCCAGCCGCGCCGAGATCTGGCTGACCGAGGCGCCGTGATAGCCCTTTTCATTGAGCAACCGTGTCGCCGCGCGCAGGAAGGCCTCGCGCGCGCCGTCGTCCGGTCCGGCGTCGAAATCCAGCGGCTCGGGCGGCCAGATCGCGCCCGCTCCCGACAGGCCGTTCAGCAGGATGTCCGCCGTTCGCGCCCCGATCCGGGGCAGGTCCTCCGCCTCGAACTCACGCGCCCAATGCGCCGCGCCGAAGACCACCGACAGCAGCAGATGCGCGCGGGCGTTCCTTGCGGACGCGGTGTCGCCCGGACGCGGCGGCCCGATCAGCACCGCCCTCGCCCGCCGGAACAGGTTCACGAAGGCCTCGAACACGGCTTGCGCCTGCGGCCCGGTCAGGGCGCTGAGGTCGCTGAAGCCGATCAGGTCCGGCGCCTCGCCCCGCGCCATCCGGGCCAGATGGGCGAAATGCAGATCCATGAAGGCGCGGATCCGTCCCTCCGCCTCCACCGGCCCCACCGCGTCCAGCAGGGCGTCATAGGCCGCGATCGTGCGAAAGAAGCAGGCCGCCGCCAGATCGTCGCGGCGCGGGAAGTAGTAGCTGACGCTGGTGTTGCTCAGGCCGATGCTGCGGGCGACGTCGATCAGGGTCGCGCCCTTCAACCCCCGCGCCTTGAACAGCCGCGTGGCCTCGTCGAGGATCAGCCGGCGCTTGCTCTCGAAGCGGGGGGAGGCGGCGGCGTCGGTCATCGCCCCTGACTGCCCGCCGCGCCCGACAACCGCAACCGTCACGTCCCTGGCTGGCGGTAAGGGATCAGCCCGACCAGCCGCCGCTCCTCGCCGCGCGGATCGGGCGTCGCCCGGCTGACGGTGTCCCACTGCATGGTGACCCGGCCCGGCAACTCATACTTCGGCCAGTCCGGAACCCCCGCCCCGTTCGGGTTTCCGGTGCGGGCGAAGTTCAGCAGCGCCTTCGACATGGTCTCGGCCAGGGCGTCGGTCTCGGCCCCGCCGCCGGTCATGGAGACCATCTCCCTGTTGTTCCGGAAGTAGAAGGGGATGTCGGCGCAGTGGGGCGCGCCCCATTTGCCGCCCATGGCCGGGCTCTTCCAGTCGAACTGATAGACCCAGGTCGAGGCGCCCGGCTGCACCGCGCGCCGGTCCGCCTGGATGATCTGGGCCCGCCACGACCGCAGCGCCGTGGTCGCCGCGAAGAAGACCTCCGACGGCGAATACATCGGATATTTGTCGCGATACCAGGCGGTCACCGCCTCGGGGGTCATCTGGCCCATATAGGACTGGATCGCCCGGGTCAGCTTGGCGGGCAGATCGTCCCACTTCAGGTCGAAAAGCGCCGGATCCGAGGGGCCGATCAGCAGCCGGGTCTCGTCATGGGTATTGCCCATGATCAGGGGCACGTCGGCCGACAGGGGCGTGGCGTCCGGCTCGAACGGGTGCCGGGTCAGGGTCTGCCCGTCCAGCACCGGGCCGTAATAGACGCCCCGACTGGCCGCGATCAGCTGGTCCTTCGTCAGGCGCTTCAGCTCGGCGGGGGTCGAGACCCCGGCCTGGGTCAGGACCTTCCTCGCCGTTTCGGTCGCCATCTCGGGCGGGGTCACGGTGACCTGCTGGCCGCTCATGGTCATGACCCGATGGAACAGGCCGCGCGCTGCCGGCATCCCCATCAGGACCGAGCATTTGGCCCCACCGCCCGACTGCCCCCAGATGGTGACGCAGCCGGGATCGCCGCCGAACGCGCCGATATTGTCCCGCACCCACTGCAGCATCAGGACCAGGTCGAGCATGCCGGTGTTGCCGGAATCCGCGAACTCCTCGCCCCCGAGCTCCGCCAGATACAGATAGCCGAAGCTGTTCAGCCGGTGGTTCATCGACACCACCACCGCATCCCCGAACTGCGCCAGATGGGTCCCGTCGTAGAGGTCGCTGTTGGCCGAGAAGTTGATGAAGCCGCCGCCGTGGATCCAGACCAGCACCGGCCGCTTCTTCCCATCCAGACCGGGGGTCCAGACGTTCAGCTTCAGCATGTCCTCCGAGGTGTCGTCGGTGGTGAAGGCGCGGTCGGGCAGATAGCCGCTGTTGGCCCCGCTGCCCGGCTGGGGCGCCATGGGTCCGAAGGCGGTGCAGGCTTTCACGCCGCGCCAGGGCCGGGGCGGCTTCGGCGCCGCGAACCGGGTCCCGGCCGTGTCGGCGCCGTAGGGAATGCCCTTGAAGCCGAGGATGTCGCCGTTGCGGAAGCCACTGACGCGTCCGTAAGCCGTGCGGGCGATGGGCACAGACTGGGCGTAGGCGAGCCCCGGCGCGGCGAGGGCCGCCGTGACCCCGGCGGCGGCCAGCAGGCTCCGGCGATCGAGATCAGCCATCGGGTTCTCCTCAGTTTTCGGGATGGGCCTGACGCCATTGGGTCCAGGCGGTCAGCACCTGCGCCCCGGCCGGGCTGTACCAGCCGTAGCCGCCGCGCCGCTCCTGCTCGACCTCGCTCAGGTCGTAGCGGATCACGCCGTCGCGCCCGGCGAAGATCGGCCGGTTGGTCCCGATCTCGTAATAGCGCGCCCACAGCGGCGGAGCGTCGGGGTCGGGTCGCACCACGCCGTCGCCGTTCTCGCGCACGAAGCGGATGCCGTGCAGCTGGACCCGGTCGAACCAGTCGGCGCCCTCGCGGATCGCACGCCGGACCTCCGGCGACGGGTCGTCGAGGCTCATGAGCAGAAGCAGGACCCCCACGCTCTCCCCGCCCGAGATGGCTACGGGCTCGAACCGCCGGGCCGCGCGCGGCTCCAGCGCCACCTCGTCATACTGCTGGCCCCAGGCGGTGCGCTGGCCGTCGACGACGATCTGGGTCTTCAGGATGAAATCGAGCGCCTTGTCGAAGCCCGCCTTCGCCGCCCGACGGTCCGCCTCGGGCAGGCTGGCGAAGTCCCCGCCCGCCGCGATCTCGCGCAGCAGGGTCATCACGTCCACGATCATGTCGTCGTTGAAGGTGGCGTAGCGCTCATAGCCCTCGGCGGGCGGCGGCACGGAATGGGGCCAGCCGCCGGTCGGGTACTGGTACATCAGGATGAAACCCAGACCCCGGCGCACGGCGGCCAGATCCTTTTCATCGCCGGTCGCGCGGTAGGCCCGGGCGAGGAAGCGCATCTCATTGACCGTGGCCTTGATCAGGGCGCCCTTCGTGCCCCACGGCCCCGCCTGCGCCGGGTCGCCCCGGTTGAGCTCCCGCGTCGTGTTCATCAGCGGCCAGCCGCCGGTCGGATCCTGCCAGGACAGGATGTTGGCGGTCATCGTCAGCCCCTCGGGCGAACGGTACCATTCATCCGGTTGCTGGCTGACCGTCTCGGTCCACCAGCCGGTCGGACGGTTGGGATTGGCGATCCGCGCCTGCGCCCGGGCCCTCAGTTGCTCGGGCGTCATGGCCGCCAGCGTCGCCTGATCCGGAGAAGCGGTTTGGGTCTGCGGTACGGACGCAGGCGTTTGGGCCGAGGCCGCGCCCGCCCCCGCCAAACCGGCAAGAAGCAAGGCGGCGGCGAGCCCCTTTCGTACAGTCATGGCGTTTCCCCGGGCCATTTGTGTTTGTGGTATGTTTTTCTTTAGGGGTGCGCCCGTTGCGTGCGGACGTCAAGGGGCTGCGACGCCGCTGGAAGGCCGAATTCGGGAAGGCGGTATGCTAGCGCAGGTCGCCGATGACGGCGGCGCGGGTGACCACGGCGGCCTCGGTGTCGCTCAGGGTCTTGCCACGCGGGAAGGCCGCAGCGCCCGGCCCAACCGACCCATGCTGGGAGAAGCGCACCTCTTCCGGCTGGAGCATGGTGCGCGGATTGCCGTCGCGGCCCGTGTACCACATCTCGGTCCAGCCCTCCGGAGCGATATGGTCGTCCATCCAGCAGTCGAGGTAGCTCGCCGCCGCCACGAAGCGCGGATCGCCGTAGCGGCCGTCGGGGAAGGTCGTCGTCGGCCGCCAGGGCCGCCCGAGGAAGACGGAAGCCTTCGCCGTCTCCGCCTCCTTCGTCAGCCGACAGCGATGGAAGACGAAGCCGAACGGCTGGTCGATCGGGGTGCTGGGCGCGGCGATATAGCCGTCGCCCATCTTGTCGGCCGTCTCGCCCGGACGCGGACGCGAGAGGATCTCGCAGCCCTCGAACCAGACCCGCCCCGCGCCGAAGATGAAGTCATAGCTGCCGACGATCAGGCAGCGCTCGAACAGGGCCGTCCCGACATTGGCGAACAGGGTGTCCTGATAGCCGAGGATGTCGCAGTCGCGGATCACGGACCGCTCGGCGCCCCGGTCCAGCATCAGGGCCACGGCCTGCGGTCCCGCCCCGTCGTGCGACCTGAGGCCTCCCGGCTTCGTCATCTCGGCCAGGCCGTCGAAGGCGTTGTTGAGGGTCAGGTTTTCGGCCCGGAAGTCCGCCGCCCGCACGAACAGGGTCGCGCTGCGCGTCGTGCCCCAGTTGCGCCCGTCCGGCCCCCCCAGCCCCGAGGCCGCCAGATGGTTGATCACCGATCCCGTCCGGCTCGCCCCGACCAGATGGACGGACGGCTTGTCGACCACGACCTGCCCCTCATGGATTCCCGGCCCGATCCAGATCCGGAACGGCCGCGTCCGGTCCGCGGGCGCCGCCGCGATGGCCGAGGTCAGATCGGGATAGACGCGCACCCCCGCCGGCGCCCTGCCCTGCCCGGACCGCATGACCGCCGCGTCGAACGTGCCGGACGCGGCACGTACCGCCGACGCCAGCCCGCTCGCGGCGAGCGCGGCAAGGATCAGACGGCGGGACGGGGCGACGCTCATCCGCCCCTTCTACCAGACCTTATTTCAGCGTCACCTTGACCGTGGTCGACAGGCCGGAACGCAGCTGGTCCAGCGCCGGCTGGCCGGGGTCGAGGCGGATGCGGACCGGGACCCGCTGGACCACCTTGGTGAAATTGCCGGTCCCCGGCTCGAACGGCAGGAGCGAGAAGGTCGAGCCCGAGCCCGGGGCGAAGCTGTCCACGACGCCGTGCAGATGCGCGCCCGGCAGGGCGTCGATCTCGATGTCGGCGCGCTGGCCGACGCGCATCCGGCCCGTCTGGGTCTCCTTGAAGTTGGCGGTGACATAGAGGCCGGCCGCCGGGACCACGGTCAGCAGCCGCGTGCCCGCCTGGACATAGTCGCCGGGCTCGGCCTGCCGGTCGCCGACGATGCCGTCGATGGGGGCGCGGACGATCGTATTCGCCTGATCCTGGCGCGCCAGATCGAGCGCGGCCTGGGCCCGGGCGACCGAGGCCTCGGCGCGGGCGACGGCGGCGGTCAGGACCTCACGGCGGGCGCCGACGACTCCCGCCTGATTGCGGGTGACCTCCAGATCGGCGCGGGTCTTGTCGGCGGTCGACTGGGCGCTGACGGCGGCGGCGCGGCGCTCCTCCGCGTCCCGGCGCGCCACCGTGCCCGAGGCCAGCAGGTCGTCGAACCGCTGACGGTCGGCCTGGGCCCGGGCGTTCTGGGCGTCAGCCGAAGCGATCGAGGTCCGGGCCGAGCGAATGTTGGCGGCGGCCAGGGCTTCGTCGGCGCCGAGCGAGGTCAGGGCGGCATGGGCGGCCAGCAACGCGGCCTCGGCGTCGGCCAGATCGGCCTCGGCCGCCGCCACCCGGGCGTCGAACTCCTCGGGGTCGATGCGGACCAGAGGATCGCCCTTCTTGACCGCCTGATTGTGGGCGACCAGCACCTCGGCGATCAGCCCGCGCACCCGGGGCGCGACAGACGACGAATCCGCCTGCACATAGGCCGCCTCGGTCGAGACGGTGTTGCGGGGCATCAGCACCACCGCCGCCCCGCCGAGGGCGACGACCACCGCCGCCGAGACCATGATCAGGGTCCGCTTCGAGAACGGCAGACCGGCCTTCTTCGCAGGAACGGCGACGGCGTCAGGCGTGGTGGCGGTCATTGGACGGCTCCGGTCGCGACGGCGGGGAGGCCGAGGCGGCGTTTCAGGGCGGTGCGCGAAGCATCGAGAATGGCGTCGGACTGTTCGGTCGGGCCGATGGCGCGGGCCAGGGACAGGGCCCCCACGGCCTCCGACACCACCGAGCGCGAGACCAGCACGGCTTCCTCGGGGTCGAGCGACGGATCGGCCGCCTCGATCATCGGCCGCATCAGCGACGCCAGACGGTCGGCGGTCACGGCATAGGCCGCCCGCTGGGCCGGCTCCAGCCGCGTCATGTCGGTCGACAGGATCGGCAGTGGACACAGGAAGGTCCCGGAATCGCGGTGCCCGGCGGACAGATACATGTCGAGATAGGTCGAGAGCGCCACCGGCAGCGGCAGCCCGTCGGTGATCCGCTGGAACCGCGCCTTCGCCCCCTCCAGCATCTCCTCCAGCGCCGCGTCGATCAGGGCGTCGCGCGAGGGGAAGTGGGCATAGAAGCCGCCGTGGGTCAGGCCAGCGTCCTTCATCACCGCCGCCACGCCCAGATTAGCGAGCCCGTTCTGGCGAATGGCCTGTTTGGCGACGGTCAGGACCTTCTGGCGGGTCCGGGCCTTGTGTTCGGCGTCATAGCGCATGGCCTTGCGGGTCTCCTTTATATGACGCATGTAATATAAAGGCCGGCGCTTCCGCAAGGGGCGGCGCCGGCAGGACCGCTCCGATGACCGACGCCACCGCCGACAGCCTTCCCGCTTCCGCTCCCGCCCGGCCCGCGCCGCCGGACCCGCTGGCCCTGCCCACGCCGGTGAAGTTCCTGATCTTCGGGGTCATGGCCTTCGGCCAGTTCATGGCCCTGATCGACATCCAGATCGTCGCCGCCTCACTGAACGACGTCCAGGCGGGCCTGTCGGCGGGACCGGACGAGATCAGCTGGATCCAGACCGGCTATCTGATCGCCGAACTGATCATGATCCCCTTCGCCGCCTTCCTCGCCCAGTCGCTGTCGACCCGCTACCTGTTCGCCCTGTCTGCGGGCCTGTTCACCGTCTCCAGCGCCCTGTGCGGCATGGCCTGGGACATCGAGTCGATGATCGTCTTCCGGGTCATCCAGGGCTTCGTCGGCGGGGCCATG
>DBBK01000085.1 GCA_002292165.1 Brevundimonas sp. UBA986
GCTCGCGCCGCCTCGACGACGCCTATGACCGCGAGCCGTCCTATGGCCGCGAGGCGAGCTACGGCGGCGGTTCCGACGAGACCCTGCAGCGGCTGGCCGCCTCGGTCGACGCCATCGCCGCCCGCCTCGAAGCTGCCGAGCGCCGCTCGACCGTGGCCATCCAGGGCGTGGATCAGGCCGTCGCCGGACTGGTCCAGCGTCTGGACGGCGCCGACAAGGACACGCGCAGCTACGGCCGCCGCATCGACGACATCTCCGAAGAGCTGAAGGAAGGCCATCGCCGCCTGCGCCGCTTCGAGCAGGAGGTCGGCCCCGACACCAAGGCGAGCTTCGGCAAGGTCGAGACCGGCATCGGCGCCATCGCCTCGCGCCTCTACGACATCGAGGAGCGTCAGCGCACCAGCCTGAACGAGCTGCGCCAGCGCATGGACGCGGCCGAAAAGACCGTCACGGCCCTGCCGAATGGTCAGGGCGCGGGAACCGAGGCCATGGCCCTGGTCAGCGCCCGTCTGGACAGCGCCCAGGCCCGCACCACCGAGGCCCTGCGCGGGCTCGAGCGCTCCTTCGCCGGCCTCGACCAGCGTCTGCGCGCCGCCGAGGGGCGGGTCGAGCCCGAGGGCTCGCGCGAGGCCGCCCGCTTCGAGAAACTGGCCGAAACCCTCGCCCGCCAGGTCGACGCCAACCGCGCCGAAATGATGCAGCGGCTGGACACGGCCGAACGCGAAGGCCGGATGGATCGCATCGAGCGCGCCATGGCCGCCATCGGCGAGCGGGCCCGCGCCGCCGAGCAGCGCTCGGCCCAAGGCATCGACGCCATGGGCCGCGAGGTCCTGCGCATCGCCCAGAACCTCAACGGCCGGATGCAGACGGCGGACGCCCGCGCCGTGGCCCTGGACGCCGCCATCCAGCGCGTCGAGTCGGGCGTGTCCGACAAGATCGCCCGCGCCGGCCAGGCCATCGCCGCGGATTTGAACACCAGCCTCGGCGACAAGCTGGATCGCGACATGGGCCGCTACGCCCAGGCCGTCGAGCACCGGCTGAACCGCACCGACGACCAGCATGCCCTGGCGCTGGAAAAGCTGGGCGGCGAGATCACCCGCATCTCTGACCGTCTGGCCGACCGCATCGCCCAGTCCGAGCGCAAATCGGCCCAGGCCCTGGAAGACATCGGCCGCCGCCTGGCCGACAGCTCGGCCCGGATCGAACAGACCTACGACCGCGCCTCGGGCGAGCTGGCCGAACGGATGCGCCTGTCCGAGGAGCGCACGGCCCGTCTGCTGGACGAGGCCCGCGAGCGGATCGAGACCCGCGTCGACCGCACCGATCGCCCCGCATCCGCGCTCGGCCGGACCTTCGACATCCCCGAGCCGGTCGAGGCGGCCCGTGCGCCCGAGCCGACCCCCGAACCCGTTCTCAGCCGCGCCTCCGACCTGAGCCAGCCCGACTGGCGCGCCGCCGCCTTCCCCGACGAAGACTTCGGCGCGGCGCCCGACGACATCTGGTCGACCGATCCCCTGATCTCCGAGGCTTTGGCCTCCGGCGAACGCGCGCCCGCCCCCTTCCCCGGCCGCTTCGGCGAGCCCGAGCCGGTCGCCGAGACCGTCTTCGATCCGGCCCGCGCGGTCGCCGAGATCCTGGCCTCGCCGCGCCTGGCCCAACCCACCGCGCCCGAGCCGGCGATCGAGCCGGAACTGTCGACCCCGGTCTTCGCCCAACCCGCCCATGCGCCCGCCGCGCCCGTCTCCGTGCCCGAGCCCTTCGCCGCCCCGGCCTTTGCGGAACAGGCCTACCCCGAGCAGACCTTCGGCGGCTTCGGCGGCGCCGATGTCGAGGACGCGCTGGAGGCGACCGCGGCCGTCGCACCGGACGCCTTCCCTGACGAGGCTCCGGCGACCCATTCCGCTTTCGGCGCCCCGGCCTTCGAGCCCGAGCCCGCTTTCGCACCGCAGGCACCCGCCGCCCCGACGGGCTTCGGAGCCTCGCCGAACTTCGACGCGGGCCCGGACGAGTTCTCGGCCGAGACCGAGTTCGTCGACCCCCGCGCGATGCGCGCCGGACTGGCCGCCGGCGCCGCGGGCGCCCGTTCCGCCTCGACCCGCAACGCCATCGACGCCGCCCGCGCGGCCATGACCGTGGCCCCCGAGGCCGCCGAGGAGCCCCGTTCGGGCTTCGGCCTGAAGCGCGGCGGCAAGTCGCGCCTGCAGGAGCGGCTGGACAAGCAGGCGAAGAGCGGCTCGACCATCCGCAAGGGCCTGCTGGCCTCGGTGACCGGCATGGCGCTCGTCGGCGCCCTCTACACGACCAACCGTCTGGCCGGCGGTCAGGGCTTCGAGCTGCCGGGCATGGACGGGGTGCGTCAGGCTTTGGGTCTGGCTCCGGTCGCCGCCGCCGAGGAAGAGGCCGCCCCCCTGGCCGCCGTCGCCCTGACCTCGGGCGATGCGACACCGATCGATGCGGCCCCCCTGCCCTCAGGCGAGGCCCAGGCCCTTTACGACAAGGCTGTCGAGGAGCTGGACGGCGGCAAGGCGGAAGGCCTCGCCACCCTGACCCGGGCGGCCAACATGGGCCTGCCCGCCGCCCAGATGAAGCTGGTCGGCATCTACGAAAACGGCGAGAACGGCGTCGCCGCCAACCGGACCGAGGCCCGGCTCTGGGCTCGCCGCGCGGCCAACGGCGGCGATCCCCTCGGGATGCGGGCCTACAGCCTTTATCTTTTCGACGGGATCGGCGGCGCCGAGAACCGTCCCGAGGCCCTCGACTGGTTCGTCAAGGCCGCCGACCGCGGCGATGTCGCCAGCCAGTTCAACGCGGCCAGGATCTACGAAAACGGCACCCAGGGTGTCGCCGTCAATCCGACCGAGGCTTACAAATGGTACCTGATCGCGGCGCGCGGCGGCGACCAGGAGTCCCGTGCCGCCGCGGATCGCCTGGGGCCGACGCTGTCGGCGACCGCGCGCGCATCGGCCCGCAGCGCCGCCCTGGCCTTCCAGAACGGTTCGACCGGCTGACGACGGCCTCGTCCGCTCGCCGGCCTGTCTTGCCCCAATGAGGCGCAGCGGGTGGTGAAGCCGCCGCCCGGGCGCTAGACCCTTCTCCAGTGCCTTCCGGCGCTTTCATTGTCCGTCAGCCGAAGGCGCGTCCTTTGGATATCTATTTGCCGATCGCCGAGGTTTCGGTGAACTGGCCGATCCTGGTGCTGCTGGGGACGGCGGTCGGAGTCGTGTCCGGCCTGTTCGGCGTGGGCGGCGGCTTCCTGATGGCGCCGATCCTGATCTTCCTCGGCATTCCCCCGACCGTGGCGGTGGCCAGCCAGGCCAGCCACGTTGTGGCCTCCTCGACCTCGGGCGTGATCCGCTACTCGGGCCAGAAGGCGGTTGACTTCAAGCTGGGCGGCATCATGGCCGCAGGCGGGGCGATCGGGGCCCTCGCGGGGGTCGAACTGTTCCGCTACCTGCGCCTGCTGGGTCAGGCCGACCTCGTCGTCGCCCTGTCCTATCTGATGTTCCTGGGCGCCATCGGCACCCTGATGCTGAACGAGAGCCTGACCGAGATCATCCGCCGGCGACGCGGCGAGACAGCCCCGCACAAGGACCGGCGTCGCCCCCTGTTCCTGTACGGCCTCCCGTTCCGGATGCGGTTTCCCAAGTCGGGCCTCTACATCAGCGCCATTCCGCCGCTGGCGCTCGGCATCTTCGCGGGGATCCTGTCGGCGATCATGGGGGTGGGCGGCGGCTTCGTGCTGGTGCCGGCCATGCTCTATGTGCTGCGCATGAGGGCCGGGGCGGTGGTCGGGACCAGCCTGTTCCAGATCATCATCACCACGGCCATCACAACCATCCTCCAGGCCGGGCGCAACCAGACGGTGGACATCGTCCTGTCGACCATCCTGCTGCTCGGCGGCGTCGTCGGGGCCCAGTTGGGGGCGCGTTTCGCCAGCCGCTTCCGCGCCGACACCCTGCGCGCCCTGCTCGGGCTGATCGTGCTGGGCGTCGGGGTCTATATGGGGTTGGAGCTGTTCGTGCAGCCGCATGACATCTTCATGCTGGCTCCCGGGATCGCCGACAAATGATCAGCGCGCCCCCGCCCCCGCCTCCTCCAGCCCTCTCGGCGCCTCTGGTCCCCGATGCGCCTGTGGTTCCGCCGTCGGAACAGTCGGCCGCGACCGAGGGCGGGCTGCGCGTCGCCGCCGCCCTGACCGACGCCCGCATCCGGGTCGATTCCAGCTTCCGCGGGGCCTCCATCGTGCTCTACGGCGCTGTCTTCAATCCCTCGAACACCCCGACCGACGTGGTGGTGGTCATGCGCGGTCCGGAGACCCCGATCCGACTGGTGAAAAAGACGCGCAACATGGGCGTCTGGTTGAACAGCCGGCCGGTGCTGTTCGAGGGCGCGCCCGGCTTCTACATGACCGCATCGACCCGGCCGCTGAGCGACATCGCCGACTTCGGCCAGCTGCGCCGGCTGGGCGTCGGCGTCGACCACCTGAGGATCGGGGCGCCGGACGAGCAGCATACGGTCACCCGCTACGGGGTGCGCGACGTGGTCGTGTCTCGCCTCGGCGACGACTATCTCGACTGGCGCCGCGCCGTGATCCGGCTGAAGGAACAGGCGGCTCTCTACGACACCGATCCGGAGGGTGTCCGCTTCGTCGACAAGGGGCTGTTCCGCGCCGAGGTCAATCTGCCGGCGACGGCCCCGACGGGCGAGTACCACGCCGACGTCTGGCTGTTTCAGGACGGGGCGCCCCAGTCGGTGTCCAACCTGACCCTGACCGTCGAGAAGGTCGGGTTCGAGCGCGACGTCTATGAGTTCGCCCACCGCAGCCCATGGCTGTACGGCGTGCTGTCGGTCCTGCTGGCGGCGGCGACCGGATACGGCGCCTCGAGGCTGTTCCGCCGGAACTAGCCGTCAGTTCGCCTTCGCCAGTCGCACCAACTTGCCGTCGGTCTCGTCGGTGATGGCCCAGACGGCGCCGTCGGGGCCGACCGCCACGTCGCGGATGCGCTCGCCCAGATCGGTCAGCAGACGCTCCTCGCCGACGACGCGATCGTTCTGCAGCACCAGCCGGACGATGTGCTTCTCCTTCAGGCCCGCGACCAGCAGATTGCCGCGCCAGCCCGGGAACATGGCGCCCTCATAGAAGGTCGCGCCGCCGGGAGCGATGACCGGGTCCCAGTAGTAGACCGGCTGCTCCAGCCCCTCGCGGGCGGTGACGCCGCCGTTGATCGGGCCGCCCGCATATTCGACGCCATAGGCGACGATCGGCCAGCCGTAGTTGACCCCGGCGCGGTCGTGGTTGACCTCGTCGCCGCCGCGCGTGCCGTGTTCGATGGTCCAGACCTGACCGTCCGGCGTGATGGCCACGCCCTGGACGTTGCGGTGACCCAGGCTCCAGATCTCGGGCCGGGCGCCGGCGGTGTGGACGAAGGGGTTGTCGGCGGGAACCGAGCCGTCGGCGTTGATGCGGATAACCTTGCCCATGTGGGAGCCGAGGTCCTGGGCCTGGGGCCGCATCGGGGCGTCGGAGCGTTCGCCCAGCGTCAGGAACAGCTTGCCGTCCGGGGCGAAGGCCAGGGCGCCGCCGAAATGCTTGTTGCCGTCATAAGTCGGCAGGGCGCGGAAGATGACCTGGACGTTCTCCACCTTCGTCCCATCATCGGACAGGCGACCGCGGGCGACCGAGGTGGCGTTGCCCCCCTCACGCGGCTCCGCATAGGCCCAGTAGATCAGGCGGTCGCTCGCGAAGGTCGGGCCGACGGCGACGTCGAGCAGACCGCCCTGACCCACGGCCGCGACGGCGGGCAGACCCGCGATCGGTTCGCTCTTCTGACCCTCGGCGGTGATGATGCGCAGCCGGCCCGGCCGTTCGGTCACCAGCCAGCGGCCGTCGGGCAGGAGGGCGAGGCCCCAGGGGTGCTCCAGCCCCGCCGCGACCACGGTGTGGGCCAGCGTCGCCTGGGTAGTCACGCCCGGGGCCCGGGTCTGGCCGGCGAAGGCCGGCGTCTGGCCCTGACCGTTGGCGGGCCGGGTCTCCAGCTGGCCTCCCGAGGCCGCGCCCGACGCCGTGTCGTTCTCGCCCCGCGCCCCGCAGGCCGCGGCAAGGACCATCAGGGAGGCGCTGGAGGCGAGGACGAGGGTGCGCATTGGGAAACTCTTTCAGGCGAGGGAATCAGAACTGCAGGCGGGAAAACGGAGGCCGGACTTGACCGTTCCAGCCCGGCCCGGGCCTGCCGCTGCGACCGATCGTCCGCTTGCAATTCGCAGACCGGGAACAGGCTTTTTGCGAAGCGACTTGAACCGCCGCCCCGCCGTCTATATAGGCACGCCTCTTCCCGCGCGCGGCCGTCAGGCTCCGCCGGGCGACCGATAGCGTGGCTGGGTAGCTCAGCTGGTTAGAGCGGTGGATTCATAACCCACAGGTCGGCGGTTCGAGCCCGCCTCCAGCCACCATCGGTCCCCCTTCGCGAAAGCCGATCGCAACCCGCGTTCGTCGCCTGCGTTTCTCCAGCCAAGGTTCACCTCAGCCGGAGATTTTCCATGTCTGTTCGTATTCCCACCGCCCTGATCGCCGTCGCCGCTGTCGCCCTGGGCGCCGCCGCCTGCACGAGGACGGAAACCACCGAGGCCAAGCAGGACGCCGCCGTCGTCGGCGACCAGACCAAGGACGCCGCCGCCCAGGCCGGCGAGGTGGTCGAGAGCGGCGCCATGAAGGCCGCCCAGGCTGTCGAGAAGGGCGCCGGCAAGGTCGCCGACCATCTGGAAGCCAATCAGGCCGAGGCCGCCGCCGAGGGTAAGCCCGGCGCCGTCAACCCGTCGACCGATCAGCGCGTTCCGGCTCCGGCGGAGCACTGAGTCCGATCTCTTACGGCTGGTCTCTGCCTTGCCAAAGATCAGCCGTGGGCGCCTCAGGCCTCGCTGACGCGAAAGGCGCCTAGGCGTCTCCACGGATGTTGAGACGGTCGCCGTCCTTGATCACCAGGGCCAGGGGACCGTGAGTTCGGATGTGCGTCAGCGCCATTCGCCGGCATCGTCTGTCCGAATTGATCTGCCGTTCGACCCAGCGTCGCCACTCGGGTTTCGACAGAGCGAGGCGTTCGGCTTCGAAAAGGTCGACATCATACGTCTGACGAAGCGTCTTGATGAGCGTGACCCACCGGTCCCGATCTTCCGTTTTCAACGGGTTTTCCACCAAACGCTCGCTCGTCTACCCCTCCGCCAGCACCGCGTCGATCAGGGCGCGGGCTTCGGGGCTGTTCCAGTCGGCCTCGCCGGCGAAGGTGGCGCGGATACGGCCCTGACGGTCCAGAAGGATGGTCTGGGGCATCTTGCCCTTGCCGGGGAACTCGAACGGCAGCTGGAATTTCGGGTCGCTGTAGAGCGGCAGGGGTTCGTGGACGCCGATGAAGCTTTTCGCGTCCGCGACCTTGTCGGGTTCGACGTCGACATTGATAGGCAGGACGACGAGGTCCTTGCCCTCATACGTCTTCGCGGCGGCGGCCAGGGTCGGCATCTCGGTGCGGCAGGGCACGCACCACATGGCCCAGAGGTTGACCAGCACCACCTTGCCCCGGAAGGCGGCGAAGCGAACGTCGGCGCCCTCGGCGGTCTTGAACACATAGTCGGGCGCCACCGGAGTGGCGGCGGGCGTCTCGAGCGTCGCCAGCGAGCCGGTCGCGAAGCGGGCCAGCGCGCTTTTCGGCGCCTCGGCGGGTGCAGAACCTTTGGCGACGGCGTCAGGCTTGGCGTATAGGAACGCGCCGCCGCCGATCGCTCCGATCAGCAGCACCCCCGCAATGACCCCGATCGCCGTCTTCGAGCCGCTCATGACCGACGTTTCCACCCCCGAAGAAAAGACCAAAGCGGATCAAAAGCCCGCAGGTCAAGACATGTGGGGCGGCCGCTTCTCCTCGAAGCCCGCCGACATCATGCAGGCGATCAACGTCTCCATCGGCGTGGACCAGCGTCTGTGGGCCCAGGATCTGGCCGGATCGCGGGCCCATTGCCGCATGCTGATCAAACAGGGGATCATCGGCGCGGCCGACGGCGAGGCCATTCTCGGCGGGCTGGAGACCATCGAGGGCGAGATCCGCGACGGCTCCTTCCCCTTCCGCGACAGCTTCGAGGACATCCACATGAATGTGGAGGCGCGGCTGTCGGAACTGATCGGCGAGCCCTCGGGCCGACTGCACACGGCGCGCAGCCGCAATGACCAGGTCGCCACCGACTTCCGCCTGTGGGTCCGCGACGCCTGCGACCGCACCGGCCATCAGCTGGCCGCCCTGCAGAAGGCCCTGCTGGCCCGGGCCGAACAGCATGCGGGCGATCTGATGCCCGGCTTCACCCATCTGCAGACCGCCCAGCCGGTGACCCTGGGCCATCACCTGATGGCCTATGTCGAGATGTTCGGGCGCGACGCCGGACGCTTCGCCGACGCCCGCAAGCGGATGAACGAGAACCCGCTGGGCGCCGCCGCGCTCGCCGGTTCGCCCTTCCCCATCGACCGCCATGCCACGGCGGCCGATCTCGGTTTCGACCGGCCGATGGCCAATTCTCTGGACGCCGTCTCGGATCGCGACTTCGCGCTGGAGAGCCTGGCTGCCGCCTCGATCACCGCGGGCCATCTGTCGCGCCTCGCCGAGGAGATCGTGGTGTGGATGACGCCGATGTTCGGCTTTGCCGCCCTGCCCGACGATCTGACCACCGGTTCGTCGATCATGCCGCAGAAGCGCAATCCGGACGCCGCCGAACTGGTGCGGGCCAAGACCGGGCGCATCCTCGGATCGTTCGTCGCCCTGTCGACCGTGATGAAGGGCCTGCCGCTGGCCTATTCCAAGGACATGCAGGAGGACAAGCCGCCGGTGTTCGAGGCTTTCGACGCCCTCGATCTGGCCCTGACCGCCATGACGGCCATGGTCGCGGCCCTGATTCCGAACACGGAGCGTATGGCGGCGGCGGCCGGCGCCGGCTTCTCCACCGCCACCGATCTGGCCGACTGGCTGGTGCGCGAGCTGAACCTGCCCTTCCGCAAGGCCCACCATGTGACGGGCGCGGCGGTAAAGATGGCCGAGGCGAAGGGCGTGGGCCTGGCGCAACTGTCGCAGGCGGAATTGCAATCGCTTGAAGCCGGGATCACCGAAGCCATTTACAAGGTGCTCTCTCCCGAGGCCTCCTGCGCCAGCCGCCAGAGCTTCGGAGGAACCGCCCCCGAGCAGGTCCGCGCCCGCATCGCCGATTGGAAGTCGCGTCTATGAAAAAGCTGATTGTTCTCGGCGTTCTCGCTGTTCTGGCCGCATCGGCCGCCGCCTGTGGGCGAATGGCCGATCTGGAGGCGCCGAAGCCCCGCGAGACCGAGCGCGCGCCGCGCGACGCCTGGGCGCCGCATCTGCCCGATCCCGCCACGGTCAACCGGCCGTCCAGCCAGGTGCCGATCGACGGCGGCCCCTCCAATCCCCTCGGCGCTCCCGCCGCGGGACGCGATCCCCAGTAGAGACCTCTTGCATCATTTCGACCTCAAGGACGGCGCCCTGCAAGCCGAGGGCGTGTCTCTGGAAGCCCTGGCCGAAACGGTCGGGACGCCCGCCTATGTCTATTCCACCGCCACCCTGACGCGGCACTACGGCGTGCTGCGCGAGGCGGCGGATGCGCACAAGTCGGCGCTGGGTGGTCCAGAGGGGGGCGACGCCCTGATCGCCTATGCGGTCAAGGCCAACTCAAACCTGTCGGTGCTGGCGACCCTGGCCCGGCTGGGCTGCGGCGCGGACACCGTCTCCGAGGGCGAGATCCGCCGGGCGCTCGCCGCGGGCGTGCCGGCGGGCAAGATCATCTTCTCCGGCGTCGGCAAGACCGACGGCGAACTGGCCTTCGCCATCGAGGCGGGTGTGCGCCAGATCAATGTCGAGAGCCCGGCCGAGCTGGACCGGCTCATTCCGATCGCGGCGCGTCTGGGCAAGGTCCCGGAGATCGCCATCCGGGTGAACCCCAAGATCGGCGCCGGCGGCCACGCCAAGATCACCACCGGCGGCGAGGGCGACAAGTTCGGCATCCCGGCGGACGAGGCCATGGACCTCTATGTCCGTGCCGCCGCTTCGCCCCATGTGACGCCCGTGGGTCTGGCCTGCCATATCGGCAGCCAGATCACCGACCTGACCCCGCTCGAAGCCGCCTTCCGCCTGCTGCGGTCGATGACCGAGGAGCTCCGCGCCAAGGGCCAGACCGTGACGCGGCTCGACCTCGGCGGCGGTCTGGGCGTGCCCTACGTCGGCGGCGCCCCGACCGCGTCTCCGGCCGACTATGTGGCCATGGCGGCGCGGGTGCTGGACGGTCTGGGCGTCGAGGCGGCGTTCGAGCCGGGCCGGCTGCTGGCCGCCAATGCGGGCGTGCTGCTGAGCCGGGTGATCCAGATCACCGAGCGGGCCGACGGGCGTCGCTTCCTGGTTCTGGACGCGGCCATGAACGACCTGATCCGCCCGGCCATGTACGACAGCTTCCACGAAATCAGGGCCGTGCGCCCGCGTGAGGCCGGCGGGCACAATGCGCCCACCGCCTATGACGTGGTCGGGCCGATCTGCGAAACCGGGGACACCTTCGCCCGGGACCGCGACCTGCCGCCGCTACAGACGGGGGATCTGGTCGTCTTCACCGGCGCCGGCGCCTATGGGGCGGTCATGTCGAGCGAATACAACACCCGGCCTCTGGTCCCCGAGGTGCTGGTCGACGGCGACCGCTGGGCCGTCATCCGCCCGCGCCCGACCTATGAGGAAATGCTGGCCCGCGAACCGATGGCGGACTGGCTCCAGGCCTAGTCCAGCGCGCAGATGTCGGGCAGGCCGCGCAGGGCGCCGGCGTTGTCGAGGCCGTAGCCGACGAGGAAGCGGTTGGGCGCGTGCCAGCCGACGAAGTTGGGCTCTGGCGCGTCGGGCAGGGGGAAGGGCTTGCGGGCGAAGACGCAGGTGAAGACCTCGGTCGCCCCCTTCTCCTTGGCGATCCGGACGGCCTCGGCCAAAGACAGGCCGGTGTCGAAGACGTCGTCCAGGATCAGGACCTTGCGGCCCTCGAGCGAGCGCTGGAAGTTCGCATAGGTGTCGATGCGGCCCCGGCTGGTCTTTTCATCGCCGTAGGAGGCGAGCCACAGGGCGTCGAAGCGGACGTGGCGGCCGATGCGCGACAGGGCCCGGGTCAGGTCGGCGGCGAACCACAGCCCCCCGGTCAGCAACACCGCCGCGACGGTCTCGTCGTCGATGACGGGCGCGATCTCTTCGGCCAGACGCGCGACCACCTGGGCGATCTCGGCCTCGGACAGCAGGATTTCGGGTTTGGCGGGCGTCGGGGAGGAAGGGTCAGCCATGATGCGAAGCGGATACCGCTCCGCCATGGCCCTTGTCCACATGGGCGGCGCCATTGCTGACCGGACGGGCGTCGACCGGCGGCAGGGCCGGGGCCGAGGCCTCGTGCTCGATCGTCGTGCGCAGGCCGCTTTCGGCGGCGTGGCCGGTGAGGGGCGCGGGTCCGTGATCGACGGCGGGCGTGGCCTCCGCGTGGG
>DBBK01000076.1:0-2446 GCA_002292165.1 Brevundimonas sp. UBA986
CGCATCATCGCCCTCGAAAGTCAAGGTCGGAGCCGATTTCACCGGCTTGTCCACAGGCCTGCGAATCCACATATCAACGGGCGTCCAATTCAGCGGAAGCGCCAGATGTTCCTGATCGAGATCACCTACACCCGCCCCATCGCCGAGATCGAGGCGAAGACGGCAGAGCACCGCGCCTGGCTGGACGAGCAGATCGCCGACGGCCTGCTGATCCTCACCGGCCCCAAGGTGCCGCGCACCGGCGGCTTCCTGATCGCGCGCGGCGGCAAGTCGCTGGATGAGGTCACCGAGATCATGAAGCAGGATCCCTTCGCCGTGCACGGCCTGGCCGACTACCGCGTCGTCGAGTTCGCGGCGGGCCGGATCAACCCCGGCCTGGCCGACTTCGTCTGAGCCACCCACAGAACGACCGTCTTGTCCCCGATGTCCCCCGTTTCCGTCGCCTCGCCGTTAACCGCGTTGCCCGCGCGTGATGGTAAGATGACACCATGCCGGGACGTCTCGCCATGAACGATCAACTGCGCCTGCCGCTGCAGAGCGACGTGCCCCGGGGCGCGTCGAGCTTCGTGCGCTCGGCCTCCAATGAGGAGGCGGTGCGGGTACTGGAGCGCTGGCCCGACGCGGCGGGTCAGGTCATGGCCATCTGCGGCCCCGCGGGCTGCGGCAAGAGCCACCTCGCCGCCATCTGGGCCGAACGGGTCGGCGCCGTGGCCCTGAACGGCGCCGAGGCCGCCCACGTCGATCCGCTGGAGCTGGAAGGCCGCCCCGTGCTGCTGGACATCGCCCAGGACGCCGACGACGAGACCCTGTTCCACCTGATCAACCTGGCCCAGGCCGATGGCGGCGCCCTGCTGCTGGTCTCGCGCCCCTCCCCGCGCTTCTGGAAGGTCCAGGTCCCCGACCTGCGCTCGCGGCTCGACTCGATCCGGGTCACGGCCATGGAGGAGCCTGACGACGTCGTCCTGGCCGCCATCCTGCGCGCCCGATTCGCTGAACGCAGCATCACCCCGACCGACGAGGTCATCGACTATCTGGTGCGGCGTATCGACCGGTCCGCGGCCGCCGTGGAAGACGTGGTCGCCCGGCTGGACGAGCAGCACCGCCCCGTGACGCGGGCCCTGGCCCGTCAGGTGCTGGAAGCCGTCGGCGCCGAGGACGACGAAGAGACCTGAAAAGCGAGGTTGCAGCCGTCACGAACGGGCTGCACAACCTGATCCATGTCCGACGCCGCGATTGCCGACACCACCACCGGAGAAGAGGTCCCCTCTTCCCGCGCGCCCCAGCTGACCCTGTCCGAAGAGCTGATGGCCTCGCCCGAACGCTTCTTCAACCGCGAGATCAGCTGGCTGAAGTTCAACGCCCGTGTGCTGGAGGAGGCCGCCAACCCGACGCACCCGCTGCTGGAACGCCTGCGCTTCCTGTCGATCTCGGCCAACAACCTGGATGAGTTCTTCATGACCCGGGTCGCGGGCCTGAAGGGTCAGGTGCGCGAGCGGGTCCGGGTGCTGTCCTCTGACGGCCTGACGCCTGCGGAACAGCTGGAAAAGGTCAATCTGGCCGCCGGCGAGTTGATGGCCGAGCAGCAGTCGCGCTGGGCCCAGCTGCGCAAGGAGCTGACCGAGGCCGGCATCGAAGTCATCCACTCGGCCAAGATCACCAAGACCGAACGCGACCGGCTGGAGCCGGAGTTCCTGAACCAGCTGTTCGCCGTCCTGACCCCCCTGGCCATCGATCCGGCCCACCCCTTCCCGTTCCTGCCGAACCTCGGCTTCTCGCTGGTGCTCAAGCTGCGCCGTCACGCCGACAACCGGGTGCTCTACGCCCTGGTGCCCGTGCCGACCCAGGTCCGCCGCTTCTGGGAACTCCCGGTCGACGGCCGCTCCAAGTCGGGCCGCCGCCGGTTCGTGACGCTGGAAAGCCTGCTGCTGCTCTTCATCGACCACCTGTTCCCGGGTTGCGAGGTGCTGGAACGCGGCCTGATCCGTCTGATCCGCGACTCGGACATCGAGNNCGAGATCGAGGAAGAGGCCGAGGATCTGGTTCTGGAATATGAGGAGGCGCTGAAGCAGCGTCGTCTCGGCGAGGTGGTGCGGGTCAAGATCGAGGCCTCGACGCCCGACGACCTGCGCGACTTCATCGTCACCGAGCTGAAGGCCGCGCCGCAGGACGTGGTCATGGTTCAGGGCATGCTGGGTCTGGCCCAGTTGTCCGAACTGATCCCGCCGGGCCACCCCGACCTGAAGTTCCCGGGCTATGAGCCCCGCTATCCCGAGCGGGTCCGCGACCAGGGCGGCGATGTCTTCGCCGCCGTGCGCGAGAAGGACATCCTGATCCACCATCCGTTCGAGAGTTTCGACGTGGTGGTGCAATTCCTGCGTCAGGCCGCGCGCGACCCCAACGTCATCGCGATCAAACAAACGCTGTACCGCACCTCCAAGGACAGCCC
>DBBK01000076.1:2488-6213 GCA_002292165.1 Brevundimonas sp. UBA986
GCCCGGTTCGACGAAGAGGCCAATCTGCGCTGGGCCCGTGCCATGGAGCGGGCCGGCGTCCACGTCGTCTTCGGCTTCGTCGAGTACAAGACCCACGCCAAGGTCAGCGTCGTGGTTCGGCGCGAGGGCGATGCGCTCAAGACCTACTGCCACTTCGGCACCGGCAACTATCACCCGGTGACCGCCAAGGTTTACACCGACCTCAGCCTGTTCAGCTCCGACCCGGTCCTGGCCCGCGACGCCGGCCGGGTGTTCAACTACATCACCGGCTATGCCGAGCCGGAAGAGCTGGAGGCCCTGGTCGTCTCCCCCATCAATATGAAGGCGACCCTGATCGAGCTGATCGGCAAGGAGATGTCGGCGGCGGCCATGGGCAAGCCGGCGGCCATCTGGGTCAAGCTCAATGCGCTGGTCGATCCCGAGATCATCGACGCCCTATATCGCGCCAGCCAGTGGGGCGTGCGTATCGAGCTGGTGGTGCGCGGCATCTGCTGCCTGCGTCCGGGCGTGCCGGGTCTGTCGGAGAACATCCGGGTCAAGTCGATCGTCGGCCGCTTCCTGGAGCACAGCCGCATCGTCTGTTTCGCCAACGGCCGCGACCTGCCGCACGACAAGGCCAAGGTCTTCATCTCCTCCGCCGACTGGATGGAGCGGAACCTCAATCGCCGCGTCGAGCTGATGACCCCGATCCGCAACGCCACCGTCCACGACCAGGTGCTGGACCAGATCATGGTCGCCAATCTCAAGGACGACGCCCAAAGCTGGACACTGGACGCCGACGGGAACTATGTGCGCGTCACACCGGCCGATCCGGAACGGCCCTTCTCGGCGCACAAATACTTCATGACCAACCCCAGCCTCTCAGGCCGCGGCCGCAAGGTGAAGAACAAGCCCGAAGCCCTGCGCTACGTGCGTCCCTCGCGTTGAGCCCGACCTAAGTGATCGAATCCTACATCGCCCCACGTGAGGCGGCGGTCGTCGATATCGGCTCCAACTCCGTGCGTCTGGTCCTGTACCGGCTGGAGGGGCGCGCGGCCTGGACGGTGTTCAACGGNNCCGGTCTGGGCCGCGACCTGCCCGCGACGGGCAAGCTGTCGCCCGTCGGCGTCGAGATGGCCCTGACGGCCCTGCGCCGGTTCGCGGCGGTGCTGGAGAGCGTTCGCCCGGCCTATCTGCACGTCGCCGCCACCGCCGCCGTGCGCGAGGCCGAGGACGGCCCCGAGTTCTGCCAGCGCGTCGCCGCCGAGACCGGACTTCAAGTCCGCGTCCTGTCGGGCGAGGAAGAGGCCCGCTATTCGGCGCTGGGCGTCCTCGCCGGCGATCCCTCCGCCGAAGGCGTGGCGGCCGACATGGGCGGCTCCAGCCTGGAGCTGATCCGTCTGGGCGGAGAGACGCTGAAACCCGGCGTCACCCTGCCGCTCGGCCCCTTCAGCCTGGCCGATCCGAAAGGCTTCGACGCCGGCCGGCTGCGCGCCACCATCGCCGAGCGACTGAAGCCCGCGGCCAAGCCCTTCGCCACCGAGAGCCTGCACGCCGTCGGCGGCGGCTGGCGCTCGCTGGCCCAGCTGCACATGGCCATCAGCGGCTATCCGATCCGGATCGTGCACCAGTACGCCATGAACGCCGAGGACGCGCGCGGAGTGGCCCGCTTCGTAGCCCAGCAGTCGCGCGCTTCGCTGGACCGCCTGCCCGGCCTGTCCAAGAAGCGCGCCGAGACCCTGCCCTATTCCGCCCTCGTGCTGGAGGGGCTGATCGACCGGCTGGACGTGAAGACCGTGCATTTCTCGGCCTGGGGCCTGCGCGAGGGCCTGCTGTTCGAGGCGCTGGACCGGGATGAGGCCGAGGTCGATCCCCTGATCGCCGGCTGCGCGGCCCTCGGCGGCCGTCAGGGCATCTCCCCGACCCTCCCCGGCGCCCTGCGCGCCTGGCTGGCCGAGGTCATCGCCGCCCTGCCCCCGGCCTTCGGTCGCAAGCGCGACGACATCCTGGCCTCGGCCGCCTGCCAGCTGGCCGACCTCGGCGCGCGTCTGCATCCCGACCACCGGCTGGAGCTGGTCTTTGATCAGGTCCTGCGTGCCCCTATCCCGGGCCAGAGCCACGCCGAGCGGGTCTTCCTCGCCTGCGTGCTCAACGCCCGCTACGGCGGCTCGGCGGCGACGCCGGACCCGACCATCGTCGAGCGGCTGCTGGAGGAGCCCGCCCGCCAGCGCGCCCGCGCCCTGGGTCTGGCCATGCGGCTCGGCTGCGACCTCTCGGGCCGCTCGCCCCAGCTTCTGGCCAACGCCTCGGTCACGGTCGACCGGGGCGCCCTGCGGCTGACGGCGTCAGAGGGCTACGCCGACGTGCTTCTGGGCGAACAGACCCGCCGCCGCGCCAAGGCCCTGGCCGAGGCGATGAAGCTGAAGCTGGATATCTGACGCGGCCCGGCTCATGGTGCGCCCATCAACAGGGGGAATGACCATGGCAGTGACCGGCATCGGCGGATTGTTCTTCAGGGCCAGGGACCCCAAGGCGCTCGGCGCCTGGTATCTGGAGCATCTCGGCGTCGGCGCGCCCGAGGGCCAGTTCGTCTGGGACCAGCAGGCCGGCCCGACCGTCTTCGCCCCCTTCAAGGCCGACACCGACTACTTCCCGGCCGAGAAGCAGTTCATGATCAACCTGCGCGTCGACGATCTCGACGGCCTGTTGACCAGCCTGCGCGCCGCCGGCGTCGAAGTCATCACCAAGGCCGAGTGGGACAGCCCCGAGGTCGGCCGCTTCGCCCGCATCCAGGACCCCGAAGGCAACCAGATCGAACTCTGGGAACCGGTGAAGTAGGCCCTTTCGGGCCTATTCGATCTCGACGACCTCGACCCGGGGGCCGTTCAGGACAAGAGCGATCTCGCCCCGCTTGAGCTTCAGGGCGTCCTCGCCGAACAGCTGACGGCGCCAGCCGTGCAGGGCCTCGACCTCGGCATTGTCCGACAGGGCGATCTTCTCGAGGTCCGCGACGGTGGCGATCAGCTTGGAGGCCACGCCCGCATTGTCGCTCTTGGCCTTGAGCAGGACCTTGAGCAGCTCGACCACCGAGGGCGGGGCCGGCTGGTTGTGCGACGGGCGGTCCAGCTTGGGCGCGTGGGCTTCCGGATCGGCCATGACCCGCTTCAACTCCTCGATCAGCTCCAGACCCAGGCGCGAGCCGCCGAAGCCCTTGGGCACCGAACGCAGGCGGTTGAAGGCCTCGATGTCGGTCGGGCCCTGGGTGGCGATCTCGTCGATGGCCTCGTCCTTGAGGATGCGGCCGCGCGGCTGGTCGCGCTCCTGCGCCGCCGTCTCGCGCCACACCGCCGTCGCCTTGAAGGCCGCGAGGTATTTCGCCGAATACTTCTTGGGCCGCAGACGCTTCCAGGCGTTGTCGGGGGTGGTGTCATAGAGGGCGGGATCGACCAGATCCTCCATCTCCGAGGTCACCCAGTCCAGACGGCCTTCCTTGGCCAGGCGGTCGCGCAGCTTCGGATACAGCGCCGCCAGATGGGTCACGTCGCCGATGGCGTAGGTCAGCTGGGCCTCCGACAACGGGCGGCGCGCCCAGTCGGTGAAGCGGCTGCCCTTGTCGAGGTCGATCTTCAGCATCTGGCGCACGAGCGAGTCGTAGCTGACCTGATCGCCGAACCCGGCGGCCATGGCGGCAACCTGGGTGTCGAACATCGGCTTGGGCATGGCGCCCAGCTTGACGAAGATCTCGG
>DBBK01000076.1:6281-6762 GCA_002292165.1 Brevundimonas sp. UBA986
CGCCAGCGGATCGATGATCGCCTCATGCGTCGGGGTCGCGGCCTGGATCAGGCACAGCTTGGGCCAATAGGTCGTTTCGCGCATGAACTCCGTGTCCACGGCGATGAACGGGGCCTGCGCTACGGCCTCACAGAATGCAACGAGCGCGTCATTGGTGGTGATTGGCGTCATTCGGATGCTATAGCCCCGCGCGACGCCTTTGTGGCAAGAGCCGCAACACATTTCCGCACTGATTCAGGCCTTCCATCATGACCGACAGCCCCGAAACGCTGAAAAACGGCCTGACCTACGCCGACGCGGGCGTGGATATCGACGCCGGCGAACAGCTGGTCGACGCCATCAAGCCGCTGGCGAAATCGACTCGCCGGCCGGGCGCGGAAGCTTCGCTGGGCGGATTCGGCGCCCTGTTCGACCTCAAGGCCGCCGGTTTCGAGGACCCGCTCATCGTCGCGACCACCGACGGCGTCGGCACCAAGCTGAA
>DBBK01000084.1 GCA_002292165.1 Brevundimonas sp. UBA986
CGCCGACGACGGCTTCTTCGACCGCCACCAGTGCGCCATGTGGGACGGCTCCGCCTTCGGAGCCGTCACCCACTAAATCCCTAGCGGAAGTGGACCATCACGCCGGGCTTGACCGCGGCGGCCAGTTCCTGGGCGTCCCAATTGGTCAGGCGGACACAGCCATGGCTGGCGGTCTTGCCGATCTTGGTCGGATCCGGCGTGCCGTGGATGCCGTAGCTGGGCCGGTCCAGATCGATCCAGACGGCGCCGACCGGATTGTTCGGCCCGGCGGGCACGGTGACCTTCGGCCCCTTGCCGAAGCTCAGCTTGGCCGGGTCGAAGACATAGTCGGGCTCACGGGCCACGCCGTTGACCTTCACATCGCCGGACGGGCTGGGGTTGTCGCCGCTGCCGATGGTGGCCGGATAGAAGGCGATGAGTTTGCCCGAGGCGTCATAGGCGCGGATGGCCTTCTCGGCCTTGGAGACGTCGATGCGGGCGACCTCGGGCAGGGTCGCCTGGGTCACGGCCGGGACCATGATCTTCACGCCCGCCGTCTTGAAGTCGACCCCGGGGTTCAGCAGCTGAAGCAGGCTTTCGGAGATGTGGAAGCGCTCGGCGAGGGCTTCCAGCGCCGTGGAATAGTGGGCGCCGAGCTCGGCCTGCGCCGACAGGTCGTCGGTCGGGGGCGGGCTGAACGGTCCGGCCACGTCGGCGGCGCTGATGACGTAGTCGCTGAGCACCGGGGTGGAATCGACACCGGCCAGGGCCTGGATCAGATCGGCCTCGGTGAAGGCCTCGTCCTCGCGCCCGTTGGCCTTGCGCCAGGCTTCGATCGCCTGACGTGTGTTGGAGCCGCGCAGTCCATCGATCTGGCCGGGCGAGAAGGCGGTGCGGTCCAGCAGGATCTGCAGCCGGATCAGGCCGGCGTCGGGCGGCGTGCCCACGGCGGGATCGGGGGCTTCGACCGCATGACCTGAGACGGCGGTGTCGGGCGTCGCCTCGGGCGCCGGAACGCCGCCCTCGATCTCGGCGCGGCTCAGGCCGGGCGTCGAGGCCGGCGCCGCGATACGGCTGTTCTGGCGGTCAGGCGATCCACAGGCCGCCAGGCCCAGGGTCGTGAGGGGGAGGGCGGCGGAGACGAGGAGTATCGGCAGGAGACGCATGGGCACTCTTTTATACGGCAAGGCTTGATGAAGGCTTCAGGCGCCGGAGAGTTCCCCTACTTCAGGGCATCGGCCAGGCCTTCGGCGGTGATGGCGGCCCAGCAGGCATAGCCTTCGTCATTCATATGCAGGTCGTCCGGGCCGATGCCGCCCCGGCTGAGACGGCCCCAGCCCTGCATGGCCTCGAAGCGGCGCTGGACCGCATAGCCGACGCGGCTGCCTTCCAGGGCGATCATCCGGGCGGCCTCGCCCAGTTCGACATTCTTGCCTCTGAAGTTCACGCCGTTCTCGGGCAGGCGCTGCGGGTCGACCAGCAGGACATCGACCCCGGCGGCCGACAGGATGGCCTCGCCACGCTGCAGGTCGGCGGCGACGTCGTTCCACGGCCGGGCGCGCAGGATGTCGTTGGTGCCCAGCTGCCAGATGACCAGATCGGGCTGGTAGCGCTCGATCTCGGCCTGCAGCCGGTTGACGGTCTCATGCGCCGTCTCGCCGCCGATGCCCCGGTTCCAGACATTGACCGCGACCTCGGGCATCCGCGCGCGCAGATCGGTCTGCAGCAGGGGGACAAAGCCCAGCTCGGCGCGGCTGGCGCCCACGCCCTCGATGCTGGACGAACCGATGGCCAGGATATTGAGCCGGTTCTGGCGCACCGCCGCCTTCGACCGCCGCAGGCCGTCGCCGGCCAGGACCAGGCTGTCGCCGCTGACCGGACAGGCGGGCGCATCGGCCTCGGGCGCCTGGGCCGGGGTCGGGATCACCGGCTCTGTGGCGCGGGGATTTGTCTGGGCGCGCGCGGCGCCGGCCAGGATCAGACCCAGGCCGATCCCGGCGGCGGCGGTCAGCAGGACAGTCTTCAGTCTCACCCGTTCTCTTCTCCGGTTGCGGGGTCGGTGGCGGTTTCGCCGGAATTGCTCGAGCCCTCGGCGCCGCGCGGCTCGGTCGCGGGCCGCGGCGGTTCGCCCTCGGGGCCCGGGCGCAGGTTCTCGTTCTCGACGGCTTTGTCTTTGGGGCGGTTGGGGGAGGTCATCGCAGTCTTCCTGATTATCCACGGTCTGGCCGTCTGCGGCAACGCTCGGGCAAGGGGTTCGGCTCCGGAAAGGTCTCGTTCACCATCCCGCTAAACCGTCCCGAAACAGCGGTTGGTGCAGGGTGCCGGCTGAAATTCGGAGAGCCGCATGACCGGAACCCTCGAGGTCGAGATCATCAGGCCGGAGTCGCTGACCCCGGCCGACGAGACCCTGTGGCGCGCCATGCTGGCCGCCGAACCGGTGCTGGCCAGTCCTTATTTCCGTCCGGAGTTCACCCGCATCGCCGGAGGGATCAGCCCCGACGCGGCCGTCGCCGTATTCAAACGAAACGGCGAGACGGTCGGCTTCTTCGCCTACCAGACGCGAGGCGGCACGATCCAGCCGCTCGGCGCGCCGATGAACGACTATCACGGCGTGATCGCCTTCCCGGGCCAGGCGCC
>DBBK01000140.1 GCA_002292165.1 Brevundimonas sp. UBA986
CCCTGCGCCTGGCCCGCACCATCGCCGACCTGGACGGCTGCACCGGCGTGCTGCGGCGCCACATCGCCGAGGCCCTGATCTATCGCCGCGCTTCAGCCGGGGCGCAGGAGGATTTCGACCGCCAGCGCACCCGGCATGATCCGGGTCATTCAGACGCCCATTCCGGACTTCCGGCGTGGTGACCCCCCGGGCGAACGAGCATCCGGAGCGGGCCCGAACCGGAAAGGCTGAACCCGGAAGCTTGAACCCGCAAAGATTGTCATTGAAGCTGGGCCGCAGCTCGTCGGAGACCCCATGATCAGTCTGCTCGCCGCCCTTGCCCTCCAGACAGGCGCAGTCACTTCCGCCCCACCGCCAACGGCGCAAACGCCCGACTGTTCGCTGTCCCAGGCGGACCGCACGGCCAATCGCGCCCTGAAGTTCGAGCAGTTCGACCAGTATCGGTCCACGCTTCGGTCGACGGCCTGGAACCTGTCCATGGCCGGCTGTCACGCGGCCTCGGCCGAGGCCGATCAGGACTATCTGATCCACGGCCCCGTTCTGACGGACCGCCAGTATGTGGTGGTGCGCTGGCATATGGCGCAGAGCCTGGCCCGCGCCGGCCGCGAAGCCGAGGCCATTCCTCTCGCCGCCGCCTCCATCGCTCCGGTCGAGCCTTCGGAGGACCAGTTCGACTGGAACACCTATGTGCGGGGCGTCTGGGGCTTTCTGGCCAAGGACCGCGCGGTGCTGGACGCCTCCCTGGCCACGCTGACGGCGGCCTCCGGCGGGCGAAACGCCATCAATGCCCGGGCCCTGGGCCGGCTGTCGAAATGTTTCGACCGTCCCTATGCCGAGGCGGTGGAGGCCGAAGCCTGCGCTGTCGACTGATCCTTCCCGGACCGGGGACATGTCCTCCGCGGGCTTGAACCGTCCTTAACCCTTGGTGGTGCAGGGTGATCGTCACGAAGGCGATCCACGGACGCGACCATGGCCCGAAGGGCGAAGACGAGCGAAGACGCCGCCAAGGCCCCGGCCCCTGAAGCCCCGGGCGGGAGCGACCAGTTTCTGCGCCTGATGAGCCATGAGATGCGCACGCCCCTGAACGGGGTCATCGGCATGCTGGGCCTTCTGACCCGGACCCGTCTGGACGGCGCCCAACGCGCCTATGCCGAGGCGGCCCAGTCCTCGGCCGAACATCTGCTGGGTCTGGTCAATGACCTTCTGGATTATGCGCGGCTGGAGGCGGGACGGCTGGAGTTCGATCCCGCGCCGGTCGAGGTCGAGGCCCTGGTGCGCGGCGTCGCCGAACTGCTCAGCCCCCGCGCCCACGACAAGGGGCTGGAGATCGTCTGGTCGGTCGCCGACGGGACCCCCGATATCATGGCCGACGAGGGCCGGCTGCGGCAGGTCCTGTTCAACCTGGCCGGAAACGCGGTGAAGTTCACCGATGCGGGCGCCGTCCGCATCGCCGTGGAGCGCACCGGCGGCAGCGAAAAACGGCCCGTCCTCGCCTTCATCGTCGACGACACCGGCCCCGGCGTCCCGCCCGAGGCGCGCGAGCGCATCTTCGAGGAGTTCGGCCATGTCGACGCCTCGGACGCCACCCGCTTCGGCGGCGCCGGCCTGGGTCTGGCGGTGGTCCGGCGCCTGGCCGAGGCCATGGGCGGAACCGTCGCCGTCATGGATCGTCCCGCCGGAGAGGGGTCCAGAGGCGGCTCCCGCTTCCGTTTCGAGGCGCCCTTCGCCGCCATCGCCGGAGCCGAACCCCGTCCACGTCCCCTGACCGGGATCGCCGTCACGGTCTGCTCGCCCGAGCCCTTCGTTCGCCGTGCGGCCGAGGACCAGATCCGCGGCAGCGGCGGCGAGGTCTGTGAGGCGGCGGGCCTCGCCCTCGTCGATCATGCCGGCGCCGCGCCGGGCGGCGTCGTCCCCCTGCCGGCCTCGGGCCGCGGGGTGATCCTGCTCAAACCCTCCGAGCGCGAGCTGATCGCCCGCTATCGGGCGCTGGGCTTCCAGGGCTATCTGATCAAACCCCTGCGCCGCGCCTCCCTGGCCGAAAGGGTGCTGGCCGCCGTCCATGCGGCGGAGCCGACCAATGACGCCGCGCCGCGCAAGGCCCCGGCCGAGGACGACCGCGTCATCCCCGTTCGCTTCGCCGGCATCCGGGTTTTGCTGGCCGAGGACAATCCGGTCGGCGCCCTCCTGGCCAAGACCCTGCTGCGCCGCGAAGGCTGCGTCGTCGAGACCGCCGCCACGGGGGACGAGGCCGTCGCCGCCCTGAAACGCGCCCGCTACGACATGGTCTTCATGGACATGCGCATGCCGGGCATGGACGGGCCGGCGGCGACCCGGGCCATCCGCGCCACGGGGGATCGCACCCCCATCGTCGCCCTGACCGCCAACGCCTTCGCCGAGGACCGCAAGGCCTGTCTGGAGGCCGGGATGGACGACCATCTGGTCAAGCCGCTGGAGCCCGACGCCCTGCGCGCGGCGCTCACCCGCTGGACGAACCGCGACAACCGCTTCAAGGTCGCGGTCTGACGCCGGGGGGCGTCGCCCCCGGAGTTTTCCCATGACCGACGCCGTGACCACCAAGCCCGCCGGCCGCCTCGGCGGACTGGCCGTCTATTGCGAGCGACGCGTCATGGCCCAGCTGCTGCTGGGCTTTTCGGCCGGTCTGCCGAATCTGCTGATCTACGACACCCTGACCGCCTGGTTGCGCGATTCCGGTGTGACGCTGGAGCTGATCACCTTCTTCGGCCTCGCCACCCTGACCTATGCGCTGAAGTTCGTCTGGGCCCCGCTGCTGGACCGGACCAATATCCCCTTCCTGACCAAATGGCTGGGCCATCGCCGGTCGTGGATGCTGGCCACACAGGCGATGATCGTGCTCGGCCTGTGGATGCTGGCGGGGCAGAACCCCCAGACCAATCTCGCAGGCGTGGCCCTGTTCGCCCTGATGGTCGGCTTCTTCGGCGCCACCCAGGACATCGCCATCGACGCCTGGCGGATCGAGGTGTCGGACGACGCGCGTCAGGGCGCCATGGCCGCCGCCTATCAGCTGGGCTACCGGGTCGCCGTCATCGTCGCGGGCGCCGCGCCCCTGGTGCTGGCCGAGCTCTACAACTGGAACTTCTCCTACGCCGTCATGGCGGCCCTGATGGCCATCGGCGTGGTCGGGGTCCTGCTGGCCCCGCGCGAAAAGACCCACAACATCCGCGAGATCCCGGTCGGCGACATCCCGGCGCGGCCCGTGCTGCAGGTCGTGGAATGGGTCGTGCGACTGGGCCTGATCTTCATCGCCGCCCTGATCATCGGTACGGGTTTGACGGACAAGCCCGACGCCCTGCTCTGGGCCTTCGGCGGCCTGCTGGGCGCGGGGGCGGAAACGGTCAAGGCCGGGCTGGAGGACAACACCGCCGTCGGGGTTTTGACCCAGTTCGCCTATGTGATCGGCGGCTTCGTCATGATGGCCGTGGCCTGCTGGCCCATCCCGGGGGTGAAGACCCGGCCCGGCGCCTATCTGGCCGGGTCGTTCGGCCAGCCGCTCGCCGACTTCTTCGTGCGCTTCGCCAAACTGGCCCTGCCGATCCTGGCCCTGATCTGCCTCTACCGGCTGGCCGACTTCGTGCTCAACATGATGAACCCCTTCTATCAGGACCTGGGCTTCACCAAGATCGAGATCGCCGAGGTGCGAAAGGTCTTCGGGGTGGTCATGCTGTCGCTGGGCGTCTTCGTCGGCGGCTGGTCGGTGGCCAAGCTGGGCCTGATCCGCACCATGGTCATCGGCGCCTTCATGAGCCCGGTGTCGAATCTCGTCTTCGGCTGGCTGGCGACCCAGGGGCATGACCTCGGCGCCCTGTTCACAGCCATCGGGGTGGACAATATCGCCACCGGCTACGCGGGCACGGCCCTGATCGCTTACATGTCCAGCCTGACCTCGATCGGCTTCACCGCGACCCAGTACGCCCTGTTCAGCTCGCTCTACGCCCTGCCCGGCAAGATCATCGCCTCCCAGTCGGGCAAGATCATCGAGGCCTCGGCCCGGGCGGCCGATGCGGGCGGGCCGCTGGCCCTGTTCAAACCGATGTTCAACAAACTTCCCGAGGGGTCGCTGGTCGCGGGTGCGGCCAAGAGCGGGGTCAGCGTCCAGGGTCTGGGCGCCGGCTATTTCACCTTCTTCCTCTATTCGGCGGCCATCGGGATCTTCGCCATCGTGCTGGCCTTCTACGTCGCCAAACGCCAGCCGGCCGTCATGGCCGAGGCCAAGGCGCGCGAAGAGGCGGCGCAGGCCGAAGCCGCGACCGAGGCCCAGCCCTCGTAAAGGATCAGACGCCGGAGCCTAGAGCTCCGGCGCGCCGCCTTCGTAGGCGGCGAAGGTGGCGGCGGTGATGATCTCGGAGACCGAGGCGCCGAGGCTGACGATCTGGACCGACTTCTCGAGGCCCACGAGCAGGGGGCCGATCACGGTGGCGCCGCCCAGCGACTGGACCAGACGCGTCGAGATCGAGGCCGACTGGATCGCCGGCATGACCAGCACATTGGCGTCGGCCGACAGGCGCATGAACGGATAGTTCGACCGCGCGCCGGGATCGAGCGCCAGCTCGGGCGGCATCTCGCCTTCGTATTCGAAGTCGACGTCCATGCTGTCGAGGATGCGGATCGCCTCACGCACCTTCTCGCCGCGCTCGCCGGGCGGGTCGCCGAAGGTCGAGTGGCTGAGGAAGGCGACGCGCGGGGTGCGGCCCAGCTTGCGCACGGCGGAGGCGGCCTGGACGGCGATCTCGGCCAGCTCCTGGGCGTCGGGCAGTTCGTGGATCGAGGTATCGGCGACGAACAGGGTGCGGCCCTTGGCCAGCACGATCGACAGGCCGATCAGCCGGTCCTTGACGTCGATGACCCGGCGAACCTCGCGCAGCACCATGTTGAAGTTCCGGGTCGTGCCCGAGACCACCGCATCGGCGTCGCCCAACGCCACCATGGCGGCGGCGAAATAGTTGCGGTCCTGATTGATCATCCGCTGGACGTCACGACGCAGATAGCCGCGGCGCTGCAGCTTGGCGTAGAGCCAGTCGGTGTATTCGACGTTCTTGTGGCTGACGCGGGCGTTGACGATCTCGATGCCGAGGGCGTCGAAGTCGAGGCCGGCCTCGATGGCGTTCTTGCGGATCAGGTCCTCGCGACCCAGCAGGACCGGGGGGCCCAGTTCGGACTGTTTGAAGGCCCAGGCGGCGCGGATGACCGGGGTCTCCTCGCCCTCGGCGAAGACCACCCGCTTGTTCGGGGCGGCGCGCACGGCCGAGGAGATCTTCTGCATCAGGGCGGCGGACGGATCGACGCGCTCGCGCAGGGAGTTGCGATAGGCCTCCATGTCGGCGATCGGCTGGCGCGCCACGCCGGTGTCCATCGCCGCCTGGGCGACGAAGGGCGGGATGTACCAGATCAGGCGCGGGTCGAAGGGCGTCGGGATGATGTAGTCGGGGCCGAACTTCAGCTTGCGGCCCGAATAGGCGGCGGCGACCTCGTCCGGCACGTCTTCGCGCGCCAGGGCGGCGATGGCCTGGGCGCAGGCGACCTTCATCTCGTGATTGACGCGGCGGGCGCGGACATCCAGCGCGCCCCGGAACAGATAGGGGAAGGCCAGGACGTTGTTGACCTGGTTCACATAGTCCGAGCGGCCCGTGGCGATGATGGCGTCGGTGCGGACCGACAGCACATCCTCGGGCGTGATCTCCGGATCGGGGTTGGCCATGGCGAAGATGATCGGATTGGGGGCCATGGAGGCCACCATCTCCTTGGTGATCGCGCCCTTGGCGGCCAGGCCCAGGACGACGTCGGCGCCGACCATGGCTTCGGCCAGGGTGCGGTGCGGCGTGTCGGTGGCGTGGGCGGCCTTCCACTGGTCCATGCCGGTGGGGCGGCCCTTGTAGACGACGCCGTCGCGGTCGACGATCACGGTGTTCTCGGCGCGCACGCCCGCAGCCTTCATCAGGGCGATGGAGGACAGGCCCGCCGCGCCGGCGCCGGCCAGAACCACCTTCAGGTCCTCCAGCTTCTTGCCGACGATGTGGGCGGCGTTGATCAGGCCGGCGGTCGAGATGATGGCCGTGCCGTGCTGGTCGTCATGGAAGACGGGGATGTCGAGCAGGTCCTGAAGCTCTGACTCGATCACGAAGCATTCCGGGGACTTGATGTCCTCCAGATTGATGCCGCCCCAGGTGTCGCCGATGTTCTTGACGACGGTGATGAACTCTTCCGGGTCGGTGGTCTTCACCTCGACGTCGAAGCTGTCGACGTCGGCGAAGCGTTTGAACAGGACCGACTTGCCCTCCATCACCGGCTTGGAGGCCATGTGACCGAGGTTGCCCAGGCCCAGAATGGCGGTGCCGTTGGAGATCACCGCGACCAGATTGCCCTTGGAGGTGTAGTCGTAGGCGAGGTCCGCATCCTTGGCGATCGCCAGCACCGGAATGGCCACGCCCGGCGAATAGGCCAGCGACAGGTCGCGCTGCGTGGCCATCGGCTTGGTCGGCGCCATGGAGATCTTGCCGGGCGTCGGGACCTTGTGGAAATCCAGCGCGTCCTGATCGGAGAAGGTCTGTTTGTCGGTCAGGTCGGGCATGGGGGCCTTTGCGCGCGCGTCTTCGTATCGGGTCGGAACCCGACTGTTCCTAGAGCGCCGCTGGCGAGGGGACAACCCGGGCCGAACTTGACCCCGGGTAATCCTTGCCTCAGTCGACCCCGGCGAGGAACTCGAAGATGGCCGCCTTGGCCTCCGGCTCGTCCAGCATTGGGGCGTGGCCCACGCCGTGAACCTCGGCATAGTCCATATCGGGCGCCGCCTTCCTCATCTTCGCGGCGATTTCGGTGCTCAGAAGGTCCGAGTTTCCGCCACGGACGAGCAGGGTTGGGCGGTTTTTCGCCAGTTTGCGGAACCACGGCCAGAGATTCGGGACCAGGGCCTTGGCCCCCGCCGCCCGGATCGGGACGGCGATGTCGGGGTCGTAGTCCAGCACCGGCGTCCCCTCGGTCCCGTCGCGGAAGATGCGGCGGGCGAAGGCCGACCAGTCGGCGTCCGTATAGTGGGGGAAGGCGACCGCATTGATCCGCTTCGCATAGTCGGCGGCGGCGGCCCAGGTCGGGGTCTCGACCGGCTGGCCGGAATAGGCGGCGATCCGGGCCAGGCCCTCGGGCGCCACCTCGGGACCGATGTCGTTGAGGATGGCGGCGACGACGGCCTTCGGCCGCATCGCGGTCAGGGCCATGGTGATCAGCCCGCCCATGGAGGTGCCCATGAAGACGGCGCGCTCGATGCCGGCCTGTTCCATCAGGGCGATGACGTCGCGGGCGTAGACGTCGGGCGTATAGGTCATCGGATCCGGCGCCCGGTCCGAGCGGCCCCGGCCACGCACGTCCAGCGCCAGGACCCGGCGTCCGCTCTGGGCGATCAGGGGGGCGATGCCCTCGAAATCGGCGCTGTTGCGGGTCAGGCCGTGGATGGCGATCAGCGGCGGCTTCGCCGGTCCGGCGCCCGGCGCATAGTCGCGGGCGAACAGGCTGAGGCCGTCGGGCGAGGTCCAGCGACGCTCGGCGAATCCGGTGTTTGGCGCGACCATGTCTTTGTTCCTGAACGCCCCCGATCACCCGAAGGCTAATTCAACGCCCCGGGAATTGCGATGCCGGCCCGGGGATCGGTTCCCCGAAAAGGCGAAGCCTGTGGCCGCTGAGACGCTTAACGCGCGAGCGCGCTCAAAGCCCCAGAATGTCGTGCACGAAGTCGCCGAGGTCGGGGCCGTGGAACAGGAAGCCCTTCACCCCGGCGCGGCGGGCGGCCTCCATGTCCGAGTCGCGGTCGCCGATCATGAAGGATTTGGCCGGGTCGATATTGTGGTCGGCGATGGCGCGCAGCAGCATGCCGGGATTGGGCTTGCGGTCGGGATGGTCCTCGTGGAACCAGGCCGGGTCGCGCGCCTCGTGATGCCAGGGGCAGGCGTAGACGGCGCCGATCAGGGCGCCCTTGGCCCCCAGCCGCCGCACGATCAGGGCGTTGAAGGCGTTCATCTGGGCCTCGTCGAACAGGCCCCGGGCGACGCCCGACTGGTTGGTGACGATCACCACCAGATAGCCCTGCCGGTTGAGCAGCTGGATCGCCTCGGCCGCGCCGGGGATGAACTCCAGGTCCTGTTCGCGGTGCGGATAGCCGACGTCGACGTTGATCACGCCGTCGCGGTCGAGGAAGACGGCCGGGACGCCGGTCGGATTCGAGGGAGCGGTTTCTGGGGTCATGCCCTGCCGGGTCTATCGCCCAACGTTGCAAGTCGCAACGCGAAGTGACCCTGTCGTGTTTGGCGTCAGGAACCGTCATTTGCTAGACCGCCCCACCATCGTCGCTTCCGACCGATTTGCGGAGGCTTTTCCCGGGCGGACGCTTGTCAGCGTCGCTCCGGCGCCGACCCGAAGCGGGCGGCCCGGACAAGAGATGAAACGATAACCCCATGATCCCCTTCATCGACCTTCAGGCCCAGCGCCTTCGCCTCGGCGGCAAGATCGAGGCCGCCGTTCAGGAGGCCGTCGTCGGCGGCGCCTGGGTCATGGGTCCGCAGGTGCGTCAGTTCGAGGCCGACCTCGCGGCCTTCGGCAAGGCCAAACACGCCCTCGGCTGCGCCAACGGCACCGACGCCCTGGCCCTGCCGCTGATGGCCTGGGGCGTGGGCCGCGGCGACGCCGTCTTCGTGCCGTCCTTCACCTTCGCCGCGACCGCCGAGGTGGTGCCGTGGTTCGACGCCGAACCGGTCTTCATCGACGTCGATGAGAAGACCTACAACATGGACCCCGGCCATCTGGCCGCCGCCGTCGAGGCCACGATCGCCGAGGGCCGCCTGACGCCCAGGGTCGTCATCGCCGTCGACCTGTTCGGCCAGCCCGCCGACTACGCCGCCATCAAGGCCGTCTGCGACAAGCATGGGCTGAAGCTGATCTCGGATTCGGCGCAAGGCTTCGGCTGCACCATCGACGGCGACCACCCGCTGAAATGGGCCGACGTCACCACCACCAGCTTCTTCCCGGCCAAGCCCCTGGGCTGCTACGGCGACGGCGGCGCGGTGCTGACCGACGACGACGAACTGGCCCAGCTGATGGATTCCATCCGGGTGCACGGCAAGGCCGTCGCCGTGGACCTGAAGGACCGCACCTTCGACCACGACCCCAAATATCTGAACATGCGTATCGGCCTGAACAGCCGTCTGGACACCATCCAGGCCGCCGTCCTGATCGAGAAGCTGAAGGTCTTCGGCGAGGAGATCGAATGGCGCAACCGCATCGCCAAACGCTACAACGAGGGCCTCGCTCCCCACGTCTCGGCCGTGCCGGAAGTCCCCGAGGGCAATGTTTCGAACTGGGCGCAATACACGATCGAGCATCCGAACCGCGACGCGCTGGCCGCCCATCTGAAGGAACAGGGCGTGCCGACGGCGGTCTATTATCCGATCCCCCTGCACCTGCAGCCGGCCTATGAGATGTATCCGCGCGGTCCGCAGGGCCTGCCGGTCACCGAGCGTCTGATGGAGATCGTCATCAGCCTGCCGATGCACTCGGATCTGGACGAGGCGACCCAGGACAAGGTCATCGCCGCCGTCGCCTCCTTCAAGGGCTGAGCCATGAACCCCTCACAGCTGCACACCCCCCTGCGCGCCGGCGTCGCCGGCGTCGGCGTCATGGGCCGCAACCACGCCCGCGTCATGTCCGAGATGCGCGAGTTCGACCTCGCCGTGGTCTTCGATCCCGACAGCGCCACCGCCGGAAACGTCGCGACCGCCTTCAACGCCCAGCCCTTGACCACCGCCGCCGACTTCGTCGCGGCCGGTCTGGAGGCCGCCGTGGTCGCCACCCCGAACCGCCACCACGCCGAACTGGGCGTCGCCCTGCTGGAAGCCGGCGTCCATGTCCTGGTCGAAAAGCCGATCGCCGCCACCGTCGCCGACGCCCAGCGGATGATCGACGCCGCCAGGGCCAACGACCGCGTCCTGATGGTCGGTCAGGTCGAGCGCTTCAACCCGGCGGTCGAGGCGGTCAAGCGCGCCATCGCCGGCGAGGAAGTCATCTCCATCCAGATCACCCGCGTCGGCCCCTTCCCGCCGCGCATGGGCGAGGTCGGGGTGGTCATCGATCTGGCGGTGCACGACATCGACATCATCCGCCACCTGACCGGCTCGGAGATCGCCGAGGTCCAGCCGCAGCTGGCCCGCACCCGTGCCGACCGCGAGGATACGGCGCTGCTGCAGTTCCGCCTCGACAACGGTGTGATCGCCCACATCACCACCAACTGGGTGACGCCCTACAAGACCCGCACCCTGCAGGTCGCGACCCATAACAAGTTCGTCGTCGCCGACCTGATGACGCGTCAGGTGACCGAATACTTCGGCCAGCAGCCGGACGGCTCCTACTCCACGCGCGGGGTGATGAGCTGGCCCAACGAGCCGCTCAAGAAAGAGCTGGAAGCCTTCGCCCACGCCATCCGCACCGGCGAGACCCCTGCCGTCACCGGCGAGGACGGCCTGCGCAACCTCGAGGTCGCCCTGAGGTGCCTGGGCGAGTAGGTCTCAGGCCGCGCCTGCGGTCGCCCGCTCCGGCGCCGGCCTGAAGGTCAGGCGGGCGCGGAAGCCGTCGGGGGCGTAATCCAGCTCGGCGGCGCCGCCGAGGTCGCCCTTCAGGCTGGTGGCGATCAGGCGCGAGCCGAAGCCGGTGCGTTCGGGCTTGGGCACGGTCGGCCCGCCCGTCTCGATCCAGTCCAGCGCGACACGGCCCGCCGCGTCCGGCGCGGTCCAGCGTACCGAGACCCGACCGCCCTGACGGCTGAGCGCGCCGTGTTTGGCGGCGTTGGTGGCCAGTTCGTGGATGATCATCCCCATGGCCAGGGCCTGGGGCGGGGCGAACAGGACGTCGGGGCCGTCGAGCGCGAACTGCTCGGGCGAATAGGGCCGCATCTCCCGACCCAGCATGTCGCGCAGCATGGCCTGCTCCCAGCCGGTGGCGGTCAACAGGTTGTGGGTCTCCGACAGGGCCATCAGCCGCGCCTCGAACAGGGCCGAGAACTCGGGCACCGACCCCGTGCGCCGCGCGGTCAGCATGGCGATCGACTGGATGGTGGCCAGGGTGTTCTTCACCCGATGATTGAGCTCGTTGATCAGCAGCTTCTGACGCCGCTCGCTGGTCTCCAGAGCCTCAAAGGCGCGCCTGCGGTCGGTGATGTCGGACACCACCCCCGCCAGCTTCAACGGCCGGCCCGAGCGCGAACGGACCAGACTGCCCTTGGACTGGACCCAGCGGCCGGTGTTTCCGACCGGATACTCGACGTCATAGTCGGCCTCGCCCCTCATCGCCTTCTCCAGCGCCTCGGCGCGGGCGGCGAGGTGGTCGTCCTGCATCCAGACGGGGTTGTCGATGTCGCCGGTCGGAGCGTCGACGGACAGGCCGACGAGTTCGCGCGCCCGGGCCGAGAGGGTGAAGGTCCGGTCCTTGAGATTGAGCTCCCAGTATCCGACGTCGGCGGCGGCCAGGACCGAGACCAGTCGGGCCCGGTCGTCGGCCATGGAGGCGGCCAGGGCGATGAACAGGATGACTGCGGTGACGGCCGCCACGCTGACGGCGATGGCCAGGGGCGGAGCGCCGCCATCGTCCATCATCCCCGCGACGGGCCTCAAATCCAGGGCCGCCATGCCGGTGTAGTGCATCCCGACGACGGCCAGTCCGAGAATGGCGGCGGCGGCGGCGCGCCAGCCGATCGAGGTCTCGCGGCGTGCGGCCCACAGGGCGGTGATGGAGGCGCCGATGGCGATGGCGATGGAGAAGACGACCAGCTCCGGCCGCCAGCCGACGGTGGCGGCGGTGCGCATGGCCGCCATTCCGACATAGTGCATCAGGGCGATAGCCGTCCCCATGGCCGCCCCGGCGAAGGGAATTCGGCCCGCGCCCAGCCCGTCGCGCGAGGCGGTGAAGAAGGCGCCGGCCACGCCGGCCACGGCCAGCAGGAAGGACAGGACCGTCAGGCCGGGGTCGTAGCGGACCGGGGCGCCGGGATCGAAGCCCAGCATGGCGATGAAATGCATCGCCCAGATGCCGCCGCCCATGGCCACGGCGGCCGCCGCCAGCCAGGGCGTCTGGTCGCGGCCCTCGCGGCCCCGAATGCGCTGGAACAGGTCGAGCGCCGTCCAGCCCGCCAGAACCGCGACGGCATAGGCCAGGAGGAGGAAGACGCCGCCGTGGTGGTGCAAGGCCGTTACCGTACAGATCTCTCCGAACGCCCCTTATCGGACACAAGCCGCGTCGGCGTCCACCCGCTTCCCCGGATCGGCGGTAGCCGACCCGTTCGAGGCGTCAGAAGATCAGTCCGTCACCATCTGCATGCCCAGCCACTCGGCGATCAGGGCGGGCTTGGCGACGCCCTCGATCTCGACGGTGACCTCATGCTTGATCAGCCAGCGGGTGACGCCGCCGTCCGAGCCCTTGTTCTCGGCCGAGAGCAGCTTGAAGCGACCGCGCACCCTAGAGCCCGAGGGCACGGGGTTGATGAAGCGCAGCTTGTCGAAGCCGTAGTTGACGCCCATGACCACGCCTTCGAGACGCGGCACCCCGTCATAGCTCATGGCCGACAGCAGGCTCACCGTCAGGAAGCCGTGGGCGATGGTGCCGCCGAACGGGGTCTGTTTGGCCGCCTCGGGATCGATGTGGATGAACTGCCAGTCCTCGGTGCAGTCAGCGAAGGCGTCGATGCGCTTCTGGTCGATCTCGATCCATTTCGAGACCCCGACCTCCGTACCGATCAGTCCCTCGAGTTCCGTGGCCTTGGTCATTGGTTCGCTCCCTTGTTTGGGGCGAAGCTATCCGCCTTCCCCAAGGTGAGGCCAGCCCGTTTTCATCCCCCGAAGCGATCGTCGAAGCGATCCTCGATGATGGCCGAGAACAGGGCCGGATCGACATTGCCGCCCGACAGGACGATGGCCGTGGTCTTGTCCGCCGCGGAAACCTTGCCGGTCAGCAGGGCCGCCAGCGACACCGCCCCGCCCGGTTCGACCACCAGCTTCAGGGTGCGGAAGGCGTAGCGCACGGCCTCGGCGACCTCGGCGTCGGTCACGGTCAGGATCCCCGCCAGTCGACGGTTGATGGGGAAGGTCAGCTCGCCCGGCCGGTCGGTCATCAGGGCGTCGCAGATGGTGCCCCTGGCCGGGGCGTGAGTCAGACGCTCGCCCTTCGCCAGCGAAATCTGGGTGTCGTTGTAGTCGGCGGGCTCGACCCCCCAGCAGGGGGTCGCGGGCGACAGGGCCGCCATCGACAGGTTGATTCCGGCCATCAGCCCGCCGCCGGAGGTCCCGCAC
>DBBK01000102.1 GCA_002292165.1 Brevundimonas sp. UBA986
GTGCGGATGGTTTCCTGGGCCTGGGTCACGCCGATGGACACGACCACGATCTCGGCGGCGGTGCCGGCGGCGTGATGTTCCTTGCCTTCCTTCAGGCGCACGGCCTCTTCGACGGCGATTTCGTCGAACGGGTTCATGCTCATCTTGACGTTGGCGAGATCGACGCCCGTCTGATCCGCCTTGACGCGGGCCTTGACGTTATAGTCGATCACCCGTTTGACGGGGACGAGTACCTTCATGGGAAGCCTATCCATATCTTCGTCGAATTGTTGGGGCAGGGAATGGTACGGGCCGAAGCCCCTGTCAACGTAACGTAGCGTGAACTAAATGGGCCCAGCCGCTCGAAAAGTTCGCCGTAGAGAGACCGCATGCATCGCTTCCTGAGCATCAAACGCCTGAGCTTCATGTTCTTCGGCCTGTTCGCCGTCCTGGTGGCGGGCGCCATGACCTTCCAGGCCTTCTGGCTGAACCCCGGCAAGCGCTGCGAGGCCGACGGCAACTGGTACGACGTCGAGAGCCGCACCTGCGCGACGCCCATCTACATTCCCGACATCACCCACCGTCCGGCCGGCGTGACCCGCGCCCAGGCCTCGGCCGCGAAGAACGCCGAACTGGTCAGGCTGGAAAACCAGGCCGTGATCCAGCAGGCCGCCATCGACGCCGCCGTCCAGAAGGAGCGGGACAAGATGAAGGCTTCGGGGCACTAGAGTACTTTTGCAGGGGATCGGCTCGGTATGACGTTCGCGCTTCTCCCGGCCGCGCTCGCCGTCCTGGGCGCCGGGCAGGCCGCTGCGCCGGCCCCGCCCGCCGGGCCGCCTCTGACCCTGGCCCAGGCCGACGCCCTGTCGGATTCGGACCTCGCCCGCCGGGCCCTCGGCCAGCTCGCCGATCTGGTCGTGGCCGTTCATCGCGATCCCGGCTTTCGTCCGCCGCTCAGCTTCGCCCGCAAGGATCTGATGTGGGCGACCTTCGACCTTCGGCCGCGCCCCGCCTTCGGGTCCGACGGCGTCTGCACCCTGCGCACCGTCACGGTCAGCTTCGGCGATGCTCCCGACGCTGAACATTGGCCGGACCTGCCCCGGCGGCCAGGCTCGCCTCAACCGATATTCGACCCCAGCGAGCCTCCTCGGGATCCCGATCATCCGGTCCGGGTCGACGATATCAAGACGGACCTGCTCTACAGACTGCTGCCGCCCGGCGCCCCGGCGGAGGCCTGTTCAGGCTTCACCGATCGTTCCGGCTTCTTCTTCGCGCCTGACGCCGGCGTGGCCCAGTTGGCCGGAATCTTCATCGATCGGATCCGCGAGGGTCTGGTTCAGGCGGAGCCGCCCTTCGTTCTGGACTGCGCCCCGGCTGGCGAGGGCTGCGATGCTCAGACACGGCGTCTGACTCGCGACGGGATTGTCTCGATCGAACGCTGTCCCGACGTTCGCCCGGAAACCCTGCCGCCGGGCGGTGAATGTCTCGCGGTCACCTTCGCGGACCGCCAGATCGGGTTCGGCAGCGCGACCACCATTCGCAGCCAGATCACCGGCCGGGCGACCTACGGCGACGGCGAGGTCCGGGTCAGCATCGATCGCGTGGGCCTTTCGACCTGGATGACCATCGTCGACTGAGGCCGCTCTCACGAGGGGCGTCTGATGTGCTACGGTCCGCCCCATGAGCGATCCCACAGACGAGACCCCCGACCAGATCGCGGGCGACATCCCCGGCGAGACCCCGATCCAGAAGGCTCTGCGGCTGAAGAAGGCGGTTCAGGACGCCAAGCCCAAGCCGCCGCGCGGGGGCCGCTTCCAGCGCGAACAGGCCGCCCGCGTCGCCGCAGGCAAGTCCAAGCCCTGGATGTCGAAGTGACGTGAGCGGGCTGAAGTCCGCCAGACGGTTTCGATACGACCCGGTCCGCCAGATGCGGCGTCTCCGACGCTGGGCCGCGTCGTTGCAGTTTCCCGAAACGCCGTACGAGGGCGCGGGCTACTATCACTGGAAGCTGGCCATGCCCCAGGTCATGGTCTCTCCGCCACATGGGAGGCTGCCAGTTCAATCGGCCTGCGCCCAGGTGCTGATCGACACGACGGAAAGGCTCATTCTTTCCAGGCCGCGACACCTTGGGCATGTCCGGGCGGTGACGATCCTGGGCTTCCCGGACATGTTCAGCAGCGAGATCTGCCTGTTCTTCGATCCCGACTATTTCGCGGGCTTTTGCGATCGGGATTTGGAGGAGCAGCGGTGGAGCCCCAGACCGGCCGCCGATCTCGTCGAGACCCTGAACCTCTCCCTGCCGGCCGGGTTCGGCGTACGCGGTTTCGACGAGGTCTGCCGCGACGTTTCCTTCGACCCGCCGTGGACCAGCGCCAATCAGGTCTGGCTGATCGGGGAGGTCGACGGCTAGCAGACCGGAACGGGTCTCGCCGACTCTACCGCGTCCCGCCCGGAACCCATTTCACGTCATCCGCCCCGTTCGCATTGGCGCGGCGGGCGGCGACGAACAGGTGGTCGGACAGGCGGTTCAGATAGCGCAGGGCCTCGGGCGTGATCGGGGTTCCGGTTTCGGCCAGGCGGATGGCGTCGCGCTCGGCCCGGCGCGCCACGGTGCGGGCCAGATGCAGGTAGGTGGCCAGCGGCGAGCCGCCCGGCAGGATGAAGCTGTCCAGCGCCTTCAGGCTCTCGTTCATCCAGTCGATCTCGGCCTCAAGCCGGTCGATCTGCGAGGCGACGATACGCAGCGCCTCCCATTTCGGCGGCGGATCCAGAGGGGTGGCGAGGTCGGCGCCCAGATCGAACAACTCATTCTGGATCCGGCCCAGCATGGCGTCGATGCGGTCGTTCTGGCCCGAATGCAGCCGGGCCACCCCGATCACCGCATTCAGCTCGTCCACCGTGCCATAGGCCTCGACCCGGACATCGGTCTTGGACACTCGGGNNTCCACATCGCCCACCGCCTGCATGCGCGGCGCATATTTGGGCAGGCGCGATCCGTCGACCAGGCCGGTCGTCCCCTTGTCGCCGGTGCGGGTGTAGATCTTGTTCAGGACGACCACGGCGTCAGGCCCCGTGCGTCGATTTCCACCACAGGCCGGCGATCAGAAGCACCACCGCCGTGGCCTGCAGCCCGACGCGCAGCCGCATCAGCCTGTTGGAATTGGACCGCGCATAGTCCCCGCCCCGATAGAGCGAATACAGGCCGAAGCCCAGGGCGATCGCGACCGCCAGGACCGACAGCGGGATCAGGATGTTGAACAGGGTTCCCATGCCCCGACCCTAACCCATCGCCGCAGGGGACGGGAGCGGATTTCGTCTCGTTCCTCGCCTCAGCCTCTCTGCCGGCCCCGATACAGCATGGCCACGTCGCAGCGGGCGTATCGCGCTCCGAACCGGGCCATGATGTCCGCGTCGTGGACGAAGCCCAGCTTCTCATACAGATGGATGGCCGGGGCGCATTTGGAGTTGGTGAGCAGATAAAGGGTCTCGGCCCCCAGCTCGCCCGCCCGGGCGATGACGGCCTCCAGCAGCACCTCCCCGACCTTCAGCCCCCGCGCGGTCTCGCGCACCCCCATCTTGGTCAGTTCGAACTGATGCTCGCCGGTCTTCTGCAGGGCGCAGGTTCCCACCACGCCCAGCGCCCCCGCCTTCGCGAACAGGATGTCGCCGCCGGGATCGACGATGCGCGCGCGCGGGTTCTCCAGCACCTCGCGGTCCGTCGGTTCCAGCACGAACATGGAGGAAATCCATTCGGCGTTGATGTCGTGGAAGTCCTGGGCCCGGCTGTTCTCGAAGGGCAGGATCTCGACGGCTGGCCGGACCGCCCCCCCGCCCCACTCATTGAGCGGCTTTTCGGTCAATCGCGCCTCGATGGCGTCCAGCTGTTCCAGCAAACTTCCCTTCAACTCCGCGCACAGGGCGACCACCGCCGCCTCCACCGCGGGCCAGACCGCGACACGCGACCGGGCCATCAGCTCCAACCCCTCGGGGCTCAGCCGCACCGTCCGCCGCCGCCGGTCCGACGACGGCGTCGCCGCCTCGATCAGCCCCATCTCCGTCAGCTTGGCCACTGTGCGGGTCACGCCGGGCTGGCTGACCCCGGTCGCCTCGACCAGATCGCCGACGCCCAGCGGCCCGTGCCGGTCCAGCGCCGCCAGAACCGGATACTGCGCCGGCTGCACCGGCAGACCGGCCTGCTCGACCACCTTGAGCACATCGGCCTGCATGCTCTCCCCGATCCGCTTCAGACGGCTGCCGAGAAACAGGAAGGGCCGTTCGCGAATGACGTCGGAGACCATGGCGCACCCATTTATATAACTGGATATATAACTGCATATGCAATCAGTGCCGGTCAAGCGGGTTAACGCCCCGGTGACCGTGTTCAAAGGGGCCTTGGTCAACCTTTCCTGCGTACGGTGGCGCTTCCTCCCCGGGACCCTTGATGACCGACCGCTCGATCCGAAACCTGGCCAATCTGCGCGACTCGGCGTCGACCTCCCGTGTGCTCAACCTCACGGCCGTCCATGCCGAGCACGGCCATACGGAGGAGTGGGCCGAGGCGCCCCTGTTCAGGAACCCCCTGCTCAACCGCGCCCTGCTGATCAAGCACCGACTGCGCCGCGACGAGCTGGACCGCTTCCGCCTGCGCCGTCACGTGGCCACCAAGATCGTCCTGCCGATCGACGCCGACGATCTGCGCGTCGGCGGCCGCTACATCTTCGTCGGCGAGATCGGTTATGAGGCGACGATGCAGCAGGTATTCGGCATCGGCCCGGATCACCCCGACATCGCCACGCTGAAGGTCATGGACGCCCTGCCCGGCCTCGACCCCTTCCTGCTGCGCGAGGCCCTGCGCCGCAGCGGCGTCAGCCCGGCGACCTGCTACTTCAACCTGTCGGAAGCCGACCTCGGCGCCATGATCGCCTTCGTCGGCGAGGAGATCACCCCCCTGGTCGACCTGTCGATGGGGCCCGACGCCGATCTCTCGGCCGAGAACCCGGTCGCGCGCCTGACCGACAAGATCCTGTCCAACTCGGCCGGCGACGACCTGAGCGCCTTGGGCATGACCCTGCGCCTCAAGCCCGAAGAGTATGAGGAGGGCATCTTCTGCTGGAAGGGCTTCCTCTATTACAAATGGGTTCTGCGCGGCGTCATCGGGGACGTGGGCGCCGTCGTCGAGGCGGTCCGCACCGTCAAGCCTCGTGGCCGCCCGACCGACCAGCAGTATGTCGCCCTGGACCGCAGCCGCGAGACGGTGCGCCGCCGCATCTCGGCCACCTGCGACAGCACCGCGACCATGCTCCGGGTCTATGACGACGCCTTCAACGGCCTGACCCAGGAGGGCGACCCGGCCGGCTTCCGCGACTTCCTGCGCGACGCCCCGCACCTGTTCGCCAAGCTGGGCGAGCGGCTGGGCGCGGTCCAGCATATCGTCAGCTTCTGGAAATACCGGATGGCGCCCGGCAAGCCCCTGCCGACGCCGGAGGAACTGCTCGACCTCCTGGCCGATTTCGAGGTCAGCCTGACCGGCCGCGACGAGGCGCCGGGCGGCATCTCCCTCGCCGCCTGATCGGCCATCAAAAAAGCCCCGCGACACCGCCGCGGGGCTCTTTCGTTCGGGCTTTCGCCCTCACTCAGTAACGGTAGTGATCCGGCTTGAACGGGCCTTCGGTCGGCACGCCGATGTAGTCGGCCTGTTCCTTGTCCAGCACCGTCAGCTTGGCGCCCAGCTTGCCGAGGTGCAGCGAGGCGACCTTCTCGTCCAGGTGCTTGGGCAGGGTGTAGACGTCGTTCTTGTACGACGCGATGTTCGTCCACAGCTCGATCTGCGCCAGGGTCTGGTTGGTGAAGGACGCCGACATCACGAACGAGGGGTGGCCCGTGGCGTTGCCCAGGTTCACCAGGCGGCCTTCCGACAGCAGGATGATCTTCTTGCCGTCCGGGAACTCGATGTGGTGCACCTGCGGCTTGATCTCGTCCCACTTGAAGTTCTTCAGGCCGGCGACCTGAATCTCCGAGTCGAAGTGACCGATGTTGCAGACGATGGCGTTGTTCTTCATCCGGCGCATGTGCTCGACGCGGATGACGTCCTTGTTGCCCGTGGCGGTGACGAAGATGTCGGCCTTGTCGGCGACGTCTTCCAGGGTCTGGACGTCATAGCCTTCCATGGCGGCCTGCAGGGCGCAGATCGGGTCGATCTCGGTGACGATCACGCGGGCGCCGCCCTGGCGCAGCGAGGCGGCCGAGCCCTTGCCCACGTCGCCGTAGCCGCAGACCACCGCGACCTTGCCCGACAGCATCACGTCGGTGCCGCGACGGATGGCGTCGACCAGGGATTCACGGCAGCCGTAAAGGTTGTCGAACTTGGACTTGGTGACGCTGTCGTTGACGTTGATGGCCGGGAACGGCAGGTCGCCCTTCTTGGCCATTTCGTACAGGCGATGGACGCCGGTGGTGGTCTCTTCCGACACGCCGCCGATGGCCTCGCGGATCGCGGTGTAGAAGCCGGGCTTCTCGGCGATGTAGCGCTTCATGACCTTGAAGAGGGCTTCCTCTTCTTCGTTCTGCGGGTTCGAGATCAGCGACAGGTCCTTCTCGGCCTTCGGGCCGAGCACGCACAACAGGGTGGCGTCGCCGCCGTCGTCGAGGATCAGGTTCGGATAGCCGCCGTCAGCCCATTCGAAGATCTTGTGGGCGTAGTCCCAGTACTCTTCCAGGGTCTCGCCCTTGGTGGCGAAGACCGGGGTGCCGTTGGCGGCGATGGCGGCCGCGGCGTGGTCCTGGGTCGAGAAGATGTTGCACGAGGCCCAGCGCACGTCGGCGCCCAGGGCTTCCAGCGTCTGGATCAGGACGGCGGTCTGGATGGTCATGTGCAGCGAGCCGGCGATGCGCGCGCCCTTCAGGATCTGCGCCGGACCGAACTCCTCGCGCAGGGCCATCAGGCCCGGCATTTCGGTTTCGGCGATGGCGATTTCCTTGTTGCCGAACGGGGCGAGCGAGATGTCGCGGACGATGTAGTCGGTCATTCAGGGGGCTCCTGGAGCGCACGACCTCTGGCCGGTCGCGAATTGGCGGTTGCAGGCCCTATAGCCCCAGCCGGTTAATGGGGCAATAAACATATAAGGATATCCTTATGTGAGAGTCGCCGCTTGGCGCGCTCCGCCGACAGGTCTACGGAATCCCGCATGGCCGACGACGCATCCCCCATCCGCCCCCCCAAGAACCAGGCTGGCTTTGATCTCAGCCTGCCGCGCCACGACTGGACGCTGGATCAGGTCGAGGCCCTGTTCGCCCGCCCCTTCATGGAGCTGGTCTTCGAGGCCGCGACCGTGCACCGGCGCTGGTTCGATCCGTCCGAGGTGCAAAAGTCCCAGCTGCTGTCGATCAAGACCGGCGGCTGCGCCGAGAACTGCGGCTATTGCAGCCAATCGGCCAGCTTCGACACGGGCCTCAAGGCCGAGAAGCTGATGGACGCCACCGCCGTCATCGCCGAGGCCATGGCGGCCAAGGCCGGCGGCGCCTCGCGCTTCTGCATGGGCGCGGCCTGGCGCGAACTGAAGGACCGCGACACCCCCAGGCTGGCCACCATGATCGCCGGCGTGAAGGCCCTGGGCCTGGAGACCTGCGCGACGCTCGGCATGCTGACCGCCGACCAGGCGCAGCAGCTCAAGGACGCCGGGCTGGACTACTACAATCACAACCTCGACACCGGGCCGGAGTACTACGCCGAGGTCGTCACGACGCGGACCTATCAGGACCGGCTCGACACCTTGCAGCATGTGCGCGACGCCGGAATGTCGACCTGCTGCGGCGGCATCGTCGGCATGGGCGAGAGCCGCCGGGACCGCGCGGGCCTGCTGCACGCCCTGGCCACCCTGCCCGAACACCCCGACAGCCTGCCGGTCAATGCGCTGGTCCCGGTGACCGGCACCCCGCTGGGCGAGCGGGTGCTCAAGACCGGCGAGATCGATCCGATCGAGTTCGTGCGCACCGTCGCCGTCGCCCGTCTGGTCTGCCCGAAAGCGATGGTGCGGCTGTCGGCGGGCCGGGAGACCATGAGCCCGGAGATGCAGGCCCTGTGCTTCCTCGCCGGCGCCAACTCCATCTTCGTCGGCGGCAAGCTGCTGACCACGCCCAATCCCGAACAGGACGAGGACGCCAGGCTGTTCGCCCTGCTCGACCTGAAGCCGATGCAGCCGCTGCACGCCTGATCCGCCCATGAAGGTCTTCGCGCCCATCCTCGCCGGGGCCACCCTGCGCGACCGCGCCGTCGCCTGTCTGGGGGCGCTGTTCGGCATCGCCGCGACCGGCCTGATCAGCCGGACGATCCTCGGCGATCTCGACCTCGCCATGCTGCTGGCCGCGCCCCTGGGCGCCTCGGCCGTGCTCGTGTTCGCCGTTCCCGCCAGTCCGATGGGCCAGCCCTGGCCGGTGATCGGCGGCAATTTCATCTCCGCCCTGTCGGGCGTGGTCGCAGCCCATCTGATTCCCGAGCCGATGATCGCGGCGGGCGCCGCCGNNCGGCGCTCGGCGGCCCGGCCTTCGCCAGCCACGGCTGGATGTTCGCCTTCCTGCCCATCGGCCTGAACGCCGTGATCGTGGTCGCCACGGGCTGGCTGTTCCACCGCTTCACCGGCCACGCCTATCCGCACAGGGCCAGCCCGGTCCCGACCGCTCCGCCGCCCATCACCGAGGCCGACATCAGTGTCGCGCTGGAAACGTTCGGCGAGCCGCTGGACGTCAGCGCGGCCGACCTGCTGAAGATCGCCAACCTCGCCGCCGCCGAGGCGCGTAAACGGGCGTAACCCGGCCTTAAACGCTGTCCGCTAGGGTCGGCGCATGGATCGTCGCGCCCTCTTCTCCCTCGCCCCGCTCGCCGGCCTCGCCCTGGCGGCGACGGCCCTGCCCGCCCAGGCCTCAGGCGGCGGCGGCGAAGGCGGGGAAGGCGGCGCGCCCAAGGAAAGCTTCATGCGGCTGGACACCCTGACCGCGACCATTCTGCGGCCGGACGGCCAGCGCGGCGTGATGACGGTCGAGATCGGTCTCGACGTCCCGGAAGCCGAACTCAACGCCAAGGCCCTGATCAACAAGCCGCGCCTGGCGGCCGCCCACAATGAGGTGGTCCAGACCACCGCCGCGGTCCTGCTGCCCGGCCAGATCCCCGACATCGACCAGCTGGCCCACGACCTTCAGGTCGCGACCTTCAAGATCCTGAGAAAACGCGGCGCTGTGGTGCTGCTCGGCACGGTGATGGTGCTCTAGGCCGCGCTATGCTCGCGACGCCGTCGCTCGCGGCTTGAGCGCGACCCGGCTCCGCTCATCCCTGCGAAGGCAGGGACCCTAGTCCTTCGTCGGGCTGACCGCGTTCGCGTCGCCATAGGTCAGGGCCAGGAAGACGTCTTCCAGATCCGGGTCCTCGGTCGTGATGTCGGCGATGGTCACCCCGGCGGCGCGGACGGCGGCGAGGACGTGCTCCACCGACGACTGGCCCTTCTTGTAGCTGATGGCGAAGGCGCCGTTGGCCCGGGCGACCACGTCGAAGCCGGGGACGGTCGGCAGGCCATCCAACTCGCCCTCGGGCGTCACCACCACATTGCGCGTGTCCAGGCGGCGCAGCAGCTGCGGCGTCGGCTCGCAGGCCACCACCGCGCCCCGGTTCATGATGGCGATGGTGTCGCAGAGCTCCTGCGCCTCCTCCAGATAGTGGGTGGTCAGGAGGATGGTCACGCCCTCGGCGTTGATGCGGCGGACGTACTCCCACAGCTGGCGGCGCAGCTCGACGTCCACGCCGGCGGTCGGTTCGTCCAGGATCAGGATCGGCGGATTGTGCACCAGGGCCTTGGCCACCATCAGCCGGCGCTTCATCCCGCCCGACAGGGCGCGGACATAGGCATGGGCCTTGTCCGACAGGCCGAGCGC
>DBBK01000133.1:0-6391 GCA_002292165.1 Brevundimonas sp. UBA986
GCCGCGTCTTCTTCCGCCGAACCACCGATTTCACCGATCATGATGATCGATTCGGTTTTGTCGTCGGCGAGGAACAGTTCGAGGATGTCGATGAACTCGGTGCCCTTGACGGGGTCGCCGCCGATGCCGACTGCCGAGGTCTGGCCGAGGCCGACCTGGGTGGTCTGGAACACGGCTTCATAGGTCAGGGTGCCGGAACGCGAGACGATGCCGACGTTGCCCTTCTTGAAGATGTTGCCCGGCATGATGCCGATCTTGCATTCGTCGGGCGTCAGGATGCCGGGGCAGTTCGGGCCCAGCAGGCGCGACTTCGACTTCTCGAGGCGGGCCTTGACCTTGACCATGTCCAGCACCGGGATGCCTTCGGTGATGCAGGTGATGAAGGGCACTTCGGCGTCGATGGCCTCGATGATGGCGGCCGCGGCGCCCGACGGGGGCACGTAGATGACCGAGGCGTCGGCGCCGGTGGCTTCCTTCGCTTCGGCGACCGAGGCGTAGATCGGCAGGGTCTCGCCGTGCGAGCCCGTCCAGTTCGTGCCGCCCTTCGACGGGTGGACGCCGGCGACCATCTGGGTGCCGTGATAGGCCAGGGCCTGTTCGGTGTGGAAGCCGCCGGTCTTGCCGGTCAGGCCCTGGACGATGATTTTCGTGTTCTTGTCGACGAGGATGGACATGGGTCTATCGATCTCTGGATGTGTCTGTCAGCGGGGCGGTGGAGGCTGAGCGCGAGGCTCAGCCGACCGCCGCGACGATCTTCTGGGCGGCGTCGTCAAGGTCGTCGGCGGCCTGGATGGTCAGGCCGGATTCGTTCAGAATCTTCTTGCCCAGCTCGGCGTTGGTGCCTTCGAGGCGGACGACCAGCGGCACCTTCAGGCCCACTTCCTTGACCGCCGCGACCACGCCCTCGGCGATGACGTCGCACTTCATGATGCCGCCGAAGATGTTGACCAGGATGCCCTGGACGGCCGGGTCGGCGGTGATGATCTTGAAGGCCGCGGCGACCTTCTCCTTGCCGGCGCCGCCGCCGACGTCACAGAAGTTGGCCGGCTCCTTGCCGTACAGCTTGATGATGTCCATCGTCGCCATGGCCAAGCCCGCGCCGTTGACCATGCAGCCGATGTTGCCGTCGAGGGCGACATAGGCGAGGTCCCATTCCGACGCTTCGATTTCCTTGGCGTCTTCCTCGGTCTCGTCGCGCAGCTCCTTCATGTCCGGATGACGGAACAGGGCGTTGCCGTCGAACGAGACCTTGGCGTCCAGGACGCGCAGATGGCCGTTCTCCATGACGATCAGAGGGTTGACCTCCAGCATCGCCATGTCCTTCTCGACGAAGGCCTTGTAGAGGGCGGGGAACAGCGACTTGCCGTCTTCGGCGGCGTCGCCGTTGAGGCCGTAGGCGGCGTTGATCCTGGCGACGTCGGCGTCGGTGACGCCGGTGTCCGGGTCGATGGCGATGGTCTGGATCTTCTCGGGCGTGTCGTGTGCGACGGCCTCGATGTCCATGCCGCCTTCGGTCGAGACGACGAAGGCGACGCGGCCGACTTCACGGTCGACCAGCAGCGAGCAGTAGAGTTCGCGGGCGATGTCGGCGCCGTCTTCGATGTACAGACGGTTGACCTGCTTGCCGGCTTCGCCGGTTTGCGCGGTGACCAGGGTGTTGCCCAGCATTTCCTTCGCGTTCTTGACCACGTCCTCGATCGAGAAGGCGAGGCGGACGCCGCCCTTGGCGTCGGCGGGCAGTTCCTTGAACTTGCCCTTGCCGCGGCCGCCGGCGTGGATCTGGGATTTCACGACATAGAGCGGTCCGGGCAGTTGCTTGGCGGCGGCCTCGGCCTGATCAGCCGAAGTGATCGGCACGCCCTCGGCGACCGGTGCGCCGAAGCCCTTCAGGACCTGCTTGGCCTGATATTCGTGAATGTTCATGGATCCGACGTCCTGTGGCGGTGGCCTGGGGAAGAAAGTTGGCCGCGCTTATAGGCGTCGCTTGTTCGCAGGTGCAACCGTCTGTGATCACCCGTTACGCTATCGATCGGATCAGGCCCGGTATGAAAGGGCCGTATGAGGGGTCGCCCCTAGTCGACCCAGTCCTTCTTCAGCGTCCGCGAAGCCCCGAACAACAGGATCGAGGCCAGGACGTAGAAGCCGACGCCGGTGTAGATGGCCCAGCGCAGGCTCTCCTCGCCGAAGTGCGGGGCCAGAAGGTCGCTCATCCAGCCGAAGTAGAAGAAGCCGACGGCCAGACCCAGCAGGTTGTTGATCAGCAGGAACAGGGCCGAGGCGGTCGAGCGCATCGGGGCCGGGACCAGATGCTGGACCGCCGCCGTCACCGGCCCCAGCCAGGCCAGGTTCAGACCGGTCGGGATCAGGAAGATCAGGAAGGCGATGGTCAGGGACAGGCCCTGCGACCCGCCGCCGGGAATGATCTGCTGGATCAGCCAGGCCGAGTTCATGGCCAGGATGAAGCAGGGGCCGGAGATCAGGAAGGCCACGGCTGGCGTCAGGGGATAGGCGCCCTTGCCCTTCTTCGCCAGCTTGTCGGCGATCATCCCGCCCAGCCAGATGCCCGCCAGACCGCCGATCAGGGCGATGCCGGAATAGTACCAGGAGGTCTGCTTCAGGGTCAGGTCGAAGCTGCGCATGAAGAACAGCGGCAGCCAGCCCGCGACGCCGTAGCCGCAGACCGAGGAAGAGGCGGCGCCCAGAGCCAGGAGCCAGAAGCTGGGCTTCTTGACGACGACCGAGGCCGTGGCCCTGGCGATCATCAGAGAGATGCCGATAACGAGGGCCAGGCCGCCGCCGAAGGCCCAGACCAGCGGATTGCCGGCGGGGACGCCCGCGAACTGGCCCAGCGCGGCGAGGATCATGCAGCCGGCGCCGAGGCCCAGCATGATCAGGGCGGCGACGCGGCCGGGACCGGTCGGGCCGGCGACGGCGGGCGCGGGTGCTGCAGCGGCGAGGTCGCTGCCGCCGCGCTTCGGATCACGGATGGTCAGGCGCAGCAGGGGGGCGAGGACCAGACCCATCAGGCCGACGGCGATGAAGGCGGTGCGCCAGCCGTAGGTCGCGGCCAGCAGGCCGCCGACCAGGGTCCCGGCGGCGGTGCCCAGCGGAATGCCGAAGGCGAAGGCGGCCAGGGCCCGGGCCCGGTGCTGCGGCGGGAAATAGTCGGCGATCAGGGAATAGGCCGGGGCCACCCCGCCCGCCTCGCCGACGCCCACGCCCATGCGGCACAGGAACAGCTGGCCGAAGGAGCCCGCCATGCCGCACAGGGCGGTGAAGCCGGACCAGACGGCGAGGGCGCCGGTCATGATCCAGACGCGCGAGAAGCGGTCGGCCAGCCAGGCGAGGGGAATGGCGAGGGTCGAATAGACCGAGGCGAAGGCGATGCCGCCCAGGAGGCCGAACTGGCTGTCCGACATCTTGAACTCGGCCTTCAGCGGGGCGGCGAGAATCCCGATGATCTGGCGATCCAGAAAATTGAGCATGTAGACGAGAACCAGGACCGCCAGGACGTAATAGCGGTATCCGCCCCGTTGCGCGGGGGCCTGCGGGGCGGTCGTGTCGGTCGTCGCCATGTCGCTTCCTCGGATTTTCTGGTTTTCGGTATGGTAACGGCCAAGGCGGCCGCCGCAACGAAAAAGGGCGGCGGCCCTGCGTCGCAGGAGACCGCCGCCCCTCTGTCAGACCGCTACGGTCCGATCAACGGCGCCAGGTCAGGCGGGCCGTGATGGTGCGCGGCGGGCCGTAGAAGGCGTCGATGGAGTTGTTGTAGGTGGCGGTGCCGAAGTTGTAGCCGCCGACCTTGTAGCGTTCGTCGGTCAGGTTCTTGCCGAACAGACCCAGCTCCCAGGCGCCCGAGGGCGAGGTCCAGGTCGCCGACAGGTCGATCAGGGTGAAGGCCTTCTGGTCGAGCACCGGATCCGGCGCGTCGAACAGGTGGTAGTCGCCGCGATAGGAGGCCGAGGGGGTGATGCGCAGCTCGCCGCCCGCGACCTGATCCGACCAGGTCAGGCCGAGGTAGCCCGACCATTCCGGCGAGTTCTGCGGCTCGCGGGTGTTCGAGACGTCGACCGGCGTGCCGGTGGCCAGCGAGATGAACTTCTCGAACTCGTTCTTCAGATAGCCGACCGAGAAGTTGGCGGTGAAGTGGTCGTTGAAGAAGGCCGAACCTTCCAGCTCGGCGCCGTAGATGTGCGAGGCGCCGACGTTGTCGACCACCGAGGCGATGCCGACGGCCGGGGCCGTGGCCACCTGCTGGGTGGTGATCTGCTGGTCCTTGTAGTCGGCGTAGAAGATGGCCGAGGAGAAGTTCAGGAAGTGGTCGAAGGCCGACCCCTTCAGGCCCAACTCATAGTTGGTGACCGTTTCCGGCTCATAGCCGTTGACCGTCTGGGGCACGAGGGCCGCGTCGCCGCGCATGTCCCAGCCGCCCGACTTGAAGCCCTGGCTGATCGAGCCGTAGCCGGTCACATCGTCCGAGAAGTCGTAGGAGACGCTGAGGCGGGGCGTGAACTTCTCGAACGTCTTGGACGCCGTGTAGTTGGTGCGGGTCGCGAAGATCGGACGATCCACGCCGCCGGTGAACGGCGAGCGGGTGGCGCCCAGGTAGAACAGGCGCAGGACCTGGCCGTCCTTGTCGTCGCGGGTGTAGCGGCCGCCGACCGAGACGTGCAGGCGGTCGGTCAGGTCGTAGCTGACGTCGGCGAAGGCCGAATAGGACTTGGTGTCGACCGAACCGGCGGCCGCGATCGACAGGCCGAGGTTTCCGGCGATGGTGTCGAAGGCGCCCGAGGCCGTGGCGTCCATGAAGAACAGGCCGGCGACGCCCGACAGCCGCTCGCCGGTATAGAGCAGCTGGAATTCCTGGGTGAAGGAATGGTCCGAATAGAGTGCCGGAATGTCCAGGGTCGGCAGCGGCGTTTCGTCGAAGTCGATGACGGTCTTGGTGTCGCCGGTCAGATAGGCGGTGATCGACTTCAGGGTGATCTGGTCGTTGAGCGTATACTCGCCGGTCAGGGAGACGCCGTCGGTCATCACCGACTGGTCGCCGGTCAGGCCCGCCTGGGTGTCATAGACATTGGCCGGGGGCAGATAGCCGCCGGTGGTCGAGGGCACTTCGCGGTGACCGTGGCGCGGCGCCGAGTCATCGTCGACGCGGTTGTAGGCGAGGCGGAAGAACAGGTCGTCCGTCGGGGTCCATTCCGCGCTGAAGCGGTAGGCGGTGACGTCCTTGTTGTAGTGTTCCTGGCCGGTGGTCAGGTTCGTCCCGTAGCCGTCGCGGGTGTAGCGGGCCACGGCGCCGCCGATGGCGAAGGTGTCGCTGAGCGGCAGGTTGACCGAGCCGAGGGCGTTGATCTCGCGATAGGAGCCCAGATCGGCGCGCAGCATGGCCGAGGGTTCATCGCCCAGGCGCTTGGTGACGTATTTGATCGCGCCGCCGATGGTGTTGCGGCCGTACAGGGTGCCCTGCGGACCGCGCAGGACCTCGATGCGCTGGATGTCGAAGATGTCCAGCACCGCGCCCTGCGGACGGGCGACATAGACGTCGTCGATATAGAGGCCGACGCCGGGCTCGAAGCCCCACAGCGGATCCTGCTGGCCGACGCCGCGGATGAAGCTGATCAGGGTGGAGTTGGAGCCCCGGGCGATCTGGACCGTGGCGTTGGGCGTCTGCTGCTGCAGGACGGTGATGTCGGTGGCGCCGGTCTGTTCCAGGCGGGCCGCGCTGAGGGCCGAGACCGCGATCGGCACGTCCTTCAGCTGTTCGTCACGCCGACGGGCGGTGACGACGACGTCCTCGACCGAGGCCGTGTCGTCCTGCGGCGCGGGGGCCGCGGATTGGGCCAGGGCCCCGGTTGAAATAGCACTCCACGCCGCGCCGGCCAGCAGCGCGCTCTTGACGAGTCTGTTCATGGGGGTTGTCCCGTTCCTTTTGTTTCCAGCCCAATGACGCCGTTATTCAGCGTTCAATGATTTTCTCGAACCTGACCCTGTTTCGCCATTCTGTCAAACGGCCCAGCTTCGGATGACTGACGTGACGTCACCCTGTGGCGCCGTTGCACCGGCGCCGGTCGCGGGTCTAAGCCTGTGCCCATGAGTGAGATCGCCCCTCCGCCGGCCCGTCGCGGCCGCCCGCCCAAGGCCGCCGGCGCTCCCGCCGTGGACACCCGCGCCACCATTCTGGACGCGGCCGAGGACCTGTTTTCCAAGCACGGCTTCTATGGGGTCACCATCCGTGAGGTGGCGCGCGAGGCGGGGGTCGATACGGCTCTGGTCCACTATTATTTCGGAGCGAAGCGCGAGCTGTTCGATGCGGTCTTCATCCGCCGGGCCGAGGTCTGGAACAACGACCGGGTCGACGCCATCAACCGCTATGTCGAGGCCGCCGGGG
>DBBK01000133.1:6454-6746 GCA_002292165.1 Brevundimonas sp. UBA986
GACCATGGCCCGCTATTTCGACCCGGCCATCCACCGGCTGATCGAGCTGATCCGGAGCCTGATCCCGGGGTCGAGGGACGTCGATCTCTATTGGGCCTATCATAATCTGTCGGGGGCCCTGACCCTGACCCTGGGCGAGACGGGGCGTCTGGACCGGCTTTCCGGAGGCCTGGCCCGTTCGGGCGATCTGGAGAGCGCCTGCGACTATATGGTCCGGTTCGCGGCGGCGGGCATCCGCGCGGTGTGCGGGCCGACGGTCGTTCCGCAACCGCAGGGCTAGCCGAAGAACACC
>DBBK01000095.1 GCA_002292165.1 Brevundimonas sp. UBA986
GCGCTGCATCAGGCGGCCGGCGGAGTCTTCCTCATAGCCCAGCGAGTTTTCGATCGCGGCGCGGTCGGGCGCGGGCATGGCGGCGAGAACCTTCTCGCGCTGGTCGTCCTCGAGGTCCTCGACGACGGCGGCGGCGTCGTCGGAATCGAGTTCCTGGAGGGCCTCGGCGAGGGTGGCGTTGGGGACGCGCTCCAGCACCTCCTCGCGGATGCCGTCGTCCAGCTCGGGCAGGGTCTCGGCCAGCAGCTCGGGCGGCAGCCACAGAACCACGACCGCCCGGTGCTCGGACGTCAGGAAGCCCATCAGGTCGGCGACGTCGGCGGGGTGCAAATCTTCAAGCAAGGACCGCAGCCGCATGCCGTCGCCGTCATCGGCGGCGTCGACGACCTTTTCCACGAAGGAGGCGGTCAGGACGTAGTCCTCGTCGAGGGCCTCGTGGTCCTCGGTGATGACCTCAGGGTCGAGAAGGGGGGTTCTGTCGCTCACGCGGTTTGCCTCCCTCTCGATGTCAATCAGCCGGTAGCGCCGATTAGTATCCCTGATTCGTCATCCAAACAGATGGTGCGGTCGAGAAGACTCNNTCTACCAATTCCGCCACGACCGCTCGCATCGGAGCGGGGCTGATAGCGGAGCCCGACAAGAAAGCCAAGCGCGAGTTTGCACATCCTTTCTCAGGAAGTTTGTCGCAAGACTGGCTCTCCTGACGCGGGCAGGCCCTTGCGGGCCTTCAGGCGATCATATCATAAGCAAAAAAGGGCGCTGAGGCGTCGGGCTGTGGGGATAGTGCATGGATACGAAGCCGAGCGACGGCGAGGTCAAACGCAGGCGGCGCCGGACTGGCGAACGCAGCGGCCGCGGCCTGACCACGGCCAGTTCGTTCCTGCAGCATCAGGGCGTCAGCAAATTCGCCCCCCTGGTTCTGGGCGCGGCGGCGGTGCTGTACGTCGTGGCGTCGGGGGGCTGGATCTATCACGCCGCGACACAGACCGGCGGCCTGCCGCGCGGCCTGTCCAAGACCGACACCCGCTACATCCTCGGCACGCCGGGCAATGAGGGGGCCAGCCAGTGGGTCTATGAGCGCGGCGCCAGCACCATGGTCTTCAACTACAACGACCGCGAGCAGGCCGAATCGATCCTGTGCTACGCCAAGGGGACCAACGGCGGCGCCTGCCCGGCCTTCCTGGGCGTGGGCATCAACACCACCGAGGACGCCATCTGGACGATGATGGGCGCGCCCGACGCCCAGAAATACTACGGCGACACCAAGGTCATCGCCTACAGCGGCCTGGGGGTTCAGTTCACCCTGGAGCGGTTCGCGGTGAAGGGCATCGCCTTCATCCCGGTCAGCCGGCCGGATCTGACGATCTTCCAGGCAGGACGGCTGATGTTGCCCTGATCGGGACGCATCAAGACAGAATTGAAAACGCCGGATCGACGATCCGGCGTTTTTCTTTGGTCGGCGCCGAAGGGCTCAGGCCGTCTTGCGGCGGACCAGGTCGTAGCGGAGCCACAGGGCGCCGGCGAGGCCGAACAGGGTGATCGACCAGATGTCGAAGGTGTTCATCCCGCCGCGGATCAGGCCGGTGATCACCGCCAGGCCCAGGAGGGTGACGGCATGGACGCCGACCAGGCCCCAGGTCTGCCGGCGCGTGCCGGTCAGGCGGATGATCAGGCGCGAGACCCAGTAGGTCCCGATGACCGCGCCGACAAACAGCCACAGATAGTTCACTTCGGCGCTCCCCAGGCCCCGGATGCGAGCGGGCGGATGTTCCTCCGGCCGACTGGCGATCCCAATACTGTTTCGATCTCTAGATGATATTGCGGCGCCGCAGAAGACGCTACCGCCGTCAGGCGAACGGTCTGGTTAACCCGGCTGTCGGAGCGCGGGCTCAGGCGGCCCCCGCCATGAAGTCGTAGACGTCGGCGGGGCGGGTGACCGTGATGGCGATCCGGTCCTCGCGGATCTCGATCTCGCCGCGCGCGACCGGGTGGTTGTTGGCCAGGATCCAGACCTCGTCATGCTCGGAGGCGTCGAGCGGAATCACCGCGCCGCGGCCCATCTTGAGCAGCTGCGACATGGGCAGGACCGAACGGCCCAGCACCACCGAAATCTCGACGTCGACGGAATCGATCTGGCTCAAGGGGTACTCTTTAATCCTCGGAACGCGCGAGAGGAGGTCTTGCGCGGACGCATCGGGGCCCACATTGAATCCGCCATGCTTGCCGACCCGTTAAATCCCGCCCGTTCCAGCACCGATTCGGTTGTTTTCCGGCCTGACGGCCCGCCGGTCGAATGGGCCGTGGCGTCCGGCTATGTCGACTACGAGCCGGCGGTGGAGGCGATGGAGGCCCGGGTGGCGGCGATTGCAGCCGGGGAGGCCCCGGAACTGATCTGGTTGCTGGAGCATCCGCCGCTCTATACGGCGGGGGTTTCGTCGAAGGACGACGACCTGCTGGACGTCGGCCGCTTCCCCGTGCACCGCACCGGCCGGGGCGGGCAGTTCACCTATCACGGGCCGGGTCAGAGGGTGGCCTATGTGATGCTGGACCTGAACCGGCGCGGCCGCGACGTTCGGGCCCTCGTGCGCGGTCTCGAAGACTGGATCATCGGCGCCCTGGGCGAGTTCGGGGTCGAGGCCGGGGTGCGCGAAGGACGCGTCGGGGTCT
>DBBK01000146.1:0-578 GCA_002292165.1 Brevundimonas sp. UBA986
TGCGGCGTCTGCGAGCCGGAATGCCCGATCGACGCGATCAAGCCGGACACCGAGGACGAGCCCGACGGCAAGTGGCTGCAGATCAACGCGTCCTACGCCAAGGTCTGGCCGAACATCACCGTGAAGGGCACGCCGCCCGCCGACCGCGAGGAGTGGGAGCGGGTCGAGAACAAGTTCGAGAACCATTTCAGTCCGAACCCCGGCAAGGGTTCCTGATCGAACCTTTGGCCTATCGTCGCAATGCGGTCACAATGGACCCCTTCGTACCATAGGCCGAGGGGACGTTTTGAAATTGCCTCGTTTTGTGATATGTTCCTTCACATTGGATCGGGCGGTCTGCAGTTTCACTGCGCCGCCCGAGTTTGCGACAGAATCCCGCCCATGAAGGCGGGGTCGGCCAGAGGTTTGGTGATCCGTTTCTGCATTTGACGCTTTGATAGTCCCCCCGACGGCCCTCGCCGGCGGTGGGAAACCTGTTTGCGTCACACGCCTGCGCTTCGCCGGTCCCCTGCGTCCGGGAAAGGAATGACATGACGAACAAGAGCGGTCTGGAATTCAAGGTTGGCGACGCGGTCGTC